>CAZNVD010000005.1:0-46704 GCA_964576505.1 uncultured Methanosarcinales archaeon
AATCTTTGCATCAACATCAGCAACAATCTTTGCCTTATCACTAGTTATCTTAACACTAGTATCAGTCTTTGCCTTCTCATATGCCGCTTTCGCAGTTGTTCCACGCTCTCCACCTAAGACCGCTACAAATTCTTCAAATGTAATTTCTTCTCCCTTCGCAATCTTTTCTTTAAGTTTTTTCGCAGTCTCTTCTTTCTTTGTTGTCTCTTCAACTCTTTCATCTACCTCGGCTTTCTCAGCCCGCATAGTTTCTGCAGCAGCCACAATTTCTTCAGGTGTTTCTTCAAGCTTTTTCGCTTCTTCTTCAAGAGCTTTCTTTTCAGCTTCAATTCGCTCCAGAGCTTTCTTTACATCAGGCAACTTGGAGTAATCCCCTTCTGGAATTCCCTTTGCAAGTTCTTCAACAGTTTTTGCTTCGGCTTCAGTAAATCCTCCTTTCTTAGCAATCTCACCTGCCTTTTCAACAAGAACCTCAGTAACTTTTTCTTTGAAGTGTTCTTTAGCAACAGTCTCAGCAGCTGCTGCAGTAGCCGACGCCTCTTTACGAGCCACAGCTTCAGTTCCAAGATCCTCACTAAATTTCTTTGCAAATCCAACATCTTCTTCTTTTGATTTTCTTTCTTTGCCAATAGCGTCAAAGACCTTTGTGAATCTTTTTTCTTCATACTTTTCCTTTGCCCATTTTCCAATGTCAGGTCCAAGCACATCTGTAAATTCCTTAAGAGGAATATCTTCTCCTTTTGCGACCTTACCAGCCAGCTCTCTTGCTGCATCAATATCCTTTGCGCTTTCTTCTATTCTCTTATCAACTGCAACTTTCTCCGCAGTTAAAGCCTCAGCAACTTTTGCTTCTTTTCTGGATTCATATCCTTTCTCAATTTTTCCTTTTGCACTTTCAATAGTCCCAACATCTTTTTCAGTAACAGCTTTCCTAAACGCTTCACTCTCAGCACCTTTCAAATTAAGCGAATTTTCAACAGTCTTGATATCTTCGGGGGACACAACTTTTCCCGATTTAATATCAGAAATTATCTTGTCTGCAGCAGCAGTAGCCTTTTCTTTCGAAGCATCATATCTTTCGCTGATTTTTTCTGGCGAAAGTTCGGCTGACAACTGTGCCTTAATAGTACTTCCAAATTTATCGAGCCTTGCAAAGCTTTCATCTGTCGCCTGCTTAAGTCCATCAAGCAATTCCTCCTTTTCAAGGCGCGCATCCAACCTCTCAGCTGGTGTTTTTTCAGGATCAGCAATTATATCATCAAGCTCTTTTAATTTAGCATCAGCCAACTCTTTATTCGATTTGTAAAATTCAAATTGCACCGCCGTCTTAAGTTCAGCAGCTTCCTTCGTTAACTTATCCAATTCATATTTGTTTCCTTCTGTTGGCTCTAGCCTATAAAGTTCTTTGGCAATGAAAAGATCGAACTGCTTACTTGATTCACTTAATCTCAATTGAAGATCCTGTTTAAACGAATCAACAAGGTCAAATCCAACTAAAGCCTCACCACGAGGCTCAAACAGAGCACCTAATACTTCACTCACTTCCTGTTCATACTTCAACTTTTCAACCTTTAACTTAGTCAATCCTTCTTTGGTAAGACCACCCGCACCATCACCATAATTTGTTCTTATATCTTCAACAGCCTTTGCTAAGCGAGCCGCCGCTCCTGCTTCCAATCCTGGTTTTGTAGGAACACCAGATTCACTGAAAGATCCTTCATACAATTCATTTATTTTTTTGACATAGTCAGCCTCAGATATTTTTCCAGAAACAAATTGATCATACTCTTTACCAGCCTTCTCAACTGCGCGATCTAAATCTGATTTAGCTAAACTTCCTTCAACTGCGTGTTTTATTTTCAATCCTCCAAGGAAAACAATACTGTCAAGCAAGGCAGTCATAGTAAATTCTCCAGTACCAAGCGCAGCTCCTGAACCTACAAACACAATGTTTTCTCCCAAAAAGTTAGCCGTATAAAATGCCCCCCTTGCAATTGACCCACTTGTACCAGTTAAACCTTTTAGAGCAGGTCCAGAGAGTCCGGTCAAACCAGTATATCCTTGAACTAGAGCAAATTGTATTGCAAGGTGTGCAGTGTGTTCAGCAAATGCTTCAGCAAAGCCTCCAAGTGATGTAATCTCTCCACTATCAACCATCTTACTAACATCTACATATGCAAATGTGGAAGCTTCCTTGAGAATACTTGCCCCTCTGAGCAATGTAGTTTCAGTCAAAAGACCCCGTTCCAACGCCTGTGCAAAAGTAAGTTTCGCTACTTCCTGCGTTGCAACAGTTGCACCAGCCTTCACCTCAAATCCAAGAAGAGTTTTACCTAAATTTCCCAAACCAGTAAATGCTTTACCTAAACCAGCAATACCTTGAGGACCTATAGAACCAAGAAGCACAGGCATAAATTCAAGTAAGTTAGCACCAGCATTTGCAGCAATATTTCCTAAGTAATTATCAAACTTCTCAACACCAAAGTACAAGTATAGTGTACTTTGCTTATTCTGTAAACTTACAAAGTCCACATCATTATCAGCGCTCTGCAAGTGATCAGGAAACTCCTGCTTCAATCGACTAATCTCATCAAGAGACTGTTTGGCAATTCTATCCATCTGAGCTGCAAGTTCGAATACATCTGGTTCATTTGCACCAAACATGCTATCTGCGGCATAGTCTAATCCACGATAAATCAAATCTCCAAATACAGTACCCCGCAAGAAATCACGAACACCTTTTAGACCTGAAAACACAATTCCAGCATTATCTCGGTATGTTTCAGCTTCCTTGACTATCTCTTTTAATTCTTCTTCGTAGCGCACAACCATATTTTTTTCAGCAGTTTTATACAAATTACTACTCCATGAATCTCCTTTGTCATATAGGAATCCAATTAACTTGACTGCATCCCGTAATACACTTAGTTGTTCTCTGCTGAAGAAACTGCCATCATCATCAAGAAATCCATTGATTTTTTTCACTTCAGCTTCATACCTATTAATGTCAAATCCGAGAGCAGCCAATCTGTTTAACTCTCCTGACGCAGAGCCAATGTAAGCAGTAGTAAAGTCAGTTCTTCCCGTAAGCTCACGGCCAAATTGTTCACCAAAGAGAACTTTCTTCAAACTTGGTGGAAGATTATCAACAATACTACCTTCTCCACCAAATGGAGAATCCTTTCCGAACAATCCCACAAATTCAGGAATCGAGAGCATTGTTCTTATTTCACCAGTCTTAGGATCAGTAAAGATGAAATCCTTTTTAGTAAATTGTGCAATAAAGAAAATATCTTGCATGATTTCTGGCTGCAGCTTTGAGAATTCAGATTGGAGTTGAGTTAATTCTTTCAATACGCTACCTCCGTAACCATATTGTCCATGGCTGTACGCTTTCTCAACCTCCTTCTTCAGAAACTCAATTCGCTGTTTAAGACCATCATAATACTCTTTCTTTCCAAATGCAGTAATCATTAGTACTGTTTCCAAGTAAGACTGAAATCCAGCTTTATGCTGCTCATATAGTTCTGGAACAGTTACAATATATTTTCCCATAGACAATACATCCTGGCGATTAATCTCAGTACTATATTGTCTACCAAAGCCCAAGTAAGTTCCGACCATATCGGAAAATAATTCAAGCCCGCCTTCAAGAGACATAATATTTATTGATACAAACTCCCTGTACAATTGAGACATTGCGTCAAATTGTATACGCTCACCCCTGAATGCACTCCTGAGCGCTTCAAATCTAGCTCGGAGTTGAGCAAGATAATCTACAGTTGAAGCAGCTCTGTACTGTTTAGCATTTCGTTCAACTACATCCCTATAGGATTTCAAAGTCTTTTCCCATTCTTGCAATTCCAAGACTTTTCCTTGGTTTTTCGCACGCTCGGCCGCACGATCTTCGGGTGTTTCATAAAGAACCACTGAACCGACGCCAAGGAGATCTTGTTTTCTTTGTTTGATAAGAGCTAATGCCAGATCAATACGACGTAATGCATCTTCAGACACCACACCAGTAAGAACTAAAGTTTGTTGCATATATGATTGCAATACGGCAGACAATGCTCTATAATAAAGAGTGCCTGCATCATCGAGTGATCCTGAATGAAGCATCGACTCAATATTATTATTTTGTTTTATCAAATCCAGCTTGATTAGGAGGTCTGAACCATACTGAACATAAGCTCTTTTAATTTCTGCCATTTCTTTGGAATATTGTTCAATGTCTAACCCAGCATTAAGTCTCTCAGTAAGGGCTGTCATCTTATCTGCCCACTCAGCTTCCTTCTGTCCAATCCCTTGATATGTTTGCATATTTCTCAAGAAAGCATTATACTCTGTGTCTCCATGATAAAGCGGGAAATAAGACTTAAGCAATGGACCAAATTGGGCTCGCAACATACTACCAACCATAGTTCCAGTTTCTTTATCTTGAAGATCCAATGCAGCTACCGCAGTCTCAAATATATTCATTCCTCCTTCAGAAATATACCAGAAAGTTTTGAATTTGGCTTGACCAGGTGGCCAAGAGAAAGCCAGAACATTTTCATTTCTTGGACCTACCATTAGCTGCATGAGTTTGGCAAAAATCTTATTGTAATCACCAACAGCTACCGCAAATCCTTTTTTAGCACTAATGGAAGTATCCTGTCCAAAAATACGATCAACAGTTTGAGCACGGTCACTTTTGCCATCAGCTCCGTATATTATTTCAGCAACTGGTGCCGCAGCGTCCTTAATGTTCTTGACATTTGAAAGTACATTATCCTGAATCCATTCAATCATTGAAAATGTTTGATCTTTTGGAAGGTCTTTAAGCTCAGGATTTTGAGCGCTAAGCAAAGCATCAATCCTTTGTTTTTGATCTTCTGTCAATAATCCAAGTTCACTTTGACGTTTAAGCGAATCAAGCAAAATATTCTGGATTTTACTATAGACATCTGGTTCACCTGATTTTTCAGCATTAACAAGTAGTCCATCAGTATACCGTTTCTCCGCTTTTGTTAAGGCAGCGATTAAATCGGCAGAAGGTCCACCTAAGAGTCCAGTATCTGCCAGATTCATTTTTGTCTCTTTGAGGAAGTCAAGTTCCAGCTTGCTCTGCTCTAGATTAGTAGACACATCTTGTTTCCACTTTGACTCCAAAAGAGTTGTGACTAGTGCATCATTTTCAGCACTACTTCCAAAGCTGCTCTTGAATGCTGCAGCATAAAACTCTTGAAGGACAGATTTGTCCTGGTAAATAGCATCACTAGTACCAAATTGAGCGTCGTATTGCTCTGCAAGTTTGGAAGCTTTTTCCAAATCTTCGAGATTTTGAGTAGTCTGATAGGAATTATACACAGCAGTAATCTGCTTTGCCAAGGCTTGCTCGTCAGGCGGCAATCCACTAGCTCGGGCACCAAAGATAGCGAACGCGGCAGGGTTATATGCATTACTTTTCTTAACGTCATTCCAGAGATCATACTCGCTCTTTCGAGCAAAGTCTTGATATTCTTTTGATAGTGCAGCTGATTTTTGATCAACCATCTTTATCTGATCATCTATAGTCTTTATTTGATCATTAAGCTGGAAGTTCTTATCTGCAACCTCTGCATTTTTTTCTTGAAGTGAAGTAATTTCAACATTAATCTTAGCAATTTCCTCTTTTATGGTTTCATCAGATAATGCTAGTTTAGAATTAACATCCTTAAGACTTTTATCAAATTCTGAAAGCTTCTTTTGATATTCTTCAATGTCTGCCTCTATATCAATAATAAGCTGTTGCTGTTCTTGGTTTCGATTGCTGCCATAAAGTTTAGTATAGAAATCCAAATTTTCTTGTGATCCTTTCAAATCCGACTCCAAAGAAGCCTTCTTGGATTGAAGATCTTTTTGAATATTTTCATTTACTGTACGTTCTTTCAAGTTACTTTCAAGAATTCTTTGCTGCTCCGCCAGAATTTGTTCTGTGTTAATATTCTTAAATGTCTCTTCATCTAGTCGAGATTGCAATAACTTCAATTCACTTGCCTCAGAATCAGTTAATGATCGCCCCGTCTTTGTAGCATCCTGATTGATGGCATCAATCTTTGACGCAATCTCATTTATTGTGGTAAGTCTGCTCTGCAATCGTTCAGCGTACAAAGTATCGCCAAGTTTTTGCGCTCTATCCATTTCTTTTTTCAACCAGTCAGAAGAAATGGCTAATTCCTTATTTGCGTCTCTAAGTTGACTTTCCAAAGGTTCTTTCAGACCATCTTTCGAACTCAATGCATCCTGTAAAGCTTTTAGATTTTCAGGCGTATTAAACGGATCATCTTTCTTGCCTTGTATGTACGCAATGATTTTCTCTGGAGTTGGATCCTTAACATTCAATATCACCTCATTCAACAAAGTCTCATCAATCTTTAGATCTTTAGCCAGCTTCGCAATCGCTTGTTTAGCTTCTTCAGTTTTTCCCTCTTTAGTTAGAGCCTGCACACCAGCAATCTTACTTGCTCCACCTGGAGTACCAACAAGTTTTTCCTTCTCAGCTTGAGTTTGCTTTGCTGCCTCATTAGCAATCTCGCCTTTAACCTGCCTTTCGTCTGAGTACAACTGCAATGAAGCGGTATTCCGTTGATCAATCAAATATTTCATTACATTATGAGGAGTAATGTCTGCTATACCAGGAGGCTCTGTTCTTCCTATTAAATTGAGGAATCCAGTTACAGTCTCAACAGGAATACCTAATTCTGAAGCCACCTGATTCGCAAATGCATCAGCTTCAGCTGCAAGTTTAGCTCTTTCTTCTGCTGTTTCAGCCTTGGCAGCATTACTATAGCGTACCCACAACTCATTAAGATCATTACTAAACTGATACAACTGTTGCTGACGCTCTGCCAATGATCTTTCAGGATCAAAGAATAAATCATCGATATTATTTTTTATATCCTTATTATCTTCAATGCGTTTTTCCTGTTCAAGTTTCTTAATCTCATCAAGGGCAGATTTAATCTCTGGCGATACAGCTCCACCTGTGGCAAGATCAGTTCCAGAACCCGCATCAATTGCAGCAAACTTGCCCGATCCGGCAGGACTTTGACAGTAAAGAATTCCAGGTCGCTTACATCCCACACCAGCCAAAGCTGCGAGGAATTGTCCAAGGTTGGGCCTGCTTGGATTTTTTGAATCTGGATCAATAAAGCCGACGAAAGTTGCTGAGCCAGGGCCAGTGTATTTATTAGTATCATGCATCTGGAATTTGCCAGTAACAGGGTCAGGCAATATTTCAATTTTACTCTTACAATCATTAAACGCCTGTTGGTTTGCAATTGTATCTTCAATTTGTTCACAATTGTTTTTCTTGCGAGTATCATCAAGTCTTTCTTCAACTGGCTTTTCCTGCTTATATGTACCAGCATCAGGCTCCTTTTCAACAGGAGAGAATTCCGCTACTGATCCGTGATCAGTATAATCAACTTCAACTGAAGTTTCTCCAACTTTCTTTTGAGTTGGACCAGTCGCTCCGAAGGGCTTTTCAGGAATAGGAAGAGGAGGACAGTCATTTTCCGCGAGATATGCTGCCTGGGCTGCTGGCCCAGATGGTGTTGCAATACCTGCGGCATTCACTCCTGACCAATCCCATCCCACTGTTGGAGGTGAAATAATCAATCCAAATAGTGCAACATTATTTTCACCCGACCATTGCAGGTGTTCAGCAAGTGATCTTATGAATAGTTGATGTAAGTTTGAGCTATCAGCCAAGTATTCAGCATGTTTTCGTAAAAATTGCTTGAAATTATCAGGAGAACTTCTTATGTTAACAGGAGTTTCGCCATGTACATTTTTAATGTTGGCACTCGACAATTTTATGGAAGCAAAGAAATTTATCAAATTATCTGAGTGTTTCTTAACATGTTCCTTGCCCGTGCCATCCATTGGTTGTGAAGCTATTGTGAAATCACCGAAAACTTGACCACCTATAGCAGAATTCCATCCATCATAAATTTTCATGATTTCATTATTCTTGTCAATCATATCTGCCATCAGATTGAATCTGTCCATCAACTTTTGCTCCACCACATTAGCCTTCTCAGCATACTCCTCAGGATTTGTTGATTTTTTAGTCTCAGAATCAAGTCTAGACTCAGATCCCTGAGCATAGTAATTGTATTGTTCTAAATTATTATACATTCCTGGCAAATTTTCCCTTGATTCAATCATTGCGCGAGTATAGAAATCATACACTCTCAATTGGAAGTTGAGTAAATCAGCAATTCCTTTTGGTTTTCCACCAAAACACTTATTTAATTCCTTCACTGCATTATGCATTTCAAGGAATGCCTTGTAGTCAAGGTTTTCATAAGGTGGCTTAATATTAGATTTTTCAGCAATTTTTGTTATTGCCAATTTAACTGCCTCTTTTCTTTCCCTTCCTTCCAGCGTAGTACCTGGGAATCTCTCATTAATTCTCTTCTGTAAATTAGACAACTCTTCCCCAATGGAGTCTTCTTCTCTTTGCCATTTTTCTTGTGCCAATTGATAATTGCTTTTGGCTGCTAAATCATTTAATTTATTGATAGCTTCCTTGCGCATTTTGTCCAACGCAGGCTTATCACGAGCATAAACATCTTCTGGTTTAAGTTCAATGTCTTTCCCAGTTTTGTCTTTTCCAGCAAATCTAGAACCTAATTCCTGAGCTTCCTTCAAATAATCCTGATAACTACTACCCTCAAGAGCTCGTTGAGCGTCTTCTCTTGTCATTTTCCCTAACGCAACTTCTGACTCAACACCTTTCTCAATCTTTTCCATCTGCGACGTGGCTTCTTTGAAACGATTGTAGTCAGACTTCACACTGTCAAGGTCAAAATCTTTCAGCTTGCCATTAGCAGCCTTATACTGTTCCAATTCAATTCGCTCTTGATTCTCTCTTTCTTTTTGCCCAATAGCATCCAACTCCTCCTGATATTCATCAGACTTACTCAACTTCTCAGCAAACTCATCAGACTGATCAATTCTTAAAATTAAATTCTGCAATCTCTGAATACTACTATACCCTTCTGCCAACTCGTTGTGTTTATCAGACTCTTCACAAAACTTAGTCGGAGGCAACCCCAACCGAGGTCGTAAGTCTTTAATTATCAGCCCAAGATTATACTCAGTTATTCTCCGCGTCTGACCATTAACCCAAATATTATGCTGTCTATGCGATTCTTCATTTTTATCCTGACCTGGCTGGATCATCTGATTAACACAAATGTTAGCTGCACCACCACCAGTACAAACTCCCCCACCCCCCCCAGCCAATTTCCCTTTAGCAGTACGCAACCAAGTCCCCCATCGTTCTGCGAGAACCCAGTTATAGGATCCTTCATGAATTTCTTTTGGTGTACCCACCCAGTCAAACTGAATTTTACCAATTAGCTCTTCAACTGCTTTTACTCCTGATTCACGAGTAGCTTCACCAATACCAACACCCCTCATATGTTCATACCAAAGATCAGTCGTCTTAAACTCATCTCCACCGCCACCACCGCCTCCTCCACCAGGCGCATTAACAGCGCCTTCAACAACTTCAATTGTATCAAGTGCAGGATCAGGAAGAGCAACAATCCAAACACTTGGCTGTGATGCAAGTTGGTAAAATGATTCTTTGCTTTGAATTTCTTCAGGATTAAATGGCCCCATCAATTCAGCACTCAATCCAGGTATTGGAAGTTGCGGCAGCGAAGTTTCAAAAGTACCAGGAGTGTTCGAAGGTTCAGGAGGATCCTGATCAAGAGCGAATACATCAGTAATATGAACAGTCTGATAAGGGTTAACTCCTTTTTCATGGAATTCGCTGAATGCCATCACCAAATCTACCGTACTCGGCGCAAGGAATGAACCAGTATCAAGGCCATCATCAAGAGGATAAGGAGCAGGATGTGGGAATTGACTTGAATCAGGAACTTCATAATTATCAAATGTGTCTAGTGAACCAATTGCTGGAACTGCAGGCACATTGTAAACACAATCATACTGTAGTCCGGAATCTCCTACTTCTTGAATCTGATTTTCTGGAATTTGACCAACTCCCTCAAGCAGATCTAAATAATATTCAATCTCAGACATCTTATTTTCAGCAGATCCAATATCATTAGCAGATTCAGACACACCAACAGCTCCAATTGAATCAAGTACAGATTCAATCTCAGTAATTCTACCTTCTGCACTCACAACATCATCTGCAATCGCGCCGCCAGACAATGGTACAACTTTTCTGTTAGAAACAGTTTCTAAATCTTTTGATGTAACTGTGGATATTACCTTATTTCTATCCGAGAGATCTTTAGTTGTCCCTACCGCCGGGTTGATAGCATTCAGACTATCAATTGCATTTGCTGATAATTGTCTACTAGGAATTCCATAAGTCCCATCAAATGTACAACCAAGTGGAAGTTGATTCAACATTGCAAATTCAGTATCAGGATCACCTGGAACTCCTGGCTGCTTAGATTCAGAAGCTGCCCTTCCAAAATCAGCAATAGCTCCAATTGTATCACTCACAGGATTAATAATAGTAGAATAAAGAACATCATTAAGCAGAGAAAGAGCATCTGCAGGGGGTTGTGGAGCAACTGGATTTTGTTCAGCATAAACACGATCAATCGAGCCAGCTATTCTATTTATGCTTGGTAAACTTTCCGCACCACGTGAATAAGTTGCAAAAATGTCATCATCCAGTTCTTCCAACAAAGCAATACGTCGGACATAATCACCACTACGTGAAGCACTCAACGCACTGATTCGAGCATCTATTGCATCAAGCAGCGCAAGATAAGAATCGTCATAAACATCACCATAGGAATCACTAAACTCCGCTGCTTTTGCTCTACTCAATTCTCCACCATAATCTGCCAGAGAAGCAACTCTTGTTTTATCAGGAGTAATAACAAAGCCTCGTGCATCATCACCATAATAAATAATTGAGCTATCTGGCAAGATACCATAACCTGCTTCAGTTAGCTTGGTAAAGTATTCTGCCAATTTAGCAAGATAATCATCAGAAATAGTTCCATCTTCAATCATATCTGCAATCTCACCAGGTGTGCTCTTCAATACATCAATTCCTTTGCCTTCAGGAGCAATCAAGCCTGAAATACGTTTATCAGAAGCCAATTTATCAGCTGATATTGCAATAGGAATTGCAGGAACTGTTGGTTCAACTTTTGGTTCAGGTACTTTCAGTTTTGGTGATTTCACTGATAATGTCCGAGCCTTTTCAAGTGCAGCATATACATCCTTACTCAAAGCCACAGGAACTCCATCATTCAAATAAGTCAAATATTTATCAAATAGTTCAAATGACAAAGGTATTTCAGAATAGGCACCTTCAACAGCATCCAAAATGAAATATTCTCCAACATCAACAGAAGGAGACATGTAAGTTCTAAAGATCTTTCGTTCATCAGTAATTCTTCTATATTCTCCAGCTTTAGAAATAGATAAAATAATTCTCTTAATTGACTCAGGTTGTTTATTCAGTTCATTATACGCAGTAAAAGTATTTTCAGGAAGCCCCCCATGTCCTAATTCACTCAATACTGCTCCAGATTCAGAAGCACGTGAAATTTCATCTGAAAGTTCAGTTGTAAGGCTATCAAGCAATCCACGCTCAGAAACTGTTAGTCGAGGTAGTAGATCTGAAATAAAGTATCCAAATATTTCTCTATCAGAATCAGAAGCATCATCACGAAGGAATCTTGTCACAGAAGTAATTGTATCAGCATTCAATGATTCAAGAGCAAGTAAAACAGAAACTTCTTTCTCACCAACAGAAGTCAAAGTTCTAAGACTGTCAGTTTCAGAATCAGATAAATCTTGTTCACTCAACATGCGAAGAGTAGACAACCTAACAGCTTCCTCAATTTTTGTCGAAGTAATAATATTTTTGTCAGCAACTGACACTATATTTTCAAAGACTCTATATGTAAACTCAACTCCCTCACTTACAAACTTCCTTTCGGGCTTCCGTTGTATAAGTAATGCTTTAATGGTTTGTTCCTGTCTTCTTGTATCAACAGCACCTTCAAAAATACTGATCTTTTCAATAATTTTCAACAAATCATTCTTGGCTCCATCAGACAACTCAACTTTTGCATACTTTGCAAGTAAATCAATTCGTCGCTTAATTGAATTAAGATCACTTTCACTCACGACTGTATCTTGTGCAACTGAAGTTTCAATTGGTTTAGTAGTAATTGCTTTCTTTTCTGTAACGCTTTTCTTTTTAATAAAAAAATCAAACCAAGCAACTACAGGTTCATAACCTGGTTGTTGCAATAATTCAGTGCGATCAAGCAAATAATACATGAAAGTCTCAGCAACAAACTCATTGAACAAGGTGTATTGTACAGAAATACGATCTTGTCTAGTCATTCCAAATTCGCCACCTACAAGCAAGCCTTGCTCCCGAATCAAATTGTACTGTTTTCTCAAAGACTCAATATCTACATCATTTTCTGAAAGGTCTCCTGAATCAACTAGATGAATAATTCCATCACCCAATTTCATACCAAAGTAATAAGCTATAGATCGAGCAGTAGTATCATATAAATATGGATTTAAAAGTATTACTCCCTTTCCATATTCAGCAATTCTATCATGAGTGTATTCAGCTAAATTAATCTCAGTAATTACAGAAGAACTAAGATACCAACGAGGAACAAGATCAAGCATGTGATCAATCTGCTTCAACACACTTCCAAAGTTTGGATTTGTTGCAAATCCTTTAGGAAGAACCACACTAATTCCAAATTCAGCAGCATGATCTTTCAATGCCTGTGCAGCAGAAATAATTTCATCTACGGAGTTGCTTTCAAGCCCCTCAACAACTTTCCATCTATTATATGAGTCATATTCTCGAATAGATACTAAACTTGACTGAATTGCGAAAGGATTTCTAATTAAATACTTATCACCTATTTTTTCAACAGAATAACCAGCTCTAAATTGATCAAGCATTTCTGAAGTCAGATAAGGAATTTTTGCCAGCGTAGATTCTTTATCCCAAGCAAGACCACCAAGATTCTCATAATTACTATCAGCAGTAGCACCCTCTGCAGATGGAAGTATTTCATAACCACTGTTTTCTTTTTGGTTATTATTTTTTTTGTCATTATTGTCATTAGATTTATGAGTAAAGACAGAATAAATATCAGCGAATGCTGAACCAGTATACGAAATTAATCCCTTATTTTCTTCTTGAGGAAGAGGCGTTTCAAATGTTTTCGCAGATACAACCAGATTTGACGATGCTCCACCAACCATCAACGACGAAATATAATCAGATTTTTCTAAATTTAGAGTTTGACCTTGAACAGTAATTCCACCAGGCTGAGAACCTCGAGTACCAGAAGAGAGAGAAGAAATGTAATTTGATTTAGATTGCTCCTTCTGGAAAACAGCACCAATTCCAGATGATTGAATTTCCGCTTGTGAATCACTAGCCTGAGTAATTTGATTTTGAAGAGATCCAATAGCTCGATCATTCTTATTGTATTCATCAGTTAATCCAACACGTTGAACACCCAAAGCTCCCTGCATACTCTTTATATCACCAAGCAACTGAGTTTTCAATACCTGTGATTGACCTTCACTTCCTGCTGAAAGATAATTATAATATTTATCATCTCCTTTTTCTTCTCCAAATGCACCAACAAAGTCATTCCTGCTAACAATATTATCTGCTTGAATATCTCCGAAGAGTTCAGTTCCTGCAGATATCTGCTTATCTGTGTTAAACAAAGACATTTTAATGCCCTCATTTTTCTGAGTCAACGATTCTTTGCGTTTACGCGCAGCATACTCAACATAAACGTCATCAATTTTTCCAGACAAAAATTGCAATTCCTTATCAGATAGACCTACTTTTACTCGAACAAGTACATCACTTATAGTATCAAATGCCCTCTTCCTCTCATCCCCTGTAAGTTCTAGACGGTCCAATTCTGCATTTATTTCATCCTCAGTAAGATCACCCGCTAACAATTTCTGCTTGAATGCAGACTTTGCTTCGTCAGCCGCAAGTTCAGCTCGAATGTCAGCTGCATTTCGCCAGGCAATATTAGCCCGATTCACAACAATATGAGGTAATCTTCCATATTCAGCTTCAAACTGGGCAGCAGGCACCAAAGATATGATAATTGTCGTTTTTCTATTCAATCGTTCACGATAAGTTGTATCAGGAGTAACTTGAGCAACATCAGAACCATCAATAATAAATGCAGCTGAGTCAGCAGGAGCATTAGAACTAATAACACCTGTTTGAGAAATACCATCATCAATAAAGCCAGAGGATTCAGCACTAATCACAGAAGAATCAAGAGCATTCTCTGCAGATCCTTGTCTTGATACGCCTGAAGTTTCTTTTACTAATTGATCTTTATTACCAAATGTAGATACTTGATTGTCTTTAGAATCATCTTTGGTAGAAGGAGTTCCAAAGACTCCTGAACTTTCTTTTTCAGCCACCTGAGCACCTGTTATCAAAGATCCTTCGACCCTAGAGACCTGACCCTCAGGAACATTCAAAGATTCAATATTATCCTGAGAAGGCTTTGAGGTTGGTTTTGACAAAGTAATCAAATCTTGTGCAGCAGTACTCTGATCTTCTTCAGTAATCTCACTTAATTTTTTGTTAATTGCACTTCGAAGATCGTTATTGGTTACTGTAATTATCATTTCCTGTGGAAGGTCAGTTTCTTCTTCAGAATTAGACGATCCACTGCCAGTACGAAGAGCTATTTGAATGTCACCTTCAGGAATAGGAAGCACCTCAACCGGATTCTGGGGATTAAACACAAGCATCTCAATAAAGTCAGGACCTACTTCAGTAATTGCAGGAAGCACTTGTTCTTCGCCTCCGCCGCCCCCACCTCCACCCCCTTCTTCATCATCAAGAACACGAAGTGGATCTACAACAGGTACAGCTGAAAATCTATTAGGAATAAGTGGAGTATGCCCTGGATCTCGCACACCATAGTGTAAAATAGGAGCAGGGCAAACTATCTGAGATGGGATGAGAATTTTATATGTGTATGACTTCCTAACCCACCTGGCGCAAGGAGGCGGACCACCTTCTACACAAGCAGCCACATAATAAACCCCCTTCGGAGGATTTCCCAACATTTTCGGGTCCCAAGGAATAGGATTTCCACTGGCAGCAGCATCCTGAAACATTTTCCAATAAGTTTCCAGAGGGATCTCACTGCCAGCTGGATACGGAAGAGGTCCTGGGTCACAGAACCAAGGGCGATGAGGAAGTGGACAAACTGGTTTCTTTACAGAAACTCCTCTGGGTGGAGTTAGATCTGCATCATCAGAAACTCCTCTAATCACCGGCTTATTATCATCAGGACCCAATCTGTAAATTGGTGTGTTGTCTTGAGTCCATCCAACAGGATCAGCATCAATTCCGTCACCTAGTCTATAAATAGGAATTCCATCCTGAGTAAATCCTACCGGCTTATCATTTATTCCATCTGCCAATTTAAAAATAGGAATACCAAGAACCCAATCAATAGGACCAATAAATCCAGCATTCAAATTGAACCCATCTGGACCAATAATCGCAGGAATTTCTCCATCATTAGTGAGGATCACATTACAAAAATCAACTGTATTTGTAGTAAGGTAATTTATCTGACCTGGAGTCAACCATTGAGAAAGAGCTTCAGTAGAGACAATGGCTGGACATACCATTGGAATACTAACAGGACATTCTCCACCTGAATTGAAGCAGTGAATCAATGAATTAACATATGCATTGTAAAATGGAAAGGAATCAGCTTCCAGAGCTGAGGAAGGAATTCTTACACTGTTTCCACCTTGAGTCAAAGAAATAATGCCATCAGATACAGCGCCTATAGTAACAGGTTGTTCAGGACTGAATGAAACAGGTACACCATCAAATCCAGTTACTAAAACATCTCCAGTTGGAGATACATCGACATCAAGCAGGAGGTCTGTCTGTTGCCCACTATCAGTGATAATCGTAAGAATTCCAGGCGTAGCACTTAAATCAACCAAGCTACCATCAGTAACAGGAATTTCTGATCCATCTGTTGAAGTGAGTATTACTCCAGTAGGACCTTGGATTGGAGCATCATTAACAAGTTGATTTTCAGGAATCTCAGTTGAAGTAGTCACACCACAAGATGATATACTATAGGTGCAATCAACATTACAAGACAAAGATCCACTGCTTAAACCACCAGCAATATCACCACAATTTAAACCTGCAAGATCATTACCATCACATTCTTCAGCACCATTTCTAATTCCATCACCACATACGGCTACAGCTACAGGAGGCAATGAAACACCACTAAGCCAATCATTAACTAAATTCAATTCATCTGCAGATGGAAGACTAGGATTGCCAGCAATAAATCCATTAATAAGAGGCACAGCTTCAGCCAAAGCATCAAAATTAGAAATCTCTTTAGCTTTCTCTTTAGTCAGTTCATTCATAGCATTAAGCCAGTTTTGCTTAAACACAGGCCCAAATCCAGCTTCATTAGCTACCAAAAGAACCCACAAAATAGAATTCACAAGCCATTGATGCATAGGATTTCCATACACATTCATTGGGTGAACAGATTGAAATTCATTGAAAGCACCTTGATCAGCCAAAATTCCTTCAAATTCAACTTTATTCACAAGCGTGTCAAGCTGTACATTCAAATTATTCAAATTATTAAGAATAGGAATTAATTTTTGCAGCACTGACTCAACAGAAGGAGGAGTAGAAGCACCACTTCTAAGCTCATCCTGTTTTTTTGCATTTACTTGATTCATAAAACTATCAATTTGAATATTATTGAGATTTCCATATTCTCCGAGTGGACCACCACTTTCAGAAAAATCACCCACAGCAGCAGAAGTAATTGAAGATCCACCTTGAGTCGAACCTCCAATCGATCCCATCATTGCATCAAATTGAGCCTTATAATTCAACTGCATCTGCTGCCAATTTTGAAGGGCACCAAACATACTAGGAAGAGCTGCTCCAACTACACCACCATTATTTCCATAATATTCTTGCTCAGCCTGAACAGCAATAGTAAGTTGTTGAATAAGATACATTGCCACATTCCAAGCAAAATCAAACTGAGAACTAAATTTACCAATCGAACTCTGAACTGAATTAGTTCCTGGACCTGAAGTTGCCTGTGCACCAGTAATACTTACTAAAGAAGAAGATTTAATTGGTTGGTTAGGTTGGTTAGGTTGGTTAGGTTGGTATGGTTGGGTGTAGATAGCCGAGGCATCTTTGTAAGAAATCCAGAACTGAGAAGAAGCGGCACTAACAGTACTACCAAGCATTAAGATAACTATGAAATATGCACCAAATTTCAAGTACAAATCACGCATCATTCATCCTCTTTTTTCAAGTATTTACATTAATACTTTCTACAGACAACTAATTTACCAACCGATTTTTAAAAAACAATAGAATATATAAACATATCGATTCCAGAAAACAAAAAATCGAGCACATGAAAAATTACAATGTGGTCGAAAAAAGCAAGTAAAAAACAACAAACAAAAATTTAACATAACACAAAGATTTTAACCTGAATCACCACTATCAAAAAGCAAAATTACAATCCAATACAATTTCTAGGCGACAACCACATCATTGAGCCATTAAGCAAGCGAAAACACATCTTTTAATGGTCCTTGACAATTTGCAAGCTCAGCAGTCAATGTCCTCAGTAAATCAGGATTAAAACTTCCTTTAGAATATGTACATTTCATCCCCACATTCTCAAAAAGTTGGTGTGCAGCATCAGGTTCACTTGGATCCAACCCAATAATTTTTTTCTCAACAACACAGCCATTCATCACAGTATAAGCAACAGTTGCAGTAGTGATTCTATTCTCAAAATAGACAGGTTTACATTTTTGAGCCCTAGCAAGGAAGCACATCTCATCCGAACAATTTACACTCTGAGAATCAAGATAATAAAAGAATCCCCCTACAACAACCATTAAAATAACACCAGCTAGTATCCAATAGTTCAAATTAATTTTTGAAGATATTTTCTTTCTAACCACATATCAAAAAAGGCAAAAACATATATAAACATATCTCTTCTGTAAAAGCACATTATTTACTTTTAGAAATCAGAATATCCTCGATAATTAATAATAAAAAATAATAATCACCAATTAGAAAAAACAAACTAATTTAATCAATAATTTATCATGAGATCAAACATCACTAACCACAGCATCACCACTTAATCCAACAGCTTTTGTAACACTCTTCGCCTTTGTTACAACAGATCTCCAGAATCTCTGCCACCACGATAATGGTTTAACTTCTTTAGTCTCTGCATACTCAACAACTTTCTGTCCAATCTCCTCAGATAATTTCTCAGGAAGTTTTTCTTCCACAGAATCTCGAAGCTGAGGAGGAAGAGCAGCTGTCACAGCCCTAGCCCGCATAACATTCTTTCCTATCACAGTAGCTTTTCTGTCAAAGTCAGGCTCTTCAGAATCAAAAGAAAGTGCATCCTCTTCTACGACTTCAGGAGTAAGCCCAGAAGTAACAGCTTTACTTATCTTAGTACCAACCTCATCTCCAGCATAACTTCGGACACCATCTTTTAATTTAGCTTTTCTTTCAACAGGAATGTCAGCTTTATCAATTGCATCATCATACGAGCTTATAACAAACATTACATCATCACCATATTCAAGAATAGAAGGTCCATCAACAGTTCCAGATTCATCTACAAGAGTAAGTGCTGATGAATCAATCAGATTTGAATCATCAGCAAAAGCGGTAGCAATTACATAATCAACCTCATCATCAATTGCAGAAACAACTTTTCTTCCTTCAGATTCATCCAATTTAGCAAGAAGACGCTTCTTAAAGAGCTCAGCACGAGTCAAAGAATCACCAAATTCAGTTGCAAATTTCTCATCTTTGTAATCAATACGTCTATGTCCTGTTCCAACATAATCGGAAATTTTTCTACTAACAGCAGCTGAAAAGTCATCCTCAACACTGGAATCGATAGTACCAAGTTCCCTCGATACTCTGTTAAGACCATGATGATAATCAACTAAAGGTCCAATTTTTTTATCAATATCAGAATAATCTCCCCTTTTTGCCCTTTCAAGCACTGCATCATCATCCAGATCAGTTAAAATATCATCAACATCATGAGTTACACGAGTATTAATGAGATCA
Organism: uncultured Methanosarcinales archaeon; assembly: GCA_964576505.1. Classification (GTDB taxonomy): domain Archaea; phylum Nanobdellota; class Nanobdellia; order Woesearchaeales; family WJKV01; genus CAZNVD01. The sequence goes on from CAZNVD010000005.1 coordinate 19,220, forward strand.
GAATAAACACCAGCATGAAGTTCATCCAGTTTACCATCATAACTTTCTCGGAATCCTCCCTCTAAAACTTTCTTTGTTTTTCGAAGTCCTCCATCCTCAACTTTCTGTGAAGTATCAAGAACATAACCACGTACATCATTGCTCAAATCAATTAAACGAGGAATTTCAGCAGGATCTTTAGCACTTGCATCAACTAATTTTTTGAGTTCACCTCTTTTAGAACCAAACACTTTATCAGCAATATGCGATCCCAAGACAGCATTACTCAATACATTCAATCCAGAGTCATCTCCTAACTGTGTTATTCTTGCATTTTTGTAACGAGTTTTCATTGAATCAATATCTCGAGCTACCTTCACAATATCATCAGGAGTAAAATCATCACCAAGCGCACCAAGTCTATTAGCCAAAGTATTTTCAATTTCATCTAAATAAATCCCATCTACAACCTCAGCCGCAATACGAGTAGCTCCATTGCAGCCAGAATCCTCTTCAGCAACAATACCTCGATCTATCGAAGCTCCTTTTGCAAGGAAATTTCCAATACGATTTCTACTCGATTCATCAGCATCGCCCTTCACTATTTTTGATACTTCAGTCCTAATATTATCTTCAGCAGCAACACGAGAAAACTCAGCCTTCACTGTTTCAGCAATCTTTTCATCTCTGATACCGAGCACATCAGCTCTCGAGACTCCTTCCTTTCGCAGCCCAACCTGAAGATCAAGTGCTTTGTTGTTTAATGCAACCAACCTTTCTTTTGCCTTCTCACTATCTGCAGATTTAGTCACAATTGAACGCAAATCAGCACTAACTGTAGCTTTTTCAAACTCTCTGTTAACTTGATTAATTGCAAACGCAGTAGGAGCATCAGTAACTTTTTCTTCAATTTTCGGCCTCAATGTTCCAATCAAATCTTTTCGTGACATACCAGCAGGTCCCATTGATTTTAGACCTACTTCAGCACGAGGCTTTGATTCAGCAACAGGAACAATTTCATTAATAACTCGTTGTATTTCGGCAAGATCTTGAAGTTCATCCTCAGCCCCACCAGCATAGGGACTTGCATCCTCACCTGCTCGGAGAAGCACTGAAACACGCCATTCAAGTTCTGAGAGTTTTCCAATAACATTATACAATGTTTCAGATTCATCAACACCTTCAACCAAAACCATTGACTCAGCACCCAATCCAGCACCATCTTCCAAACGTTCAATTCGTGATTCAGCACTACGAATTCGAGATACTAATGAGTCAATTCGGTAAGAATAGTCATCAGCTCCAGAAACTCCAAATTGACCAAGATCACTATATGCACCATAAAGATCATACATTTCATTATCAGTCAGTCCACGTTGAGATGCCTGATCACGAGTAACCAAAGCAGCAGCCGAAGAAGGTACAATACAGTCAATACCACCACCCAGAGATTTCTGGATTGCAAGTGCAGTTATTCGTCTCCCACTTGTCGTATCCAAAGAAGTAGTTGCACTAACAGTACTACCAAGCATCAATAAAACTAGGAAAGATACACCAATTTTTAAAAACAAATCACTCATCATTTAACCTCATTTTTTCAAAAAAAATGAACTTTCAGTAAACAATACTAAGCATTTCACATACTGCAAAAAAGCAAAACAATATATAAACATATCTCTTCTAGAAAGAAAGCTTTTTTACTTCTAAAAAAAATAGAATCTCCTCGATAATTAATAATAAAAAAACATTACACCATTTAAGCACTTACACCTTAAACCAGATCAATTAAAATCCTTTACAACACTTATCAACAAAGAAAGAAAATGGCTTTATTAATTTATTTGATCAGGTGACCACAAAAAGATACAAATGTAGTCACCCATAACCAAAATATTTAAATATGTAGTCACCCAAATAAAGAATATGCACGTAGAAAAAAGAAAATTAAACAAAAAAACCAAATATTATCTAGCTCATTCATACAGAGAAGGTTCTAAAATCCACAAATTCAGAAAATATCTTGGTCAAGATATCAAAACAGAGAAATTAAACGAAAGAAAAGAAATAGCAGAAAAACTCATCCTAGAGGAAATCCACAAATACAACATCATCAAAGATCCACTAGATTTTGAACTTTCACATAAAGAAATAGAATCAATTAAAAAGCAGGAATTAGAAATTCCATTGAAAATAGCCCACCTATCTGAGCAGGATTGGAAATTATTCTCAGAAATATTCACATATCATACCAATGCTATCGAAGGCAGCAAACTAAATCAAAAGGAAGTAAGAAATATACTGGAAAAGGACAAGTGGCCAGATAAATCAAAAGAAGATATTGCCGAAGCATATGGTGTAGACGAAGCAATAAGATTTATCAGAGGAGCAAAAGAGCACATTTCAATAGAACTTATTCAAAAAATCCACAAGATTGTATTCAAAAATTCAAAACCATTTGCTGGAAAGCTGAGAAAAAAAGGAGAAGATGTAGTTGTCATAGATAACAATGGAAATATTGTACACGAAGGAGCTCCTCAACCAAGAATCAAGCATCTACTCAATGAGTTAATAGATTGGTACAAAAAGAACAAGTCAAAGTATCCAGCCCTCATCCTGGGAGCAGTAATTCATAATCAATTTGAGAACATTCATCCATTCAGAGACGGCAATGGCAGAGTTGGCAGAATACTATTAAACAACATTCTACTAAAGCACAATTTGCCTCCGATCAACATAGACTTTGTAAACAGATTAGAATATTATGAATCATTAAAATCCTACGAGCTAAACAAAGATCTAAAGCCAACAATAAATTTATACTTGAAAGAATATCAAAATTTGAAGAAAAAATTAGGTGACCACAAAAAGAGATAAATGTAGTCAACGAAATTAGGGGACCCGCCTACCACGATCTGACGACCATGGCTTGCCGGCGGTTCCAATATGTTAATCCTAATTTCGAGGACCCAGAAAATCCTTTGGGATTTTCTGTGTCACCCACTATTCAACCAAAACCTCATCAGTAATTCTTAGTTTTATCCACCTCTAAAAGAAAACATATTTACACATTAAACCAGATCAATCAAAGTCTTCAAAGTCCCTTTACAAGTAGATATCCCACCTGTAAACGACGACAACAAGGCACTGTCAAAGCTTCCATCATCAAAACTACACTCCATCGCTGATCCCTCAAACATCACTTTAATATTCTGCGGCTCTGAACCATCAAGAGACAAGATCTGCTTTTCTACAGCACAATTATCGAGCACAGTATAACCAACCGTAGCAGTAGCAATCACATTCTCAAAATAAGCAGACTTACAATCTTTAGCACGATTAATAAAACAGGTTTCATCAGTGCAAGTAACACTTCTAAAAGCTGAATATGATAATAATCCAACTAAAACAATCACTCCAAATAATCCTAAATACACATATACAGAAAACAAAGAATTTTTTCGGCTTTTCACCTAAAAAGAAAAAGAAACAAGATATATAAATGTTGTCACCAGGACTGCACTTTGAGATACTTCTTTTTCACAAGAGGCAAATAATCGGAATCTCCTGAAAGCAGTATGTCAGCTCCAACCATTTTGGAAGTAGCAGCAACAAATGAATCCAACAAAGACAAACCATAACCCAAAGACACACGAGCAGACTCCCTGGCAATCATTACATCTGGAATAATCAACTGTATTTTGTCTGATGATCCAACAGAATCAAAAAATGTATCAATTTCTTCCTTTGAAACCCCTCGCTGAAGAAGTTTTTTAGTTGCTTCAGCAAAAACAGTTAATGGAATATAAAGACGATCTTTACCTTCCCTCACTCCTTCCATTATTCTGACTGCTTTGAGATCCTTTGAAAACAATCCAAGAATATACCAAGTATCAGCACAATACCTCATCTATGCTCCCTTTTTCGTTCTTGTTTAACTTCTTCCCAAGCCTCTCTCCAATCAAAGGTACGCATAGTAGAAATAAGCTCCAATATCTTATCCTCGGGAGATTTAATGACCGACTTTCTCAATATGATATCACCACTAGAAGTATGTGTGACAACAAAAGTATCATCCTCTTTCAATGCATCCTCATCTCTGATTTTCTTAGGAATAGTGATTTGCCCTTTTTTTCCCATTTTGACTTTGTCCGTGTAGAACATATGTTTGTGCTCCATACTAATAAGTAAGGAATTCCGAATTTATAAAGATTTCCGAAAAAAAGGAATTTTTTAAATATTGCTGCAAATTAGTAAAAGACAAAAGTTTCGGATAATGAACGTCTTAAACTCTGAACAGGGAAGGTCTTTTACTAGTTAGAAAACGACAACTAATTATAAGTTAATTTTGTCGTTTTCTAAATTAAACCAATTTCAATAGTTTCTCTCTTAATGCATCCAATCTCAAAAGTACATACTACTAGAAATTTCCTACTCCAAATGGAAGAAGTAATCGAAAACATCGCACAAGAAGAAATAAATAAAGTAAGAAATAAATTGCAAGAAAAATATAAATATCTGAGAGTTATTTATTACAAAAATAACAAACAAAATCATGGTAAAAACCAAATCTAATCAGGAAATATTTAACGAATTTATCACAGTATTTGAAAAAAGAAAATTACCAAAAAATATTGATTGGGACAAACTATATTATTTACAGTTTGAAAAAGACTCAAGCTGCACATATCATAGGCTTCTTGAATTGCTTCACAAAGGAGTAAATATGGGAAAAATAAAATGTATCAAAAGAGAAGAACTATATCATCGCAATTAATACTAAACCAACTAAATATTCCCGGATTTAGGATAATATTGCTTAAGCTTAAGACCAAGCTCATGCTTAAGATCTTTATGTTGATTCATCACAGTTTTCCTAACATCCTCCATATGCTTGATCTCAGCCTCTGAAATCATCCTATACAGTTCATACACTAAGTGAACATAACTTGCAAGATCTCTTACAAAATAAGCCTCATTTCCACTCCACACAAAAAAATCAGGATCAATATTTGCAATTTCTCCATGCGGAGTGCCATTTACAGGAGAAACCACATATTGGCTCGTTGTTCTGTCCAACAACTCCATAAGTCCATAACTATGAACTTTACCAACATACTCTCCAAGAAGCTGAGGATCAAGAGCAGCATCACGAAGACTAGTGCCAAAAAAGGTTCTAACATAGTGCATTGTCATTCCATCATCACAAACTGTATGAAAAGGAACAGTTATTCTAGGACATCCAAGCGCATATACTTCTTCCAGTGCTTTGACAAGTATTGGCTCAGGAACAAGATTCGCTTTCTTTGCATTTAAAGTTTTAGTAGCATAATTTCTTCGTACATCGTGCCCACCCATACTATCAAAGGCAGGTTGCAACGCTTCCTGATCATAAGTTCTTGCCTCACGAAATATAAACAAAGGAACACCAGCATCATTCAATTCAACAATGCTCGGGCGTTTAATTAGCCAAGGCTCAAAATTAGTCCTATACTTTACAAAACATTCAATAGTTTTATCAGCATCAAATATAAGTCTCGCTCTGTAATTAGTTGGCAAACTTTTTCTGGCTTCAGCAGATTTAGACTTATTCACAGATGCTAAAACACTAGCCAGATTATGCCTTTCAGATTGACTTCTTTTTCTATCGCTCCTGTTAGACCTGATTAATTCATCAAGATTTGAATATTGATCAAAAATTTGGGCAGGAGAAACAGGCTCACCTGAAGTAGCCTCATAAAACTCCAAAGACAACAATCCATCTAGACTCTTCCTATCTACAAAATACCGCATTGGACTGATTTTGGCCATAAAGATCAAAAATATTGCTTATTTAAAAGCGTTACTACTAATAAGAAGCACAAAAAAAGATTAAATTGAATTTGGATGCCAATTATAGAATAACATAAAGAAAATACAAAAAAAATGTAAAAATTAAATCTTCTTAAGCTGTTCAGCAATATGCATAGCAACCTTTCTTTTCAAAGCCTCTTTAATTGCCTTGTTTCTTTCAAGCTCTTCAGTGGTTTTGGCTGGCTCAGTTGATGGACCAAAAACATTAGTCAAAGTGAAATAGCATCCATTATCCATCCAAACCCAGTCACCTTTCAAATTGATAGTATGACAAATTACACCATCCACAAAGTTATCATCAGTAACCCCATATTCTTGTTTGCACGAAGACATGAAATCTTTGTTTGATCCACATTCTACCTCAAAATTTAAATGAGTTTTCTCACTAGTAGACATAGTTCCAGTCGAAAGTGGTTTTTTGCCAATCCAATTACATTCTGTCCTTGTTCTTTGTACAGGATACGTATGCTCAGTTCGTGTAACAGTTGCATCAGGACCTAATCCAAGCAGATTAAGAGGATTAGGAACTAATTTACCACAAAACTCTTCAGCATTCTTGAAACCTTTATCTCCAGTACTTGGTTTAGAAGTATCAGCAGTATTTGGCATTGTAGTTGCGGGTGTGTCTGTACCAGCTTTGTCAGAAATTATAACTGGCCCATTACAAGCCGATAGTACAACCAAAAAAACAAGCAATAAAGTTAGAATAGATTTTTTCATTACCATAAAACCGAAAAGAAATTACACATTTTAAATCTTGTCATAGTCAAGAAATGGTAAAGTTTAAATACAAGATTTGTCTTATTTACAAGACAAAGGTGAATTTATGGCTGAAACAATTGATATGGGAACAATCAGTGCTCGTGGACAAGTTGCGATTCCAGTGGAAATTCGCGAAAAAATGCATCTAAAAGAAGGAGAAAAAATACTTTTCGTATTAGACGGAGATTCATTATTGATTAAGAAAGTGAGCTCTATGTCTTGGAAAGAAATAACAAAACCATTGCATGAAGCAAAAAAGAAGATTCGTGAAGAAGATGTTTCTGAACTCGTGCATCGTATTCGCAAGCAAAAGAAATGATCACAGTAGTTCTTGACACCAATGTATTAGTTTCAGCCACATTCTGGACTGGTGCATCATTTTGCATTCTCGAACTCATTGGACAGGGAAAAGTAAAGATCGTGATTTCCAAGACAATTCTAGAAGAATACAATGAGATAGTTAATAGTGATGAGATTATTCAAAAGCCAGCCTATCAACATCAACGTATTACCTCAGTTCATAAGGTTATTCAGCTTGCAACTCTGGTAGACCCAAAGGAAAAAATTAGATTCATAAAAGACGATCCAGATGATGACAAGTTCCTCGAAGCAGCAGTTGAAGGAAAAGCAGACTACATTGTAACCCAAGACAAGAAGCACATTCTTCCTATTAAAGAATTTCAAGGAACTAAAATTGTCACACCAGAAGAATTCTTAAGCCTAATATCCCAATAATAAACATTCAAAAAGAACAGCTCTCATTATCAGATTATGATCTAATGATCTACTTCAATCTAATAGCTTCCAAATTCCTTGGTGCAAGAGTCTCAACTTTGTACATCTTATGCAATGTAGCTGCTAACTCAAGACAAGCCTTAGGCTCTCCGTGATTAATCAAGACTTTTCTAGGTCTAGGATTTAACTTGCCAAAGAAATTAATAAGTTCATTATGTCCGGCGTGACCGGAAAATCCATCTAATTTTACAACATCCATTGCAACCTTCAGAACTTCCTGTTTATCTCTGCTAATTGAGAAATTAAATTCACGTTCTCCAGTATGCAATCTCTGACCAATTGTTCCAGGCCCAAGATAAGATGTAAATATGATTGTATGCTTCTTACCATTTGCAAGTTCTTTAAAGTATTGTAAAGACGGACCACCATTTAACATACCTGATGTAGCAAGAATCAAAGCAGGTCCTTCATCTTCAATAATCTTCTTTCGCTCTTTCTGTGATCCAACTTGTTTAAAGAAAGGTTCAAGGAAAGGATTAGTATCCTTCTGGAAAATTCTTTTTCTCATGGCTACATTCATGAACTCAGGATATGTAGTATGAATCGCTGTAATATCCCACACCATTCCATCAATATATACTGGAATCTCAGGCATTTTCTTATCTTTAATCAGTTTCTCGACTACAAGCATAACTTCCTGCGCACGACCAGTTCCAAGTACAGGCATTAAAACTTTACCGCCACGTTTCACAGTTTCAATAATATGATGGCTCAACTCTTCTTCAGATTTCAATCTGTCAGGAATTACTCTTTCCTTGCTTCCATAAGTACTTTCAATCATCAGAGTCTCAAGACGAGGAAACTTAGTAACAGCTTTCTGCAATAAATGACTATCAAGGAATTTCATATCTGATGTGTACAACAAATTGTGTAATCCATTTCCAATGTGCAGGTGAACCATCGCTCCACCAAGAACGTGTCCTGAATTGTAAAATGTAATTCTTACATCAGGCGTAATATCAGTAACTTCTTCAAAGTCAAGAGTAATTGTATGCTTCACCATCTCCTTGATATCTTCAGCAGTATACAAAGGCTCTTTTCCTTCGCCTTTCATAATTTTAACAGTATCCAACTGCAATAAACTCATCGTATCCCTAGTAGGTTCAGTGCAATACACTGCACCCTTAAATCCATATTTGTACAATAAAGGAACAAGCGCGCAGTGGTCGATATGTGAGTGTGAAACAATAATAGCATCTAATTCATTAATTCTGAATTCAGGACATTCAAAATACGGGAAAGCCGAACTGTCATCTCCGCTTACATCCATTCCACAATCAAGTAAAATTCTACTTTCAGGAGTTTGCAATAAAATACAACTTCTTCCACACTGACGTCCAGATCCTAAGTAAGTAACTCTAACCCATTGATCTTTCTTTCCTCTAGTCCAGCCATCATAAATACGATGTCCGACTTTATCCAGAAACTTCCGTCTTTCATCTGAATTTACATAAAGAACATTTCTAATATCATTAATTAAATCACATTTAAGTGCTGGAGTTCGTCTGACAACAGGAACCCACAATGTCTTCTCTTTAATGTCCTGCAGAATTGCGCCTTGTTTTCCGATTGCAATTCCAGGTTTTTCTACTTCAAGTACAACGTGAGATCTCTGAGGATCAAAAATAATTTGTGATAACCCTGAATCTTCTGGAATCATACTCTTAATTATCACTTCAGCTTCATCAACTTTCATTGTCACAGAAGGATCAGGCCGCAACTCAATTCTTTTTTTGAATTCATCAACAGCCTTCTTAATACTACCTTTGTTATCAAAGAAGAATTCTTTGTTCTTCGTATACAATACAATATTTGCTCCCTCAAAAACAGCATCGCTGATTTTATCCTGAGGAAGTATCTTTAAAATTTCTTTTATAATATCTGCCATTTATTATTCTCCAAAAGAAGAATTACTTGCTTTATTTTCACTTACTTTATTTTTATTTTTGTTATTACTAACTATTAATTTATTTTTTATTTTATACATTTAATTTACACTTTTTTATTTTATTTTTTACAGGAATATTTTATAGATTGTTAGCACAAAATTCTTTTTTTACTTAGCAGCTTGAAGGCTGTAATTCACACGCTTCAAAACTTTGTCATGCACTCCATCTTCATCAATGGATAATATTTTCAAACCATTGCCTGATGCAGAGTCACGTGCCATTGCAGCAGTAATTCCGCGTTCAATCAAATTAACACCATCAGCAATACTCAAACCTGGTTTATACTGATCTTCAAGTATTCCAAGAGCGAAATCACTTCCTGATCCTGAAACAACGTAATCATGAGTTTCATTAACACTTCCGTCAGGATAGATGTCATAAAGATGCAATCCTGTTGAATCATGTCCTCCCATGAGGAAATGAGTAACTCCCATTATTGGTGAAAAGTTGCGAATGTTATTGAAAACCATATTTCCAAGCAAATTAGCAGCTTCTTTAACTGTAATTTGTCTTTTTGTTCTTATTTCAATGAGTGAGATTTCAGCAGAAACCAGTTTATTAAGCAATTGAAGGTCACTTACACTTCCTGCCCACGTAATAGCGATATGTGAACTGATTTTATGCACTTTTAAAGCGTCTTTCTGAACAATAGCACGACCTGCCGTTGCCCTCATATCAGCACCAAGCACCACGCCGTCCTTACAGAGAATGCCTAAAGTTGTTGTTCCAGTATGCCTCTGATTATCCATTGTTTATCTTCTCAGAAATCTAATTGGAAATGTGCTGAACTAATATATAAAGATTTCGGTTGAGTAGAAGCGAGGATTCATTTATGAGGCTTTAGCCCAGATAGCGCATTGTTTCATCTTGTATCCTGATTTCACCTAGTCTAGTCCTCTCTCTTTCAAAAAAATGAGTAATTCCAGCTGAATCCCCTCCCATTGCCAACACCTGACGAATTATATACGAACGGTATGATTCTTCATCACAAAGTCGATAATCAAGGCTAGAATTCAGCAGATCCAAAACCTGAAGCTGGTGATAAGTTTTATGGGTGTACAATCCCTTAAGGCACTCAGGACTTCCCCCTTTAGCAACATATGAGCCATACTTAAAGGCAATCTGCTGCAATGCATCAAGATCATATGAAGGATGAGCTACTAATAGATAGGCCAAATGATTGAATACTTTATCATTATGCCCTTTAACCCCTCTCATTTCATGCAGAACCCTTACATATACTCCTTCTCTGCCTCCAATTTTTCCAATGCCTTGCCCTGGATCACTTCCCGCCCACGTTTTAATCAAATTAGGGTTCTCAAAATTTTCAACCGCACTACTATCATCAAGTATGCATTCTCTCCATTTACTCTTCCTTCTGCCGCAGTACGAATCATACACTTTCTGAGTAAATTGATCCAGAGGTAAAGAATATTGAGAAAAATCCTGAACATAATCCCGTGTATTTAATACACCCCCAACTAAAAAGTTCAGGTTCAAGTCTGATTTTATCATCAACAAGTTCTGCCATCAATTTAATCAGAGGATTTGCAAAAATCTTTTCCGGACTTTTTCGGGTCATGCTCAAGTAATTACAAATTTTATCATCAAGCACCTGAATGAGAGAAGCGCAAGCAGTATCATTGCTTACCAGATCAAAGCCTTCCAATGAACAATCAGAATTCGAGAAATAACAATTCACCATCAGACTTTTAGAATTAGCCATTTCCCTGAATGTCTCAAGCGATCTGCGAAACATTCTGTCAAGATACAATAAAGTTTCACCTGGAATACTTCTAAGGTAAGGCCGAAAAGTCTCACCAGTCTCAGAAGTAAAATCCATTACACCATTAATGTAACCCATAATCCCGCCAGTTGCAGGACTCATAGCAGCATCAAGCACAGTCGGAATCTTAGTCAGCAAAGTATAGGCATTTGGTTTCAATCTAGCAGGCGTTTGCGAAACAAATTGTTCTATTTTTTCAACAATCAAGGATCCTAGAATTCCTTCCAGACAATCAACAGAAAGTAATTCCTTTTCTCCATTTGCCAGATAATCCATATAAAATTGGCCTGCCAATCTGGACCACCCAGTAATTTCCTGAAGTATCAAATCTAGAGTTGTATCAAATTCAGAGGAACTAATAGCATCACCCTTCATTGCTTTTGCGTCTAAGAAACATCTATCAAAATCTGGCAATATTTTCACAAGCCTTTCTTTAAGATCAGCACAAGAGTCAAACATATGAGCTTTAACATAAGAAGTCATGGATTCCAATCCAGCCAATACTATCTTCTCCCTGACTTCGGGCAAAAGATGTGAGAATTCCCGTGTCGCAAGAAACGAATTTTGAACCATGCTTTGCATTTCAAAGGCCTATTTATAAACTTATCAGCCATGACTACTAAAAAGTAAGAAACAAGAAAAAAGAAAAATATTTTCTAACAGAAGATTCATCAAACCACCTAAAAATTAATAAACTACTCAAAAAAAGATTGAGCCATGATAGTAACTGCAAACTCAAAGACCTTGCGACACTTATTCCGGGATAAGTTACTTGAAGCTGCAGCATCAGTAAGAGTCTGGCTGCCAGACACAGTAGTTAGTCACTTATCATACATGTTTGCAAATTATATTACAGTAGACAGAGAGATAGAAAGTATAAGAGAGCTCCAAACTAAACAACCATCAGATAAATTAGAACTCCACGACATATTTTTGCTCACCGCAGATTTAGGAGTTTACAAAGGTATGTTTCTCAAAGAAGAAGGCTGGTGCTCCCCTGTATATTTCTCAGCATACCACACATGCTACGGCGATGCATATGATCTAGCTCATAAACTTAATCTGAACACAGCCAATACATGCAGAGCTCTCGCAGAAGAATTCAACAATATAGAAACAGTGATGAAAAATTACAAATCAAAATGCCTGTAATTAAGACTTATACAACCCGCACTCTGCATGATTTCCTTTAAGCATTCCACAAATCTGTTTCTCCAGATCAGTTCTAGAAACATAACCACTTGTACGAAAATTATTGACTACAACAGACGGAGTTTGTGTTATATTAAATTCAGTCTTCAACAATTCAACCATTGGTTCATTTGTATCTGAAACACTAAATGAAAATATCAATACATTCTGTCCAAATTTCTTTTTCAAATATGTCAACACAAAACTCTGACCATCACATTCAGGACATGCCTTTTGTGTATCATGGAAATATAGAATAGGAACCATATCAACAGCACAAACTTCCTTAATTTGATCCGCAAGTAGCCAGTATTTAATCTCAGTCAATAAGAATTCCCGCTTCAAGATATCAAACTGACCAGAATTAATTCTCTCATTAGTAGAATAAGCCTCAAGTCTCACAGTAGTGTCATCAAGATCTTTCAAACTTTGATGATAAGCATCAAACACAAACCCGCAACTGGAATTGCTGATATGAGATTGAATAAAATCATACTGAATTTGAGAACTCTGAAAATGAACAGCCTCTTGCCGATACACAGTCTCAAGCAAATCCACCCTTTTATTCTCTACAACCATTCCAAGAAAAATTCCCATGCAGAAGATAACAAGAGTAATAATCCCGGCAACCACATATTTATCTTTAGAAATATGTCGCTTCACCATTCCTGTACAACTCCCCGCAACAAATCAACACTAACCCCAATCCAAACAATTCCAAGGAAAAGGAAGTATAAAAACATAAATACAAAAACATTTTTGTATCCATGCGCAAATGTGCTTCCTTTAGTTGCTTCAGCCGCTTTCCACATAAACAATACAGAAAGTGCAAGCATAAACAATGAAGTGGCAATAGTTGCAAAATTAATATCTAAAACATGGAAACTGAATCCAAAATGTTTCAAAAAAGTAAGTACATCAAATCCAACATAACTTAAGTCAACAACATACTCAACATGCGGTTTAAAAAAGTAAAATGCAGACAAGCTAAACATTATGACAGATAAAACCCCAGAAATAAATACCATTGGTAGTTGAATCATCCCAAAGTCACCATACTCTTTGTTAAACAAAAGCCTTCTATAATCCCAAGTAGTATGCATAGTTCCCTTAAACCATCTATTTCTTTGCTTGTACCATTCTTTAAGCGTGGCAGGAACCATTGTATATACATAAGTATCAAGCAACTGTTTAATCACATGATGATGCGCTTGCATACGATAAGTAATTTCCAGATCTTCAGTCAAAGCTTTCTCATGAAAACCACCTATGTCTTTCAGCACCTGAGTTTTATACACTGAAAATGGACCTGGAGCTACATGAACACAATTTATATTGCTCATCAGCCATTTGTAATACATGTTAATAGTATATTCACAATATTGAACTTTCTGCAGCCAGGTTTTAGGCTGGTACACCTTCATACATGGTAACACTGCCCCAAGATTCTCATCTTCATCAAAATGAGGCAAAATCTTCAGTAAAGCATCCTCATCAACAAAACTGTCAACATCCAGACACACAAAGAATTCACCACGTGCACGGGCAATGCCTTCATTAAGAGCCACACCTTTACCACGTTTAGTGAGTTTGACAAATTGTAAGTCAAATCCAGAATGTTTCTTAACCAGCTCTTGAGCTACCTCAGCAGTTCTATCAGTACTTCCATTATCAATAATTAAGACTTCATATTTGTTACGCGGGTACCTAAGTGTGAGCGCAGATTCCACTGTAGCCGCCAGATATTTCTCTTCATTGAGGCATGGCACAACAACAGTTACAAAAGGGTATTTTCTTAGTTTTTTACTCACAGGCGCAGAAGAATCTCTGTCCAGAAAAACTAAAAACCAGAATATAACAAAGTATAGTGATACTAGATAAACAGACCAAAGTATAACACGCAAAAACAAATCTGTTTCCATTTTGCCTTTTACATATAAACGCTTTATAAAAGTTACGTCAATTTACACGATTTATACAATTCTGACAACCCCATCAATAGCAAATCTCTTTGCATACTCCAGCTTTCTTTCAGAAAAGGCATACACAGTATAAAGAAGCTCATTCTTCTTAACAACATCGCCAATATGTTTGTATAGGTAAATCCCTGAACTCTTATCAAGTGGAGCTCCAACTGCATGACAAATACGCACAACACCTTCATTAGAAACTGAAGTAACCTTACCTGATTTTGAAGCTTTTACATGGAATTGATACGGCCCGACCGCAATTTGCTCAGCTGAAAGCACAGCAGATCCCTGACTTCTGCAAATATCTTGAAACTTTTTCCAAGCCAAACCTGAAGTCAGCAACTCTTCTGCCTTCTCATGAGGATTTTTGAATTTACCGCTCATCCCAAGTAATACTCCGGCCATCATCACAGATTTCTTCCTCAAATCAGCAGGCCCTCTCGGATCATTCTGCAAAACCCACAAAACGTCACGTGCCTCAAGAGCAGGACCCATTCCATGTCCAATTGGCTGCGAACCATCAGTAAGCAAAACTTCAACCCGGGCACCAAATGCCTTTCCAAGTTTAATGAGGTTCTTCTTCAATTTGGTTCCTCTTTGAGAAGTCAATTTTCCATCACGTGAAACACAGAGATCAATCAAAATTCTATTACTAGACACAGATAATTTCTTAGCCATGATGCTTGCAATCATCTGACCTTCAGAATCAATTGACAGAGGCCTTTCAATTTGAATCAGCACATCATCCGCCGGCGCAAGATTCAAATTTCCACCCCAGGCAATGCATCCCCCTTCTTTCTTTACAACCCGCTTGATATCGTCAATAGACAAACCTACCTTACATATTACTTCCATTGTATCTGCAGTTCCCGCAGGTGAAGTAATGCTTCGTGAAGAAGTTTTTGGAATAGTTAACCCGGCAGCTGCAACAATTGCCACAATAATTGGAGTTGTCCGGTTTCCCGCAACACCTCCTGAACAATGCTTATCATAAACTTCGGATGCCATCCGGGGAAGCTTGTCTCCAGTTCTAATCATCGCATCAGTAAGCGCTTTTACTTCATCAAATGAAAGATCATGAACAAAGCAAGCAGAAACAAAATAAGTCATCTCTATCGCTGTCAATCTCCTTGCAGCAATATCACTAACTATAGAAAACATATCAGCTTTAGTTAGTTTTTTACCCAACAGTTTTTTCTTAATTGCAGCAATTGATTCAGGTTTATCCTCAATTCTTGCATCCACAACATCAACATCATCTGTACCGATTTTATCAGAAACATCCTTAAAAAGCCCAAGAAAACCAGGCCTTACAACTTCATTAGATCTGGTAACATCAATAATTGCAGTAACTTGAGCTTTCTTCTTTCTAATTGCTATTCTATCTCCAGGCCAAAGATCAAGTCTTTTCGCATCTTCAAAGTGTACAAGAGCAACAAACACATCACCTGTTCTTATTGAAACATTCTTAGTTCTGAATTTCATAGTATGCAAAAAAAATTAAGTCTTAGATGCGTTCCGATGAACACTCAACTTTCCCTTTTGAACACTCATTTTTCCTCGCTTATGGCTAAGTTTATGATAAATATCAAGTACACTGAACAGGAAAGAGAGAATTACAGGACCCAACAGAACCCCAATCAACCCGAACCATTGCGCCCCTCCAACAAGTCCAAGAACAACAACAAGATTAGGCATCCGTGTTCGAGATCCAATAATATAAGGTTTGTAAAAAGCATCAACAGCAGTAATAATCAAAAGACCAAGCAACAGGAACAAAATACCTTGAACTGTCAAGAAAGTTTGACCAGTCACAATTCCATTGTAAATCATAGTAAATCCTGCTGGCGCAAACAACACCCACGGAAGCACAGGAATAAATGATAAAAGGAACATTACCACAGTCCAGAAAATCCATGAAGGGAAACCAAATAGCGCAAATACAATTCCTCCAGCCAGACCTTGCAGCAAAGACACAACAATACTGCCATAAATAACTCCATACAATGTTTCTTTGCATCTCTGAAAAAGATATTCCTGATGTTCATCTGATAGCGGCACACAATCCCGCAAATAATGCTGAACTTTTGCCGCATCTCTGAGAAATGCAAAAAGAGCCATAAGGAAAATAGTAACTTGAAGAATAATTTCAGGTAATGTAAAAATAAAATTGGCACTGTACTCAAGGATTGACTTATTGATTTTACTCAATCCTTCCTTCAAATAATATTGAACTTCCGGATCACCTAAATATGTAGTAACTGGAGTTATCAATCCACAGATGAAACCAGATTCACAATGAGGAAACAAAGTATCAACAGTAGTAATTTTCTGTCTAAATACATTATAAACATAATAGCTTTCAGTACCAAAAGACCTTATCACATAAGCAGCAGGAAGCAGAAATAGAAGAACTACTAAAACAACTATCAACACAGCAGAGTATGTTCCATTGTTAAATCGCTTGTTAATCCAGACATATGAAGGATAAAGCATCATTGAGAAAACAGCACCTGCAAGAACAGCAAGCAGATAAGGTTTAATCAGGAAAAATGCAAGAACAATTGCTAAAACAGTAAGTACAACAATAAAGTACCTCTTTGTAGCATCACCCTCCATAAATATATAAGAAACAAATGCAGTTATAAATCTTATTATGCTGACACAAATAGATAAAAATCACACCTTTTTCAACACTGCATCAACGCAAACTCTATGAACATATGGAGCAAAATTTCCACAAACAAAAATTTTATGTTTTACAACCTTCCAGCCATATTTCTTGCATGTATCTTTGATTTTTTGTAATGGTTTTTCTAGTTCTTCCTGACCACAGAAATCATAGAAGTGTAAAACACAAGGAGATTTCGCTATCTTAAACACAAGATCTAAAAATCGTTCATTATCCCGCGGAAGACACATTAAAATGCGGTCAAACTTCCTCCTCATTCGCGGTATAATCTTCAACACATCTCCCTTAATCAATTCAATGTTTCGAGCCTTGTTTTTCGCCATATTAATTTCAGCATACTTATGAGCAACCGGATTCTTCTCGATTCCAACAATAGCTTTTGCTTCACTATGTTTATCAATAAGAAGACAATAAGGTGCACATCCGCTAAACATAACTAGAACATTCTCTCTTCGCTTTACAAGAGATGCAATCCTCATTCTCTCATTTGCAAGCCTCACAGAATAGTACACCTTATCAACATCAAGGGCTATATGAACGCCAAATTCAACAAGAGAAGTCTCCTTTTTTCTAACTCCTGCAAGATGCGTTGTTTTTTGTAAACGGAATTCACCTTCATGAATTCCTTTCTTCGTAACAACAGTTTTAACATGAGGCTGACTCAATAAGAATGCCTTCCCTATTTTCGATTTCTTAGATTTTAATTCAACTGGAAGATCAAGGATAGCAATATCACCAACTACATCAAAAGAACTTGGAATCATGTCCAACTCTTTTTTTGTTAAAAACTTAGCAAGAAGCTCCCTAAACACAGGAATCTTTTGCTGCTTTTGAAACGATCGTTGCACAACCGTTCCAACTTTTACTTTTTTTGTTACAGGAAATACAACATTTTCTTTATCTCTAAATACAGTATGATTAAAATCAAGAACTCCAAGCTGCATCAATTTCTTTTTAGTCTTCTCAGCATCAATCTTGAAGACCTTTACCCCAATCATGCAAAATCACCAAGACTTTTCTGTTGACGTTGAGATGCAGCCTTAGCCCTATTCTTTAGTTTAGCTACAACCCGCTCTTGATTAAATCCATGTTTTTCACACAGCAACTGCAAAACTTTCTTTTCATCAACGCCCGCCCACTTCAAGGTATACTTTTTTTCAACTGGCAATTCAGCAAAGATTTTGTAAACATCTTTCCATGAATAATCAAACTCCCATTTCACATTTTTGAACAAAGCATCAAAATCATGATCATATTCTTTGATCAGTTTCAATCCCTTCTTTGGTCCAATCCCAATTATTCCACCTGGATCAAAATCAGTACCTACAAGAATGCCAAGCACAATAAGTTGTTCCTGATCAATCTCAAGTCTTTTCAAGCTACTTTTTAGATCAATAAGTTCAGGCAGCACTGTTTCAAACGCAAGCTTGTTTACTCGCTTCTTTTTGCCGGCAACACTCAGATTCTTAATAACCCGAGTCGCTCCAAACAATAAACAATCAGCATCCTGACTCACAACCGCATATCCATCTCCTTTTGCGCACATATACGCAGCCTGTCCTTCTCCTTCTGAAGGTGCCTGCACAACCGGAATACCAAGCGCCATCAACAATTCTTTCGAATCATCAATCATATCCTGAGTTAATAATGACGTCCGCACTCCAAATTTCCTCATTCCTTCTGAATCTTCATTTGCAACAGCCTTCTCATAAGCGACACGAGCTTCCTGTTTAATCTTCATCCGTCTTTGATCTTCCTGCCTTTTCAATTCAGGAGTTTCCCCATCAAACACAAACACTAATTTCAATCCTTGTTCCATGAAAGCGGTCGTCCGGTTAAACAATCCAATAAGATGAGAAGTTATAGTTCCATTTCTGCCTGTAAAAGGCATTCCATCTGGTCCTCGAATCGTAGTCAGAAATTGATATAAAATATTGTGTGCATCAACTAACAATACTTTCCCAGACAAATCTTCAATTTTGATTTTATCCGCATCCAATAATTCTACTATTTTACATCCCATAACAAGCCAAAAAGAACTATTAATTAATAAGATTTAGGATTCAAAACTTTAATTGCTGAAATTTTATGAAAATACATTCAAAGAATTTATGCTTTCTGAACAGCAGACAGTTGCCTATTTTTCCGAATACAATCAGTAACATAGGATCTGAAATCAGGATATGATTTACAAATTTGCAATAAACTCAATCCACTCATCGACAAGTCTAAGTGATATGGCAGTCCCACAAAAGTGACATTATCACTGGGCAAAACAGCTACCTGTATTTCATAACCCTTAAACGCACCATTGACTAGCCTTCCATTAGTGTGGTCAATGTTTTGTGCAATTGGAACAAGCGCTTCAATAGTAACTCCAAGAATATTGATATCCGCCGGACAATCAACGCCCCAAATAGTATAATAAGAGTTGAATGTCTTTTCAATGCAGCCATCCCTAACCGCTTCGAACGCATCACCATCAAGGTGTTTAATTTCAGGATGAGCAAACATCAACTCAAGCATTCCCTCAATAATATTTCCTGCTGAACGCTTAGCATAAAATGATCCCCTATCAAATGTGCCTCCAACATGAAAACACACACCAGATCCCATCATTTTCTCTTTAAATCCTGCCTTCAGAATCCGCTTAGCACTCAAATCACAAGTATCATGAAAACCAACCACATATTCAGCAGCAATCTGTGGCATTAGTAAATAAGTACCTACTTCATTAGATGGAGATTGAAGTCGAACCGCTTCTCCTTTAAATTTAGGTGTTACAGAAGCATCAGTTCTCTGAGAAGCTATTTCTATGATTTGTTTCTTATCACCTTCAGAAGAGTTGTCAAAGCGTTTCTTCAAATCGCTAACATATTCTGTCAATATAATTTCATTCAGAGTCATATATAAACTCCTTTTTCTCCTATTTTTAAGCTTTTCTTTTTTAATCACCAAGAAGTGATTAATTTTAAGAATCAAGATACAGAAGAATCAATTGATTCTTTGCATCATAAGAAACAATGCCTTGTTTTATTTCCTTTCAATAGTCACATCAGGCAATCCATCTAAATCAACATCAATTCTCTGAATAATCCCATTATCATAATATAATGTAGCTTTGTTAATGAGATTTCTGGGAACCCCATAAAAGTCTATTTTTTCATCATCAGAAAACTGAGATAAAATTAAATTATTCTCGCCAGATTCAATAATAAATGCAGGTTTCCTTTTTTTCTTGTCACCCCAAGTTTTGTAGGGAGCAAAAGACTCTACAAGCTTATGGAGACTCGCATCAAATTTATCATTTCTAGTTGCAATCCTTCGCTTAATTAATCCACTTGGCAGACCAGCAAATTTGAGAAGTTTTTCATCCTCAGTTACAATATTTTGTGCCCACTTCACCAAACCATCATAACCACCTACATCATCCCACACAGTTTTAGTATCGGCTTGAGTATCCTTTTGTAAGAGATCATCAATAGATTTCCATCTCAAACGCAACTTGTCAAGAATTGAATCAAAAGAATCTTTTTGCCCTGGTCCAAAATAATAGGCTATCAAACCACTATCATCGACAAACTCTTCAGTTTCTTCAGGCGAATGATCAAATGATAGGCAATCATTTTTTCCTAGCAGTTTATCCCCCAGATTTGACTGTCGCAATGCAATCTCCACAATTCCATCCAGAAGAAGTCTCTGTGTCACAATCCGCAATTCAGCTGTGCTAAATAATCCCCGCATATAAGTTAAAAGAGATTTGTTCACAACATTTTCAATCGAAGTTTTAGTATTCCATGGATCAGACAATAAAGCACGAAGAATAGCAACAGAATTCTTTTTTGATTGCATAAACAAATTAGCAATTTCCTCAGCGCAATCAGCCCTATGCCGATAAGAACCAAAGTAAACAGCAACTTTTTTTTGCCCTAGAGATTCCAGTCTCACCGAACCAATATCCTTTGTGAAATAGTATGGCACTACAATATTGCCTTTATCAGATACAATTTTAAATAATCGTTGAGCAGATTCAAATGACCTGAAACAATACAAAAACGCAAGAGGATCTATCATATCACCACCATAGTGAGATTTTCCTTTTTCTAATTCAGGAGTCTTTCCATTTGTCACAATCCGAGTTTGTGTTTGCAGCTCAGAAACTCCTTCTTTTTCTGGATAAAATCTCCAATCAGAAATAGTACGAACATCAGACTTTCTTTTCACAATATTAATATTACTCTCCCGACGCAAAGGTTCCAATCTTTCACTCAATTCAGTTTTATCTTCGCACCATACCTCGGGAAGATCCACCTTGCTTGAGAAAAATCCACCAACTGCATTAACAAAATCTCCTAATCCACTTCTGCGGAATTCTCCTTTCAAAGAAAGTAAACAGTATTTAGTAGGTTTCTTAGACTTCACATTCAAATATGGTTCCAGATATGTATCTACTTTGCAAGAAAATATTACCTTTCCAGAATAACCTATAGCAGAGAGTTCATATTCATCAGAAATATCTTCCAATGTATAAGGTAAGTTGAGACTTCCAAATGCTGCTGAACTTTCTGCTTTTGGAACTGTCTGCTTGTAAACAGCCCTGGCTTCAGGTTTCTTATCAAAAGTACCCTGACAACCTGCCAACAGCACTGCAGCTAATCCATATGAAACTAGTCTCTTCAAAACCATAAATATTTTTTCATGCCTTCGTTTATAAATATTACCATTAATTGAGGACGAATTGTAAAGAAATATAGAACCAAGAATCTCAGATACAATTGAAACTTAAGATTCTAAGAATCAAATTTTACTTCTTCCTAAACTCAACATTCTTGAAAAATTCAAATTCTTTATCACCTGTTACAAAAGGAATCCTATACTCAAGTGCATAGTATCAAGACATATCATCATTATAGCCACTTACCTTCTGAACCAGCTCGTACTTCTTTTAATAGTTCTTCAGTAGACTTCTTTGTTTTGGCAGTGCCAAACAAATCCTTGAGAACATTATCTCCTTTCTTAACTTTAACTGCCATATATAACTATACAATATAACTGATACAAAAAGATTTAGCTTTTAGATGCAAAGAAACACTTGATTCAAGATTCCAAGCAACTTAAGCAACCAATAATTTTACCTAGACATCCAAATTAACAACAAACTTAGCATTTTCTTGAATGAAATCTCTTCGTGGTTCAACTTCTTCACCCATTAACATGGTAAAGATTTGATCAGCCACAACCGCATCAGCAAGTGTCACTTTTAACAATATCCGTACAGCAGGATCCATTGTTGTCTCCCATAACTGATCAGCATTCATCTCACCAAGTCCTTTGAATCGTTGGACAGCAGCATCAGCACCCATTTCAGCTAAAGCATCATCTTTCTGTTTATCTGAGAAAACATACTTGACAGTCTTCCCTTTCTTAACTCTGAAAAGCGGAGGCTGGGCAATATACAAAAATCCTTTCTCAATTATTTCTTTCATAAATCTAAAGAAAAATGTTAACGCAAGGATTCTAATGTGCGCTCCATCTACATCCGCATCAGTCATAATCACAATTTTGTGATAACGTAATTTCTCAATATTAAATTCTTCTCCAACTCCAGCACCAATTGCCGAAATAAGTGTTCTAATTTCTTCATTCTGTAATATTTTGTGCAATCTTGCTTTCTCTACATTCAGAATTTTTCCTTTCAATGGAAGAATCGCCTGTATTTCACGATTCCTCGCAGTCCGCGCAGTACCACCAGCTGACTCTCCTTCAACAATAAACAGTTCACATTTTGCAGGATCCCGCTCCTGACAATCAGATAATTTTCCAGGAAGTGATCCGGAATCCAGCACACTCTTCCGTCGCGTTAACTCACGAGCTTTTCGAGCAGCTTCTCGAGCCATTGCAGCTTCAAGAGCCTTCATCATAATTTTCTTCGCTTCAGTTGGGTGCTCTTCTAAGAATTCCTGCAATTTAGTACTCACAACACTCTCAACAAGTCCTTTTACTTCACTATTTCCTAACTTAGTTTTAGTCTGACCTTCAAATTGCGGCTCAGGAACTTTCACAGAAATAACAGCAGTCAATCCTTCACGAACATCTTCACCTTGCAAAACCATCTTTCCATCGCCCTTCTCTTTTGCATATTTATTTGCAACCCGGGTAAGTGCAGCCTTAAATCCATTAAGGTGAGTTCCACCTTCAGTAGTATTAATGTTATTTACAAAACTAAACACAAGTTCGGTATAAGTAGTGTTATACTGCAAAGCAACCTCAACTAAAATGTCACCTTGCTCAGCTTTGAAATGAACAGGTGTATGAAGCACTTCTTTTTTTGAATTAAGATATTCAACAAAGCTCACAAGTCCACCTTGATAAGAGAATACATGCTTTTTATCAGCCCGTTCATCAATAATAGAAATTGTTATTCCTGGATTAAGAAATGCCAGTTCTCTCAATCTTGAACTCAACACTTCAAAACTGAAATCAAGAGTTTGCATAATTGTATCATCTGGAAAGAATGTAATTATAGTTCCTCTTTCATTAGTCGGACCAACTTCTTTAAGCTCAGTTACTGGATTCCCGCATTCATATCTCTGTTCCCATTCTTTACCATCCCGCTTAATCCTGACAACAAGCCATTTACTGAGTGCATTAACAACAGTTACTCCTACTCCATGCAATCCACCTGAAACCTTGTATTGCTTTTTATCGAATTTACCACCTGCGTGCAATTTGGTCAGAACAACCTGAACTGCAGGAACATTAAATTGAGGATGATTATCAACAGGAATTCCCCGTCCGTTATCAGCAACCGTTACACTTCCATCTTTGTTAATTTGAACAAGAATGCTATTACAATGTCCAGCCATAGCTTCATCTATACTGTTATCTACAACCTCATAGACAAGATGATGAAGACCACGTTCAGAAGTACTTCCTATGTACATACCTGGCCTTTTACGGACTGCTTCAAGACCTTCTAATGCCTTAATAGAATCAGCAGTATATGTCTGGGGTGTTTCAGGTTCACTCATTAGTATTAAGGAAAACAGTGTTTTTATAAACCTTGCTGGTGCCAAAAGGTGAAGTTACTATATATCCAGAATCCTCTCAACAATTGTTTCAATAGTCACCAAGAATCATTAAAAAATGACTCAAAAAAGAGCTACCTTGCATGAATCTCAATCACATCTCCATCTTTAAGATGGTGACTCAAAAGATGCTTCTGCCCCGGAAATTTAGCACTCTTTCCCCACACTTTACAAAACGTAAATTTCTTTATAAAATCTTTATGTAATCTATCACACACATCTTTCACAGTACATCCATGTTTCATAATAAGAGGTTCATTCATATCCGCTTTTTTCCCACGTTCTTTACAGAAAACACTGATTAAGTTGAGCTTCTGATAAATTTTCTCTTTTAACTCGTCAAGACCAAATTCTTGGTCAGCTGAAATACAAATATCAGGCCTATACAATTCCTTCATTTCATTTAATTCGCCAACAGTAATTTGATCAACTTTGTTAATTACTAGCAATGATGGAATATATACTCTGTTTCCCTCAAGAACATCAATCAGCTGATCATCAGTAATATCATCTCTAATCAAACATACACCATTTTGAATTTTATAAGTATTCAAAATCTCACGGATCTCAATTTCCCCTATATTAGTTAAAGGCACAGTACTCCCGATGGTCAATCCTCCACGGGCTTTCATAGTAACTTTAACATCCGGTTTATTCTGATCCAGCCGAATTCCAGCATCAAACAATTCATGTTTAAGCACAGCAAGAGTATGGCATCTAAAAACATCCGCCATGATAACAATCAAGTCAGCAGTCCTTGCAACACCAATTACTTCTTTACCTCTGCCACGACCTTGACTTGCTCCCTGAATAATACCTGGTACGTCTAGAATTTGAATGTCTGCAAATTTGTAATGCATCATTCCAGGAACAACATCAAGTGTAGTAAACTCATAAGCACCAACTTCACTCTGAGCACCAGTCAATTTATTCAGCAATGTACTCTTTCCAACACTCGGAAATCCAATAAGAACTGCGCTTGCATCTCCTGATTTTCTAACAGCATAAACTCCGCTTACATTTTGCGATTTTTTAGAAGCCGAATGCGTCGCCTCAGTCCTAAGCTGAGCTAGCTTAGCTTTCATCATACCATGGGCCTTCTGAGTATGTTTATTATACTTAGATTTAGCTAACGTCTCTTCAAGTTCCTTGATTTTTTCTTGCACATTAGCCATTATTTGTTTTTTTATGCGTCGCTGCCCTCTCGCAAGCTTACGACGCTAATTTTGGGTGGAGCATTTTCTCTAATTAAAACACAAAAATTCAAACAAAATGCTCCAGCGTACATCATACCATGGGCTTTCTGAGTATGTTTATTGTACTTGGATTTAGCTAGTGTCTCTTCCAGTTCCTTGATTTTTTCTTGTACATTAGCCATAATTTAGAAAAAAGAGAAGGTAGACCTTAAAAAAGGTTTTCTAAGATACAATCGATTCTTGAAACTTATGAATCAAAAATCAAAAATCTTGGTCTCTCAAATATTCAATTAACTTGGGATTAATCAGAGGATGTCCATCAACCACAGGATACCTATAAGGTAATACAACAGATTCATTTTCTCCAAATTCAACTTCGAGCTCGTCAGCAAAATCTATACTTTCAAGCCTGTCCCCACCCAGAATCTTCATAACAACATAAACAGCCCCATCAATACAAAGCTGCTTTGGCCCAATATTCCGCAGCTGCGCTCCTTCAATTGTTGAAGTCAATTCAGTCCCGGTCCGCCCATTAAAAGCTTCCTCACCAAGTATTCCACCAACAACAAAGTAATCAAAATTATTAAGATCCTCAGGAGTCAACACATTCTCAGCAGTTGGATCAAGTACAATTGTCCGTTTTGGATCAACTACATCCGCAGCTCTCCTCTCTGTGCATTGTGCAAACCACAATTTTTCAGAACAATTTGTAATCATCAACAAACCGTCAGGAACATATTTACTTGCTTGCTCATATTCTAGTTTGCACCACTCATGCACCTCTGATTCAAGATGCTCGATAACAATAACCGGTTTAGTAATATTTTTTTTCATTTTTTCTTTTTGAATCTCAATTTTTGTTCAGCTGATAATCGTTCAGTTGCATAGCTTCTCATGATACTAGGCATCTTGGATGCATTTGATTCGAGAAACTTAAGCAACAATTTTTCATCTCGTTTACCAACTTCACGCAGCATCCATCCGCATGCCTTGTGAAGTAATTCGTGATCATCATTCATAAGCATTTCGGATAATTTCAAGGTATCTTCAAAATCATTGTTCCTGATAAAAGCAAATGTAGAAACAATTGCAATCCTTCTTTCCCAGAGATTTTTGCTTTGACTGAGTTTATACAACACATCTCTAGGTTTATCAAGAAGATGTTTCCCAACAATCTTATCAGCCGTAAGATCAACAAGATCCCAATTATTAACTCCATGCAAATGAGACATATAAAAATCATAAATTTTTAAAGGTTCATCTCTATATTTTTGTACAAGAATAAGTAACCCAAGTAACCTTATTTCATGATACTCATGATGCAAAAGTTGCTCAATATCTTGAAGCGAAGCATCTTTGTATTGTTTTGCAACAGCCCTAATCTCAGGAACATAAATCCCAAGAAATTTATCGCCATATCCATATTGACCTGGTGCATTTTTGAAGAAACTTGATAGTATCAAGACACGAGATTCATTACGCAAAGACATAACTTCAGATACAATATCAGCATACATAAAAATCAGCATTTTTTCAAGGTATATAAATAATATGCTCTTCATATTGCACAAGTATTAAAAAACAGAATGTATTTTCCATGCCATGAAACAGATTATGATACTCATTCTTGTACTCGTATTTATTATCGGATGCTCATCCCAACAATTCAGCAATGTATCCAACTATAATCCAACATTAGATCAAAACGACTATTTTGATACAACAATTACAATTTCAAACAATGAATTTGAGTCTCAAAAATACAAACTAGACATTAAGTGTACAACTTTGGACTGCCAATCATCAATAAGTGTACAGTCATTTCCTTCCATCGAATTAGAGCCACAAACCACTGCAGATATTCCTATCAGAATTATTTCAACTCCCAAAGCAGAAAATGGTGTATATGATATCAAAATAGAAATAACCCCTGAAAAGAGACAAATAATACAACAAGCTCATATCACTGTTACAATAATTAACCAAAGGCAATCAGAAATAGATCAAATAACAGACTTCTTAACTCAAAACCAAAAAAATTAAAAATGCTGATTGCATAAAAAAACCACAATACATATAAAAGGGGACTAGAGAGTATAAATATTATGATCGCAAGGATGGAACAAACAAGATCAGGTGATTACTATAATCCACTAAGATGGATTAAGAATTTTGTATCTCGACTGCGCACAGGCAGCAATAATCACATTGATGCAAGTGAAGTTGA
>CAZNVD010000005.1:46714-59219 GCA_964576505.1 uncultured Methanosarcinales archaeon
TTGAACAAGAAAGGGAATCCCACGAGAGACTGTTGGGAGGGACAATTTACTACTTCTCACTTTCACCCCAGGAGCGAGCCATTTTAAGCGTTTTAAAAAGAACATGCAGTGGAAATTGGGACAAGTACCTAACTAACCGATATGGTCTAAATGTTGAACAACTTCTAAAGAGCAGTGTTTCTGAGCTGACTGAAGAACAACAGGCAATCAGAAACCTGGTAGGCTACGACGCAGACCAACCTGCAGGCCAACGCACAACTTTACTCGAGATTGAGGAAATTGTGCAGCAATACAGCCGCCAATACCTCAAACAGTGAAAGTTTTATAAACTAAGCCAATCCGAAATGGCTGAACTAAAGCTTTTGGGGATATTTTACACTAAACACAGCAACTGAGGCGCAAAACAGCAGATAAAATGGCAACAAGAGACAGGATAACCGAAGAAGAATGGGCATTTCTCATCAGTAGTCCTCAAAGACTTGTAAATGAGTCTGCTGTTTCACTACGATATAAGCTGCGCAAACACAGAATTACTTCTATAAAGTCATCCCAGACAGCCCAACTCATCCAGATTATTGAAAAAACACAACACCCTCTCACAATTATTGAAAAGGGTGAGCTGCAAAATCATCGCTCATCTAACACAATTGATTCTTTAATAGTTGATGAAGATGACTTAGCTAGTGTACTTGAAATGATTGAGGAAGACCATCAGCCAGATACTCAAAACATCAGATCAATCATGGCATTAAAAAGAACAGAAGGATCTCTCCCAGAAAATATAATGCCAATTTACACACCTCCAACATATTTAGCATTTCTAAACGCTTTGATAAGAAAAGAATGTCTTGCACCACTCTATGTTCTCAGCGACAATATTGAAAGGGCAACCAAATGTGCCAAGCTTATTGAAAATTTACACACTCATTTCAAGGCATATCCACAAAGTCCAGAAGAATTCAAAAGAAATTTGAGCCAAGTAAAAAAAGGAGTAATTCTATACATAGATAATCTCGATAATCTGCAAGAATGCAATCAACCAATTTCTTTAATAATGGAAAGTGACATCCCAACAGTTGTTGCAGGCGGACCGATTGCAACAAAGAAAAAGTTTGAGCACGTGAATGCAATGTTCAAAGCTGGAATGCTCACATATTGCTGGACAGATATAATGAAGTTTCTAGAAGAGCCAGGAAATATTACAAAAGATTCAAGCCGAAGCATGATTGCAACTCTTGAATCAATATGTAACGCATGTACCACTGGTCTTCACATTAAAAAAGAAAGATTCGAAGAAAAACCAGAAGCTTGGAAAAGAGCGCGAGATGACATTCCAAATATTTTACTCGTTTGCAGGGAAAAACTTGCAAGAAAATATATGGAAGCTATTCAATTTGGGGTCAGCGCCAACACATTCTTCCTGGATATCACATATAATTCTCCCAAGCAATTTGATGAACTCACACACAAGTGCATTCAAATTTCAGGAAGTATGAAGCCAAATATTATTTACCTTGAGTTAAAATCAAGTGAAACACCAGATGCTCAAAGAAAAAACAAAAAATTGCTTCACGCGGTATTAACTGCAAATGAAAGAAGCCAGATTATAGTAGCATACGATCAAACTGTCCAGAATATTGAAATTGCAGAAAGGGAAAAATCCAGAACAACTATTCTCGACAAGAGTCGTGGAAGCAGCTATGTTCCTGCAATGAGACACATTATCGCTAACACATGGGCTCAGTATCAGAGCCACCGCCCCCCAAATTTATCAACCCGCAGAATTCACATATCCTCTCCACGACTTCCTCCTGGAACAGTGGAAGAAGTTACAAAGTACCTAGCAAGTAAAATTGGATTTCCTCAGGGAGTTCAACCCGCTACAGTCACAACAGCTAAGGGAGTAGCCCCAGGCGCGGCTACTGGAAGAGTTTACAAATTTTCCTCAAATTATCATGAAAGTGAGATAAATCAAGCATTAGAGGCAATAACAAAAGGGGATAGTGCTATTGTTTACGTAGACGATCTTAGTTCAATGGATCTCTCATCAGTTAAGCAACTCCTCAGAGCCAGCGGTGTAATGTTCAAGAAAATTTCGTTCACAAATCATAACACAATTATTCTTTTGAAGTCAGGAGTGCCAGCCATTCAAATTGCTTCATTCAGAGAAGATAAAGAAGGCACAAGAATCACCGGACATTACATTAATGACACACTTGTAAAGAATGATGATTACATTACTTTTGACGGAACCACTGGAGAGGTTTTTGACGGAACATTTCCAATTATCAAGTCTGATTTATCACTTGAAAGAATAGCGGAGCTACCAGACATCCCTCCACATCAAGAATTCAAGACACAACTCAAGCTAGCCGATAAATTCCTTGCTGAACAGAATGCCAAAATTATGATCAATGCCGATTCTGTGGCAGACATCACAAGTGCAAGAAAATGGGGAGTATACGAAGTTGGATTGACACGCTCCGAAAACATAGTAAAACACTCAGAAGAGCAAATGGTAACTCTGGGAAAACTCGTGTTGAGTCTTGCCGCAAGAATACCTAATGTGCCAAATAAAACAGTAGATAATCTTGTACATCAATTCAGACTGCAACAACAACAAGCATATTATGATATTCTTAAATTCCAACAAGGCAATAGAACCCAAATTCGACTTCTTGATCCACCACTGTATCAATTATTCACCGTACAGCAGCTCATAGATATTCAAAGTGATCTGAGAGATTTAGAAGACAAAACTCATTTTGTCTCAGGCAGAGCGTGGGATCTCATTACATCTGTTACAAACAGGGAGGAAGCCCCAAGAGGTGCTCAACTTCTCTCCACAATGCCTGAAATCTACCAGGCTCAGATTGCAGCAGTATTCGGGGCATGCCACCAACTGATTGCGGAAGGAGAACCAGTTCCAGACGTGAGGCCGATAATTCCTTATGTGACTGAAGTAGAGCAAGTAAGAACCGTCAAGAAAATGAATAATGACGAATATCAGAATGCTCACTCAAGCATTGTGCGGGAACTTGGTGTAACACTTGAAACACCAACAGGTTGTGCAGCAGTCAGAAAACTGGTCCAGGAATTGAAAATTAAAAATTACGCAATAGGAACAAATGATCTCATTCCACTACTACAGGGAATCGACAGGAGAACTCCCCCACCTCCAAGCCAAATAAATCCAGTTGTAAATGAGAGTACTGGAGCCTACGTCTTTGAGTTCGGCGCAGGAGTAAAAGATTTTATCCACAACACAATCAGAGAGCTAGACAGCGCTGCAAGAGAAGTAGATGTTGAATACCAAATCGGAATGTGTGGTGAAATGGATGATAATAAACTTCATAGACTTAACTTTGGTAGTTTTTTGCACAAACTAAACTACTTCTCAGCGAGCAGACCTCAGCAGATCCCAATATTGAAGTTGCTTCTCTATTCAAATATGACCTAGATTTTTCAACGATTTTACACTCTCTATACTTACAGAAGCACTAACCCGAGAATTGCAAATAAATTCTCGATACTGTCAGGTTGTTGATTGTGTCCATAAGTTGTCGCATATTTGAAATTATGGCTGCCTCAGTTCCAGGAATTCTATTTTGAAGTGCAGACATTTGAGAAAGTATGTGATGTCTTCGGCGATTAACATCAGATGCCTTTTGGAGAGAAAATTTATAGTACAAATCAGTAAAAACAAGAAATGCCTCATTAACCTCTTTATATATCTCAACAAGTTCATCAAAAACTTGATACTCTCTTGCAAGCAGATCTCTGCTGCAGTATTTTACCAAATCCATTGCAATATCTACCAATTCCAGAATGTGATACAGTGTTGACGCCTTTCCAGATTGGGCAACATTTACTTTGTGAAGAAGCCGTTGTGAATAAGCCACAAACCTGGTAACAAGGTTATGTTTTCCCTGAATACCTGCCAAACTGATCTTATCGCCGCTTATGTACGCATCAATAAAATCCTTAATTGCATCACCAGAAAGCAAAAAAATCCGTCTAAGCATGGTGTCAAACGCCCGTGCAGTATCATCAGAAATGCTACGGATCAAGCAGTAATTTTCCCTTTCCGTAAATATTTCATATCCATTTAAACGACTCACCTCTTGAGAAATAACGGAAATATATGGCTCATTTAAGCCAGTCCTCAAATTTCGACAAGTAGGCTTATCAAAAACAGCCCTAACCTCATCATATCCGGCCTTATAAAGCCCACGCAACACGAACATCACCATGTCTCTGTCCAAATCTGTTACATTAATTGTAATTGGAGCTAGTTCCTTTCCCCTCTCCGTGCTTACAATAATGTGATTTCCATCTTCTGTTACAGATAATTCATCTCCTTTCTGAACATTATGGGCTTTTACCCAGCTCATGGGCAAAGAGATCAATTTAGTAGAATTTGCAATTTGAATTACCTTTCTTTTGGCCATTTCATTACTCAGTTGATTTAACATACTTAAATATCTTGTGAAATTATATAAATTACATAAAATATAATGACTAATTATAAATAGCTGGATTGTCCGAAATAACTAGTACTAGTGAGGGGGGGAAAATATGACAACACGTAACCTTACTCTTGAACAACTCCAAGAAGAAGAGTTAATGCAACAGGAACAAGAAGATCAAGATTTTATTGATGAGCTTGATGCAGAAATCGATGACGATGGAATGTCATTAGCTGAAGCAGGATACTGGATCGGAGCAAGAGACGCATAAAAAAAGAAAATTTCCACAAACGGAAAAACAGAGATTTTCAAAATACAGAGATCTGAAACCTTTTCCATGGTACAGTCTCTTCAAACCAATAGGCACTTCCGGTGAAAGCTGGAAGTGCTCTTATTTTTCTAAAATATTCATTTTATTAGTTTTTTTGTTTTTTAACGGTCGCTGCCCTTAGACCAGCTGACGACCGTAAATTGGACAGAAGTCCTTTGTATAGTAAAACTAAAAATCTAAAGGAATTCAATGGTAGTGCTCTTATTTTTCTTAGAATCTTTTGTTGCACTTGTTACTTTAGAAACTTGCAACTTAGAATCAAGATTTAACAACTACCTTTATAAGCAATAATTCTTTTTACCACCTATGCGAAAAAGCATAATACTTCTGTTGTTCTTATTAATGACGACTTCAGCCTTAGCAATAGAACAAGGCTGGCCATCCACCTCGGGCAGTGCATCATTCTGGATCAACAGTTCAGCCACAATTACCACAAAAAATATTCAGGAACTTACAATTAATGTCTCGCATTATCCGCATACAACTGAAAGACAAAAAGTATCACAACTAACCACATACCCAGAAGCAACTAATTTTCAATATTACTGGAATAAACCCCAGGATGCTCACCTCAAATTTGGCTACAGTGCTCGAGTAACCACAAAAAATTTTCGCTCAGAAATTAGAAATCCAGATATATTTCCAGTAAAAGAATTATCACAAATGCATGAAAAATATGTTACATCTTCTGAAATCATTGACAACAACAACCCAGCAGTCCAGCAACTTGCTAATGAACTTGCTCAAGGAGAAACACAATTATTTCCATTCGTGGTAAAAACAGCATCCTGGATTGAACACAACATTCAATATTCTTTAGACACAGTTACAGCAGAAGCATCTCAAAAAGCATCATGGGTCTTGGAAAATAGACGAGGTGTCTGCGATGAACTTACCAATCTATTCATCGCAATCATGAGAGCGCAAAACATTCCTGCTAGATTCATATCAGGTTACGCATACACATCCACAGATCCTGATAACTTACAGTATGGACCACATGGCTGGGCTGAAGTGTATCTTTCAAGTACTGGCTGGGTTCCAGTTGATATCACATATCAGCAAATAGGCTGGCTTGATCTTGGCCACATAGAGTTCCAGGAGGGAGTTGACAGCAATAAACCAGCAGTATCTTACAGCTGGACTGGAGAAGGAATGACACCAGAGCCACTCAATACTCAAATACAAATGGAGCAAGCTGACTCAGCAAAAGAAGAAGATCTTCTTGTATCAGCCCTTCCAAAAATTCCAAAAGTAGGCTTCGGCTCCTACGATGCAATTGAAGTCACAATTACTAATCCACATGATTACTATGTGTCCACAACTGCAAACATTGTCACCTCAGATAGCATCAAGTTGCATGAAAAAAGCAAAAGAATAATTCTCTTAGAACCAAAGGAAACTAAAAGAGAATCCTGGCTTTTCAGTATTACCAAAGATTTAGATCCTGATTTAGTCTATAAAACATCATTTGTTGTTGATATTGAAGGAATCACAAGAACTCCGGCAGTTATTACTGCAGTTGACTATCCAACCTACGACGAATCAGCATTCCCTAAAGAAAGAAGCAAAACATTTTCAAAGTTACCAATTGAAATAAATTGCAATGCCAAAGACGGCATAATATACATTGACGAGCACCAGTCAGTTACATGCATCATCACTAACAAATACCAGTCAGAACTCACAATCGACCTTTGTTTTGAATCCTGTGCAACATTGTCCCTTGCACCTGAAGAAACCACAACTGAAACATTTGTTTTCAATCCATCTCGTGCAGGTCCACAGGATGCAAAAATAAGCGCTTCTACAAAAGACGCCACACTCATAGCTACCGCCCCATATACAGTTCTCCCTAAAGCAACAGTAAGAGTAGAATACATTGCACCTGACACAGTAGAATGGACCAACACCATCCCATTAAACATCACTCTAGATAGCACAACAGATCCAGTAAGAAATTTGACATTTTCATTATTAATTAACAACAAAGAAATTGAAAAGCAGATGCTCCCATTACTAATCAAGAGAAAATATCAGATAAACATTCCAGCCAAGCTACTAAACTCGGGCAACAATACTATTAAACTTGACTTTGCTTATGTTGACAGAAAATCAAGATTAAATGAGCAGGTTGAAACCTACAATATTGAACTTGTAAATCTAAGATTCTACCATTACCCAATTATTTGGTTAAGGAATATTAAGGATAAATTATTAGGCCCACTTGCATAGATTATTTTGTTTCATAAGATTCAAGAAGCTTTGCAACAAGTAACTAAGCAGAAATCTTCTTCAATTCATTATCAATATTCACATTCAAATTAATAAGCTGAGATGTGCATTCAAGATTCTGACTCATCTGATTCTTCTTAACACGCCCTTGCACAATAACCATTTTTCCAAGAAGTTCATTCTTTCGTTGTTCAAGTTGGCCAGGGTCATTCTGTAATAAGCCCATGTCAGGCATAAGTTGAACAGCCTGCTCCCTAAAGCAAGTAATTCTCATTGTCCCGGTCCCATCATCAAGCACAAAGTTGATCACAAAATTAATTCGTGGTTGAACAATGCCATGTTCAGCACATGCAAATGTTCCATTATCAGGCCTGATTCGCTTAGTGCATTGAGGACAAACTTCAAAAAAAGTTGGATTAAACACATTAACAATAGTTCCCATCATCTCAGTCTTCATTACTTCATCCACAATATCTTTGATACTCCTTCTTTGCATTGAATCTCCAACAGTCACACCTTCAGGATCAATAACAATTTGACTTCTGCTATTCAAATGAATTTCATTGCGATCCATCATTGCGTTTTTACGCACATATCCACCCCTGATACTAACCACCACACCAGGATTGATCCGCTCAAGATGCTGACACATTTCATTCCACAAAGTCACCCGGATCGCAGCAGTCTCATCTTCTATAACAAAATTACCAACAGCACCCTTGCGTTCTTCTCGCATAAACTCGCGAGGCTCATAGACTCTGGTAACTCTGCCATTTACTGTTACCATCTGCATACCATCAGCTAACTCATTCAGCTTTTTGCTATCTCCAGCAGAAGAAAATAACTTTACACCAAGTTCATTTGCAATAATATGAGCTGCTCCCAGATCAGAAATAAGCCCGGATAATTCTTCCTTTTTATCTGCAATCAAATCTAGAATCTCCACTTTTGGCTTGCCACTTTCTTTTACAAGAACATCCACAATTCGCCCAAAATCCATCTCATTCCCTCACCCTCCCACCATGAATTAGAGAATATAAAAAACTTGTTTAGTTCTTGATGAGTAGTTAGAGTAAGTAGAGTATCAAGAATCAAGCATAATTTGATACAATTATGAGAAACATTAGCAAGTTGACTCAATTATTGATTAATTACTCATTAATCAAGTCAACTTGCTTTAGCTGATTGATTCAAATGTCAAGATATAACGAAGAGCTTTAAATTTTAATAGTGATTTGTAAAGCTCTTCGGATATAGTGGAGGAACTTTGTATTAATAATATATCCCTCCACTATAATTAATCAATCAGCTATAAGTTTAAAAATCGCAAAACATTCTTCCGACTATGGCAGATGAGGCCCCACTATCAAGAGTTCTCGACATGGTTAGTCAGGGCAAATCAGACGATGAAATTATTGAAGAGCTGACAAAAGAAGGATATTCTTCTAACAGCATTTTTGATGCCCTCAGTCAAGCAAGTCTCAAAGCAAACTTACAAATGCCTCCTCCACCTGGAGGATCACCTATGATGTCATCAGCACCAGCAAATACTCAACAAATTGAAGAAATAGCTGAAGCAATTATAGATGAGAAATGGAATGAACTCCTTGAGAGCGTAAATAAAATTGTCGAATGGAAAGACGAAATTGAACGCAGAATTGCCACCTTGGAAGAACAGGCTAAGCAATTAGATGATAAATTCAAAACTATTCACACAAGCATTCTTTCAAAAGTTTCTCAATACGATGAAAACATGAATAATGTGGGAACTGATGTAAAAGCTCTTACAAAAGTGTTTCAGAAAGTTCTGCCTGGCTTTGTAGAAAACGTGCATGAACTATCTCGTATTGCAGATGCATTCAAGTCATCAGGCCAACTTCCACAATCTGAAGAATCAGGCGAAGATAAACCTAGAAAATCTCGAATGGAACAGATATTTGAGAATGCAGGATAAAATTCTTAGTTTTTATTAGTTATTTTTTGTTTTAATTATTAGTTTTAGATATAATTATATTTTATTTATTAATCTAACAAGAAAAATCTATTTACTTTTTTCCTTTTTAGCAGCTGCTTCTTCAGCCTCGTCAGTAACCAAAGTTCTGATTGTAAACGTAACTATCAATAGCATTAACACCATTCCTACTACTTTAGGATGGAACAGAATATCATTAACTCTACCAGAAAAGGTGCCAGTTTGTCCACCACTTACAACTTCTCCACCATCTG
This sequence comes from uncultured Methanosarcinales archaeon, assembly GCA_964576505.1. GTDB lineage: Archaea > Nanobdellota > Nanobdellia > Woesearchaeales > WJKV01 > CAZNVD01. The sequence goes on from CAZNVD010000005.1 coordinate 55,976, forward strand.
TAATCTGTGTGCCAATTTGCTGTTCTCCTGGCAATCCCGCTAACCTCGGGCCAAATACCTGCCCAGCCCCAGCTATAACAATAATTAAAATCACACTAACAATAATCCAGTGTGGCGCCCCCCAGTCAGCATCCATAACTTTTTTTGTAATAGTTTCTTCTTTAACTCCCATAAACTGAAAGATCAGAAGTACAAAGAATAAAACAAACAGCATTAAAATGAACCACGGAGTTATAACAGTCAGAAGTGTGGTCGCATCCTGCACAAACAGAAACATTGATGCAACAGCAAAAGCAATAATCGCGTTCAATCCCTTATCAGCCCCAAGCACATTAACCTTGTTTAAGACTGCATACGATCCTACGAATACAAGTAAGAAAGGAAACACTACAATAATGTGCTGAAACAATCCGAGGTCTAGAAAAGTTGCCATAAGTAAATATTAGTTTGAAATCCAATAGACTACTATTCCAAGAGTAAGCATAATCATGATTGCCCCAGCTGTCGCAGGATTATCAAAAAATGTTTGTCTCACACCTAAACCAAGCAGTTCTCTAAGAGGTGGCCAAAAATTCGCGCTGACTCCAAATACAAACACAACTATAACTGCAGCAATTCCAGCAACCCAATTTTTTGCATTGCCTGTAGAAACATTTATGAAACCAAACATTTTTGCAGGATCCAATCCAGGAATTGCAGCTCCAATAAGTATCATAAACATTAAAACAACAACCAGCCAGATTAAAATCTGAGGAATTGAATTATTAATCACATCAACCGGATCTATTTGATTGTAAAATGGACCACCACTTAATACTCCATCTCCTGCAGGTCCTCCATAGAGAACATGAGGTGCAATAAATAACATGGCAAACACGAATGAAACAATCATGCAATATTTTTTTGCTCTAGAAGCTTGAGCCTTTTCCGCATCTGTAGCTGTAGCAGCAACAGCACCATCTATATCACCCAGAACTTTAGACTTTCCTAGAACAACATAAACAACCACATATATCAGGATAAATGGAAATATTACATCAAGAAGACCCATATTTTGCAAACTTATTATTGCATCCTGGAAAAAACCGTAAGTAGCCATTAATCAACCTCTTTTATACTCTGGAAAAGTGTTATTTGCTTTATAAATATTTCTAGTGAGCCCCAGCAATATAACGCACAATCGACAGCTAAAAAAACTATTATGTCGATTGTGAGAGATTAAAAATTAGAGTAAATCAATAGTCCATACACAGGAGAGCAACCAATACAGCCTAATTTTTAATAAACTCAAGGAATAATGACTACTTAGAAGTAATCAATGGAGAAAGCTTTATAAGTATCATTAAAGAAGATATTGATCAGGTGAATATAAATGGGAAAAATATACGAAACAATCAAGATCGCAGCAATTCTTAGTCTTGCAACATTCGGTTACTGTAAATACGATAAAATTTCTAAAGAATTAGAATCAACGAAAAGTCAATTAGAGCAAAAAGTCACAGATCTCAATAAAAAAGTAACCGAAAAATCAGGAAAGAGCACCAGATATCATTCATTCAATGCAACAGGTTCTGAACAGTACGCAAATTTCAACACTCCCGAATTCCTGGAAACTATAAATCCAACATACTTCAAAGAAATTAATGAAGGTAGACTAGATGTAGAAATCATCGTTTACAATCAGGATGGAAGTTTCAGAAAACACTCCTGGAATCAGGAATCGCTTCAACAAAATAATAATTACTTTGCAATTCAATTAAAATACAGCTATTTAGCAAATGGATTCCAGCACGTTCAAGCAATTTCTCCATTAGAAGATAAATTATTCAACAAGTCTTCAATCATGGATCTTTTCGACAGAGACAAACCAGGACTTGCATTTACAAACAATGGAAACACTGACAATTTCAAATCAGTCGCAGTTTTAGCAAAGTCAAATGATAAAGGCCAGCCTGAATTATACTTTGTTTACAATATTACAAACGGTCCATTAAAAGAAGTTAAACTTCCATTTACACCAGACCAAATCCAAAATTACTTCAAAGTGTCTCAGTTTGCGCAAAGAGTAATTCCAGTTTTGCAAGACATCAGACTTGTTAAATCAATTGAAAACATGACTGGAAATGACTGGTCTAAATTTATTAAAAGATATTACTCAGGCACCAACCCAACTTTGACTGAAGCTGAATTCAAACCTTTAGATGAAACAATAAAAGCTGCAAGTCAAGGATATAAAGTTGCTGCTGTCCTTACAAAAGCAGAAGACAACAATTACAACAAAATTAGTCTTCAGGATTTATTTGACACATCCAAACCTGGATTTGCAACTCTAAGATTGGCAGACTTCAATCAGGTCGCAATCCTTTTCAAAACAGACGCATCAAATCAAGTATCAGAAGTTAAATTCTTGTATGGTACTAACAATGCAACTTCTCCTGTTCAATCAGTAGATACAACCACATTATTCGCAGACAATGCCACAAGAACTTCATACATAGAAAGACTCATTACTCTTCATGTATCAATACTGCCATTAGTCTTGAAAAAAGACAGCACCTTGGACAACACAAAATGGAAAGCATTTTTGGCAAAATACGACAAAGACAACAACGGTATTTTCAGCATGGCTGAATTCCAAGAAATACTAAAAGAATATCAGTAAAAACAAAAAAAACAGAAAAAATGACACACAAAATACAAAAAACACTTGCAACTATTGTACTGGCTTTATCACCAACGTACTTTTCAGGATGCAGCGACTCAAAAACACAACAAGCAACCAGGTTAGGACAAACAGATTTAACCCAGCAAATATACACCCAAGGCACATCTGTAGATGAAGTACTAAACAAATTATTAGAAGCAAGAAGACAATATCCTAACGGAATGCCTGCAGGCTCTTTATTTAGTTATCAATACGCACCAGGCAGCAATCCTGATCAGCTTGCAATTTTAAAAAGAATTGCTGATGAATTATATTCAGACAATTCCCGAAACTACCATTACTCATTGGGAGAAGCCATGCAAAATCCACAAAGTGGACCTCAAAATCCGGCTATTCCAGCTGTTTCAGCTCAGGGCAGTGGTTCAAGCTCAGGCACTGCACCAGCGACTTCTCCACAAGCGCCAATATCAGCTCCCGCACAACAGGAAAAATATGATTACGAAACCTACATGAAGCAATACTGCAGAGGAAACCTGATTCAGGTATTTGAGAGAATGCTATGCGATCCTGCAGCCCCCC
>CAZNVD010000006.1:0-730 GCA_964576505.1 uncultured Methanosarcinales archaeon
ATTGGATGCCCAATCACAGTGGATGCAAAATTCACGGCATTCTTCACTCCACCCCAGAATCTGCTGCAATCGAAGCTACTAATCCATATGCGCTCTCTAAATATTATCAGGAACGCTTAGCTTTAGGCCTCGGCGCATCATTCAGGATTCCAACCGTCGCACTAAGATTCTTCAATGTCTACGGTCCACGCCAATCATTGAACAATCCATATACTGGAGTTTCCGCAATCTTCATGAGCCAGATAAAAAATAATAATCCACCTAAAATTTACGAAGATGGCGAACAGACAAGAGATTTTGTTTATGTTGACGACGTTGTCAATGCATTACATCTAGCCATGATAACTGAACATGCTGCTGGCCACGTATTCAATATTGGTTCAGGTATCCCTACAACAATCAAACGCATTGCAGAAATATTAATCCAATTGTACGGCTCAGAATTAAAACCTGAAATAACTGGTCAATTCAGATCTGGCGATATCCGACATTGTTACGCTGATCTTTCCTGGACAAAGAGAATTCTCGGCTTCCATCCTCAAATTACAATTGAAGAAGGCCTTCAAAGATTAGTCGAGTGGGCAAGAAACGAAGAAGCAGTTGACAAAACAGCTCAGGCAAATCAGGAATTAAAAGATAAAGGATTATTGTAACTTAAATCAGGTTTGCAAAGTCTTTTAAACACAGTTTGCATTATCTTCATTATGTTTAGAGTGCTAAAAGCTCCAAT
>CAZNVD010000006.1:740-50587 GCA_964576505.1 uncultured Methanosarcinales archaeon
TTGGGTTTTTCTTCATTTGGTTCAAAGTTATATAAATTCGCATACATAACAAAAAAAGAATAGACACTCCAATATTTCAAAAGAAAATTGACAAATTATTGGATAATTCTGAGCTATATGAATTAGAGAAATTCATAAGCAACATTAAGAGTGGTAATATCTCAGGTAAGCCATTAACATTTGACTTTTTAAGAGAGAAGAAAATTGGCGGAAAGAGAATTTATTTTCTTGTTTATGAGGAAGTAAACATAGTTTTGTTAGTTAATGCAAGTAATAAAAAGTATCAGCAAGAAACAATCGACGAAATTAAGTTATTCCTTCCAGAATTTAAGAAATATGTGTATGAAATTTATAAAAATAAAACTTAACATTCTACGAATTTTCCTGATTTCAAATCTTTCAATGCTTGCTTGAATTCACCAACTACTTCCCATTCAACTTGTTCCAATATCTTTAAGCGTTTGTATTCTGCCATTGGAATAGTTATTGTATCACTTTCCATATTATCTTCAAGACATTTATTATTTAAATAGTTTGTGATTTGTTTTCTGCATCAACGCAATCACGATTCTTTTGTCTCTCAGTTTCATTCATACTTAATCCTATAAAGCACAGCTTCCGGTTTCTCAGCAGAAGGATACGCCCACTCTGCTTCCAGATATTTATCAAGTCCTCCATTCCATGGAGTATACCCATTCATTCTACTTGGTAACACAAACAGCAAAGGCCACTTGGCACATCTTTCACATGATCGTCCGGCTGGATCTGGCACAGTCGTCGCTGCAAAATATGAAATATTATATTCTGCCATCATTCCTCTGCTTGCTTCAGTATCAATCACGAACATGGGATCATACGCATCTGTAATCTTTCCATCTTGCGAAACCATCCACTCACTCTGAATCCAATAAGTATCCCAGTAAAGATATGAAACATTATACTTTTTCAATAATGCCAACCGCACCTCATCATCATTTCCATAAATCATCAATGCAGCTTCCAGCTCACGCATATTTGTATCTGTAAATGGCGAATTATGTGCTTGCCTGTTAGCAACAACTTTCCTTCCACTCACAGAATTAAGCGCAAACCCTATCTCTTTAGTCGTCAGAATCACTTCATTCAATCCTACATTGGCTTTATCCAGAAACTTATCTGCTTCAACCAGTTGCTGAGGAAGGCTCTGATGAGCTGCTGATTCCCACGCTCCAAGTTCTGCGTCTGGTGTAAACGAATTACTTGAAACCAGCGCAACCAGAAATACTCCAACAAACACATATGCGCTAAATTTGGGAATCATTTTAATTAAACGTTCAATGTGCATAATCCCGAGCAAAAGCATACTCAACCACAGACTAATAGCAAGGTATCTTGGAAACAGATTCATATCAATTAGCCGCGCTGGAATATATGAAAACGTTGTAATCACAGATGAGCCAACCAACACCCACGAAAGTTTTCTATGTTCACTATATTTCATAGACGAAAACAGCAACAAGATGGCTGCATAAAACCCGATTGTCCTCACAATTTTCACAGGATTCTCAAAATCAAAAAATATGCCTTTCAGTGTTGTCCAGAACACATACTTTGCTCCTTCTGGAGTCGAAGCTTCATCTGCTCCCATCAACCATAACTCAGAGCGTTCATCCAATTTTGGAAGCAACGGCCCCCACATAATAAGAGTAATGCACAAAGTTATGACGCCTGCAACTACCAGCATCCCGAGATGAGATAGTCTCATTTGTTTCTTAAACACTCTTGCTGCATACCAGACACACATGCACGCAAACAAAAGTCCAAGCAGTGGAAACGAAAAGCTGATCGCAAGTCCATTTAGTCCTCCAACTAATCCAAGCATAATCGCTCGCTTCCAGTTAGGTTTCTCATGAAAATACGTCAGACACAGAAGAAACAAAGGAAAGAATATTGCATATTCCATCTGTGTTCCCTTGAATATTTTACGAGGCACAGTAACAAACAATATACTATAAGCAGCACACAACCATGGATTAGATGAATATCTTCTGAAAAGGAAATAACATACCACTAGAGCCATGAAATTAAACAACACTGACCCTAACCACATTGATGAAATCGTTGACAATCCAGAAAACTCAGACAATCCTGCAATAAGCACAGGATAAATAGGATAATAATGACTTGGCTGCCCTTGAAGGTGACAACTCGCAAGAGGATTACCTCCATTCTTGACATGCTCAACACATCCCATTGAAAAGTAATGGTCTCCTCCATAAATAGGAGAAGCAAGCCCCTCAAATCCAAGTGACCAGATGAAATGAAACGAAAGCAATCCAAGGAATATCACAACCAAAATATGTTCAGCTTTAATCTGTTTTCCAAATTCAAAAGAATCTTCCCTCATCGCATCCTTCTTTTCAATTTCACTCATGCCTTCAACCCCAGTTTCCAGATTTTCTGATTATACTTGACAAACTGAATTTCCGCTTGATGGAAATCTTCAGTTTCCTTGCTTCCCACATAAGTAACATTAAACTGTTCACCAATAAGTTTTCGTGCCACTCCTTGTGAATCATACCCAAGACTTGATTCAGTAAGATAGATTGATCTTCCTTCTTTTAATTTTTCATGCATTTCAACAATCCATTTCATAATCTCCATTTCGCTCCCAATAGGAGGACTGCTTGTTTCCCGCTTACCATAATATTTAATGAAAGGCGCATCATCTTTACTCAAGATAATGTCATCCTCTTGAGTAATTTCTTTAATATACAAAGCAAATTCCTTTCCCCCGCTATGCTCATGCCTGTAATCTAGAATCGGATACACCAGCATAAACATGGACAACACAAAATACAAAACAGCCGCAGTCCCTATCCACCTATTTGCAGAGTACAGCATCCATCCGCCATACCCAACACACAAAAACAAAGCCACAATTACCGCATCAAGATGTCGAGGCCTGTATCCACTGGTGTTTGCGAAATAAAAGAACAACACCGACCACAATACAATAAACAGCGGCAGAAACACATTCTTCTTTGCAGCAGAAACATAAACAATTACAATAAATCCAATCAACCCGAATACCAGCATTCCAACCCCAGTCATCGTCAGCACATCCTCAACTGCCATCCCCAAAGTAGGACTGTTAAATCCAAGCCATGACACAATTCCTGTTCCTTCCTCAAACAAAGTCCTGAAAATAACATCATACAATGAAACCTTCAGCATAACTAACATCACAAGAATCATTGGAACTATTGCAGCAATCAGATTCTTGATACCAAACGAAACTTTCTTGAATTTGATATGCAACGGTACAATTGAAATCTGTGGCATAATATAAAGCAGATAAAAGAACGGCATATACACAATCATATTTTCCCTAACACTTGTACTGAGCGCAGTAACAATAGTCCCAAGGGCAATAAATTTCCATGAATCCTTCCGAAGTCCCACAAGCAGCAGCCAAAACCCAAGAAACAGAACAAATAATCCTGTTCCATGCTCTTTCCCAACAGTATTTGTACTCAAATACGCCGGACTCACTGAAAACAACATTGACGTAAATACAGCCACTGGCGTATTCTTGGTCAATTCCTGAATAAACAAAAATAATGCCGCCACACTCAATGCATGAAACAATACTCCTGCGAACAGCAACGGCCACTCCGCTTCATAACCAAGTATCCAGAATGGTAAATACACAAGACCATGCAAAATCACAGACCCGTATCTCTGATTAATCTGCCCGTGCAATTCTCCCGTTTCAAACGTCTTCTCAACAGCCTGTGCAAGAATTATAGAATCATAATGAAATAATCCATCATTCATGAATCTGATTCCCAGGGCAAGCGAACTAATAAACAGAATTAAGCTTATTGTTAAAACAATGTTTCCTCTAATTGCAATTTTTTCTTTAATCTTATTTATTGCAGAGTCCCACACTCTATTGCAGTGATGATTAAACCCCTCGCTCATGTATGTGCCAGCAATCTAATCTATTATATAAATATTAGTCGTGCACAGATGAGTGATATATAGTGGAGGGCCATATTATTAATACAAGATTCCTCCACTATATTCGAAGAGCTTTACAAATAAGTATTAAAATTTAAAGCTCTTCGTTATATTTCTTATTTCTTTAGAAATTCAACATTATTCAGATCTTTGAATTGTTCATCTCCTGTAAGAAATTTAATGTTATTGCGGAATGCATATGTGTATCCAATACAATCAGCATAAGATAACTTTCTTTTGTTGTGCTTTGCCCTAAATTCAGTCGCCTCGATAATAGTGAGAGGATCCACTTCTCTGCAACAACCACTTAGAGTATTGCAGATTTCTTCAGCTTTTTTTCTTCCAAATTCTTTGAAAACTGAATAAGTAACTTCTGCGAGATTGAAAACAGTTATGATGATCTCTTGCTGCTGGTAGTTTGCATAAGCTGGATTTCCTTTGCTGATTTCAATGATTGCATAACTATCGAAAAAGTATCTGCTCACTCCCAGCCCTCACGCATTTCATCCTTAATTTTCTGTGTTGGTGTCTTCCATCCGGAAATTGACCCAAATAGATCAAGTACAAGACGTTTTTTTTTAATTTCTACCACAATCTTGTCATGTTCTGAGATATGTTCCTTCATTACAATTTCTTTAGGAATAATTATCCCTAGTGAGCTGCCCCACTTTTTTGTTACACATTCAATCTCAGTCATATCGAGTATTTACCTCAGTTAGTTATATTTAGTTATATTTGTAATTTAAAAGCCTTTCTAATTGCCAGATAAACCTTTAAAAAATAGGGATTTACGAGTTTCTAAAATGTGTTTTTTACAAACAGTGAGGATCGAAACATGGAAAACAATATGTATCAGAAAATGAAGAGAGACACCATCTATGCTGCCACCGCAGTAATTCTTGGCATGGGCAGTTGTGGAATTTACACTCAATACTCAAAAAATCAAATGAAATCATCTACTCCTGCAACATTGTCTGCAGCCCCATATCCAGGCTTAAATTTAGATTCAATGCTCCGTCCATACATAAATATGTTTGGTTCCGAAGCTGTAAATTTAGCTGAATTGATTGGGTTGTTAACTAAACCAGTTGCTCCTGCATTTGCTCCTGGTGCATTTGAAGTAGATACTAGCTACAATGTTGTTGGCGAAATCAGAGCGGGATTTGATAATAAATAATTTTTTTCTTTCATATTTTCTTGCAACCAACTGTTTCTAAGAATCTATAGTGGAGGAACAATAATTAAACTAAAAATATTTGCTCCACTATATCCGAAGAGCTTTACAAATTATTATTATTAAAACTTAAAGCTCTTCGTTATACTTGTATCGTCCACAAATATCATTCCATCGGATTCGAATTATGTCTTTAAACATCACAATACTATCCCGAACTGGCCTGACTTTACTTCTTTCATTATTTATCCACACAACAGGCACTTCAATAATCCGTTTTCCAGCTTTCTTTGCAAGATAAAGCAACTCAACATCAAAACTATAACGTTCAATAGTTTGCATCTCAAACTGTTTTCTGCAACCATTTAACAACTTAAATCCGCATTGAGTATCTTTAATATTTAGCCCTGTAAATATTCGCACCAGCAGATTAAACACCCTTCCCATGATCCGACGATGCAAAGGTTGTTTTTTCTTAATCGAGCTTTCAGCCATAGCTCTCGACCCTATAATCACATCATATGCAGTCAAAAGCTCAAGAAAATGATCAAGCTCATTAATAGGTGTACTCAAATCCGCATCAGTAAACAGTACAAGATCATATTTCGCGAGCAATGCACCTTCCCGCACACTATACCCTTTCCCTCTATTAGGCCGCGGTTTATTGATCCGCACACGTTTATCTTTTTTGCAGATCTGCTCAGTAAATTCACGAGTCCTGTCTGCGCTTGAATCTTCTACAACAATAATTTCCCAGTCATCAATAATCGAATTCTGCTCAAGATACTTAATAACAGTTCTAATTGTATTTTGAATAACAGTTTCTTCTTTAAAAGCTGGAATAACGACTGATAGCTGTATTGTTTGTTCTTCTTTCATCGCTAAAGGAAAATATCAGGTGTTTATTAAAATGATTGGAACAAGTCAAACCTTCTGCCCTATCGTTAAACATATTAATTAGATTCATTCACCAACCGCGATGACTGAAAAAAAAGGGGATGATCATCATAAGAACGCCGAGGTTGTCGAACAAAAAGAAGATTCTATCACTTTTGATTTCTCATTCTTAACCAAATGTAAACCAGAATTATTGTTTCTGTTATTTTTCCTATTTATTTTCACCCTCTCAATCTCAAGACTTTCAACAGGTATTGTTGACAACGAAACTCCTGCCTTCTTTTTTGCAAGAGACGCATTCTGGTCATCCCAGATGGCAATCACCTTGGACGAAAGAGGCACATTTGACCAGCGTTCTTACTATGAAATGGATGGGAACACCGATGCAAGCTATCACCGTCCACCGCTATTCGGAATCCTCTCAGTAACCATAGCAAATTTCGCAGGCATCTCTACTCTCAACGCTGCCTATCATCTCAGTCTTATTGTGAGTTTGCTCCTGATGCTCCTCATATTCCTAATTCTCCGGACCATCAACCCAACCATTGCCGTACTTGCAATGCCTTTAACCCTCTATATAGTTCAGGTCCCATTCTATACCTACCTCACTTGGGGCCACTGGTTCACCGCCCTCAACATGGTATTCTCAATTGCAGCAGCCTGGGCTTTTATTGAATTAGACAAGAAAAACACGTGGCTTCTTCTTTCAATATTTATCTCAGCAGGTCTCCTCACCCACGTTCGTGAAACCATATACTTCCTTGTATTTCCGGTTGCATGGTTCATCTTTTCGATTCTTAGCAGTAATTTTCCTCGAAAAGAATTCTTGCAATTCACAAAAGCTACAGTAATTTCATTGGTAATTTCAGCCGCCTTCCTTCCGTACACAATATTTCAGCTAACTCAGAAATCAAATGATCCTCTGTTTAATCTCTCTCTTTCAGTCAACCCCGACACTCCCTTGTGGTCAAATTTCGGTTTCATGAAATACATCCTTATTGTCGCAATAATTGCAGGACTTCTCACTTTCTTCACAACAAAGAATCAGTCTTTAAGAAAAGCTATCCTTTTTTCCCTCACCTTCTTTGCTCTTACATTTATTGGTTACCTTGTTCCTTTATTCAAAAAAGCAGTTTCCCAGACTAGATACTTTTGGCCTCTGGTACTCGCCATAGTCTTCGGTATTCTCCTTTACACAATTCTCACAAATCTCTCATCAATACTAAAAATCTCAAAGTCAAAACACCTCGGGCTTGGAATCTTTGTCTCACTTATTATCACCCTCATTTTATTCAATACAGTTGTTCCATCTGAAATTCCACAATATGGCTACATTATTCCTGAAATCTGGGATGGCTTGAAATGGATTGAAACAAACACAGGTCAGCATGAAACAGTTCTCTATTTATTTGGCGACACCATGTCAGGTGATTCATTATTCTGGATGGCAAAGCGTCCTTTCGCATGGGTTGCCCAGGACTTCTTGCTCGGTCAGGTTGGAAAAAATGAGCTTTCACCAACATTCAAATTCGGCGGTTCCGAAGCATACCGTTATGAAATAAAAACAGGCCCTCTCACCTATGATTACAAACTCAATCCTCCGGGCAACAAAACAATCTGCGATTACAACTACGTTTACTCAGCACGAGGTTCTCAATACGACCAAGTCACAAAATACCTCGGAAAGACTCTGAATTTCTTCATAACTAATAGTTCATTCACCCCGGTTTACCAGAATCCATATATAATCATTTTACAAAACAAAAATCCAGGAGGTCCATGTTTTACTACAATTAAAAATGTCGTCAATTGATAACACAGAAAATCCCAAAAGGATTTTCTGGGTCCCCGGAAATTGGAATAACAAATTAGAGCCGCCTACAGGTAGTAGTCTTCGAACTGTGGTTGGTGGTTCTCCAATTTCCGATGTAAAAAAGGAAGCTTTGTATGCCGCATTCGCAGCAGTTACCACATTTGCAATATTATTCATTCTGTATTTCACTAATCCTCTCCTTACCACAATCCGTCTTACTCTCTCCTATCTTTACTTTTTTACTTTGCCTGGTGTACTTATACTCACATTATTCTTTGATCTTGATGCATTCACGCGATACATAATTGGAACCATTTTGGGAATGGCAGTCTACGGCATCCTCACCTATTACATCCTGGTGATATTCCCTGTCAACATTCACGACTTCTATTTTTATGTCCCACTACTGCTTGTATTCTTGATTCTCGGAATCAAACGCATCTCAGTTTCATTTGAAACAAAAGACTAGATTTCTCTTACATAAACCTTTAAAACCCAAAACTCACGCTCTATCCTATTTATGGCCCTCTCAATATTGTATCTCTCAGAATACTACCCTCCCTACATAATGGGCGGCGCAGAACTAAGTCTCCAGTCTCTGATTGAATCAATAGTTTCACATAAATCAATTACTTGCACAATCTTAACTCCAAATTATGATTCCTTTTCAACAGTAGTAGAGCAAAAAACCCCAAATCTGAAAATAATCCGCTACCGATCTTTCCGTTACTTTTTGTACAAGAAACGCAGTCAATTATCTCAACCATTGCATCAGAAAAAACCAGGCCTCTTTTACAAGCTGCTTTCTATTTTCACAAAAATCGCATCCTCAGAAATGGCTCACCAATTAAGAAAACTCTGCAAAACCCAGCACTTCAACATCATCCACGCAAACAACTATGAAAGCATTGAAGCACTCAATTTGATTGCTAGTAGATGTAATTCAATAACCATCGGCCACATCCGTGATATGCGATTCTTCTCAATTGATCGCTCACAACCTGGTAAAAAGAATCTTTATCCTAACATTCATCATTTCATTGCCATCAGCAACTATCTGAAACAAATGTATCTAAATGCAACTGATAGAAACAATGTAACCACAATTTACAATCAGATTGATCTTCCTGATGTTGCAAAGAAGTCAAAAGCCGCTTTGAGAAAAGACCTCAATCTACCCGCAAAAAACATAATCCTTTACCTTGGCTCACTAGTTCCAGAAAAAGGCGCTCATCTAATTCCAGAAATAGCAAAGCAATGTCCTGACTGTTTTTTCGCAGTCATAGGTTCAGGAAGTCTCCACTCAGAATTTGAAAACCTCAATCTTCCCAACATGAAATTATTCGGCCAGCTTCCACCAAAAGAGGCTCAAAAATTCCTCGCTGCAAGTGATATCACAATTGTCCCGTCACAAGTAGAAGAAGGATTCGGCAGAACAGTCGCAGAATCCCAATTATCAGGCTCAGTAGTAATTGCATCAAAAATAGGCGCCATTCCCGAACTGATCTCAAATGGAAAAACAGGCTTCCTCATAGACAAAGATGATCTTTCATCATTTGTCTCTCACATTAAACATCTTATCTCCAATCCAAAAAGAGCAGCAGCCATCGCCAAACAAGCAAAAAAATCAGCCCTTCCTTTATGTAACACTTCTGAAAATGTGATAAATTTATATAGAGATTTGGTGGAGAATAATGAACATGAGTAAAGCACAACCAGCAAACTTGAAACAGAAAGTAAGAAAGCACTGGAACGAAAATCCAATGGATTATGACACAGTCCACGCTCCACTGGGATCAAAAGAATATTACAATCAGATAAATCAGCAATTCTACGAAGTCTGCTACTTTGGCCAGGACAAAGGTCAGCCAATATTTTCAAAGATAATTAATTACAGCAAACTAAAAGGAAAAAAAGTATTGGAAATTGGATGCGGCTCAGGAACAATCGCTCGCCAACTCGCAGCATCAGGAGCAATCTTTACTGCAGTCGACCTTACTCCGCAAGCAATTGCAAATACTAAAAAGCAACTAGAATTCGCCCACCTTAAAGCAGATGTAAGAGAAGCTGACGCCGAAAACCTTCCCTTCAAAGACGAGACATTCGATTTCGTCTGGTCATGGGGCGTTATCCATCATACTCCTGACACTCCAAAGGCAGCCAGTGAAATTTACCGTGTCCTTAAAAAAGGAGGCCAGGCCAGTATTATGATCTACCATAAGAATTCTCTTTTCTATTATGGTGCTGTCATGTTTTTCAGAGGAATTATTCAGGGCAGACTATTCAAAATGTCAGCTCAGAAACTTCTGAATCTCTACACAGACCATGGCCACAAAGGCGGAACTCCATTAGCAAAATGCTACACTAAACGCCAGGCAAGAAAAATGTTTAACAAATTTTCAGACATCCGTTTCTCTGTTTACGGTTTGAAAAATGAAGTCTATGTCATTCCATTTTTGAGACCATTGTGCTACAAACTCCCTAATTTTATTCCCAACAGCATTCTCAGATTCTTTGGTTGGTATCTAATGATCAGAGCAAAGAAATAATTACTGGCTCATCCACCTTTCAAACCATAAATTAAACATTATGATTGTTAAGAACAGCTGGGAATAATCTTTTTTGCCTTTTTGATGCTCTTCCCAGTATTTCAACAATTTTGATGTATCATAATATTCATAATCCTTAAAATTAAACATAATATCATGTGCAAACTGTTTAAGTTCATTTCTGAAATAATCTGCAAACGGCACACAGAAACTTTGCTTCCGTCTATAAACAATATCTTTTGGTAGGAACTGTTCAGCCGCTTTCTTCAAAATATACTTTGTTCTTCCCCTGCGATATTTATATTTCGTTGCAAGATGGTTCGCCCAATCAACAAATTCATGATCTAGAAACGGCACTCTTCCTTCAAGGCTTGTCCCAAGGCATGCCATATCTTCTTTATGCAGTAAATCATTAGGAAGATATTCGTGTTGATCAAAACTATAAGCGTCCAATACAGTTCCGCTTTCAAAGTACTGTTCAAACTGATTAAACAAACCCGTGTTTATCTCAAAGAATTTTTGTCCATCTGCAGAAAAGAGCTGAGCATACGCTTCATACAAGCTTGATGCACTCAAAACATTCTTTGCCCTACCAGCCCGATCACTAACAATCTGAAACGCTCGGCTCGCAGCCACTGCTGACTTTTGCAAAACCGAAGGCATCTTCCTCATTTTTGCAACAATTGAATAATGCCTATGTCTTGGATATCCCTGAAACAACTCATCTCCACCAGTTCCCGACAAACAAACAGTAACATGTTTCCGTGCAACTTGTGCAACAAGATAGGTTGGCAGTGTACTCTGATCTGCAAACGGTTCATCAAAGAAATTGACGAGCTCAAGTAGATGCTTCTTCACATCCTCTGCAGTAAATTGAACATTGTAGTGGTCTGTCTTCAGCAGCTCAGCAACCTTTTTACTATGAGCTGACTCATCAAATCCAGCCCGATCAAATGAAACCGAAAACGTCTTAAGATTCTTTGCGTGCTTCCTCATCAGCGCGGTAATTAGCGAACTATCTATTCCGCCAGAAAGAAACGCTCCCACTGGAACATCAGCAATCATCCGTCTTTTCACAGATAAATCAAGTCTCTCAATAAGTTCCTTGACAAGATCTTTCTCCTTTCCTTTAATAGATTCTGAAAAGGACAACTCCCAATACTTCTCAACCTTCAATTCATTTGTTTCAAGATCATACGTCATATGACATCCAGGTGCAAGCTTCTTAACACCTTTGATTATTGTCTCTTCAAGCGGAGTATACCCAAACATAAGATAATGCTGCATTGCATTATGATCAATCTCTTTTTTCACAAGTCCTGACTCAAGAAATACTTTCAACTCTGATGCAAACATGAATTTTCCAAAGTGTGAATAATACAGCAAAGGTCTTATCCCCAGTCTATCTCTCGCCATAAACAATTTTTTGTTTTTCTTGTCATAAATGCAGAACGAAAACTGGCCATTGAAATGTTTCACACAATCAGTTCCATACTCCTCATAAGCATGAACAATTACTTCTGTATCAGTATCTGTGTAAAACTCATGACCTCTTTTCTCTAGCTCGTCTTTTATCTCTTTAAAATTATAAATTTCTCCATTAAAAACAACAAATACACTTTTGTCTTCATTAGTCATCGGTTGCCTTCCGTTCTCAGAAAGATCAATAATTGACAATCTTCTATGTCCGAGACTTACAGAATCATCAGAATAATAACCGTCTTGATCAGGCCCTCTATGCTCCAGCAGATGTGCTAATTTTTTTACCAGCGCTGCGCTCTTCCAGTTGAATCCAATAATGCCACACATAAGATTTCTCCACTAGAATTTTGCTGCTGAAAGTTTATAAACATTGTGCAATACCATTCGTCAATATGACTCTTAAACCTCAAAATTCTGCAAAGAAGAGCGTGTACTTCTACTCAAATATTCTATTTATCGACTATGAGGAAGAAGGACTTGAAAAAATAAAAAGAAAAATTTATGACGCTTGTTCCAAAGAACTAACTATGTCGTCAGACAAAAACTCAGATCTTTACATTATTCACACTGCAGGTTTTAGTGAGTTTGCAAAAAAATGGTTATTTGGTCCAAGAAAAGCAAAAGCCATTGTTTCACTTCATTCAGATCCAAATCCTCCATTTTTTGATATACTGTGGAGTAACATTCAATACTTCAGGTATTTTTACAGTTCATCTATGGACATTTTTCCATTCTATAACCGAATATTTTTCACAGTCGTGAATCAAGCTGTTAGTCTGGTTCCATTGTGGATGAAGAGATTTTTTCTCAACAAAACAGAAATTCTGACAGTTCCAAGCAAAACATTGTTGACTAAATTTCCAAAGGCAATAGTAATCCATGACGGTATTGACACAAACCGTTTCAAACCACTACCATCAAAACGATCCACCATTGCAGTTGGCTACGTAGGTCATCCTACTCCAAACAAAGGTCTTATCGAAGTTCTCAAGGCATTCTCAAAAATCAAAGATGCAAACTTAACGAAAGTTGCCGCTCTCAGTTATTTGAATAAAAAAATGATCTCAACAGTCCATAAATTCGATACATCCACGGAAGTATTAGGAAGACAAAAAGATATTGTAAAGTTATATAATGATATTGACATTGTGGTGCTTCCATACCGTCACACTTCTGGTGGTGTCGCCACACCGCTTGTTCTTCTTGAAGCCATGTCTTGTGGATGCACAGTTATCACCTCAGATCTGCCTTCAATAAGAGAAATTGGTGGAGACACAGTACTCTACTGCAAACCATACGATATAGATTCTATTGTTTCAATGATTCATCACGCAACCAAGCATCCTGAGTTGCGAAAGAAACTGGGACAAGCCGCAAGAAAAAGAGTTGTTGAACTGTACAATGAAGAGAAAATGCTTAAATCCTACATGGATCTTTACCGAGGTGAACTAAATTGAAATTTACTACAAGCTGGGATGACGGCCATGCATTAGACATCCGCCTCTGTAACCTTTTGAATAAATACAAAATCAAAGCCACCTTTTACATTCCAATCTCTGCTATCAACACCTCCCTCACACTTTCCCAGCTAAAAGCAATTTCAAAGCATCATGAAATTGGTGCTCACACAATCACTCACCGAAATCTCCCTGATTTGACTCAAGAAGAACAATGGACTGAGATCTCTGACTCAAAAAAGATCCTTGAAAAAAAGCTCAATATAAAAATTCAAAGTTT
Organism: uncultured Methanosarcinales archaeon; assembly: GCA_964576505.1. GTDB lineage: Archaea > Nanobdellota > Nanobdellia > Woesearchaeales > WJKV01 > CAZNVD01. The sequence goes on from CAZNVD010000006.1 coordinate 14,398, forward strand.
CTGCTATCCTCGGGGTAAATTCAATAAAACAACAGTAAAGCTGGTCTCAGACGCAGGCTTCACCTACGGAAGAACAACTGAAAGATTTTGTTTCTCACTTCCAAAGAATCCATTAGTTTCAGGCACCACTATGCAAACCTTGTTATTCAAAGCCGACCTCCCTCGATTCATTCGACTGATGAACTTTACTCCATCATCTTTACGTGGTCTCTATGACTGGAATTTCGCTGCAAAATCATTACTAAACTACGCGCAAAAGCACGATGGCATCTTCCATCTCTGGGGTCATTCCTGGGAAATCGACAAATTCCGGCAATGGAATGCATTAGAACGTTTCTTCAAACTTGTTTCAAAAGAATCAAATTGCAACTCAGTAACTAATAGGAATCTTCTTTCCTAACCCCTATCTTTTCTTGACAATCACAAATAGTTGGGTTCTCCAGCTAATTGGAAGAGGAAAATGAGCTTCAAGATATGCTGCAATATTTTTGAGTACTGGAATCTGATATAGTGTCCGTGGATACGAAAACAATCCAGTTATTTGATAATTATATTTTTTGAAATATCCCCTGATCTCTCGCATTGTGTACAGCTTTGTTCTTTTCTTGAACGGATTAAGAAGTAACGCAAGCATTGTCCATGGCGATCCTCTATTTGGGAAATCGCAAACAACCATTCCACCTTTCTTTGTCACACGGTGCATTTCACGGAAGGCTTGCTTGAAATCAGGCATATGCATTAATACATGAACACTATACACCCCATCAAAAGTTTCATCATCATGAGGAATCGCTTCTATATCTCCCATCATTGTTGGTATGTGATATTGCCATCTTTTGCATTTCCGCCGAAGCTCATACAACATTTTCTCAGAAGCATCAAACCCAGTACAATCAAATCCCGCCTTATGCATTGGAATCAACAACCTTCCAGTCCCGCACCCGGCTTCAAGTATGTGATGAACTTTCGCCTTCTTGAATATTGACTTCAGCAATTGGATTTGAAGCAAATCAACCCTTTTCCCTTCAAATGTAACAGAACGCTGTTCATCATAGGTTTGAGCGTCCTTCTCATAATAGGAAAGAAACTGTTCTTTATTCTTGAATGCCTTTCTATATCCAGCCATGATCTATCTGCTCAAAACTCCTTTTTAAAGCTTTATGGTATGAGCCTTCATTATATTTAAAAAGGACTATTTTAAAGAAACTCCATGGAAAAAATTGTTGCAGTCCGTTTCGGCATGGAAAAAGCCCACGATGTAAATGAAGCCTGGTTTGCAGCCATCGGCATCCAGAAATCTTATCCTTTCAACATTTTCACCTCAAGAAAGCTTCTTTCATTCCTCGGCCCTGTAAACCAATTATTTGGTGTAATCAACAACCTATTTTTGCCAAAAGCAGATCTCTACCTTTTAACCAGCCTGGGCTGTACCATTTCAGTTGTCTTCAAAAAGAAACTTTTCAACAGAAAAATAATCTCAATCACCTCTGACACATTCTTCAGAGATCTGGACTCTGCAAACTGGTTGAAAAAGAAATATATGCTCTGGCTTGTAAAACATATTGATGCAATCATTGCAACTTCTGAAATGATGAAAGAACTCGCCTGCAAATACACATCCGTTCCAGTTCAGGTTGTTTACCCATATTGCGATACAACTAAGTTCCTCAAAATCAAACCTGATTACACTTCAAAAAATCTATGCTCTATCGGCATTGGCACAAACACAAAAGGAACTGACTTGCTTCTTGAAACATTTGCAACCGTGCAACAAACGATTCCCGAATCAAAGCTATTTGTTCCTGGAGACACCGCCATGTATCCCAAAATTAGCGAAGCAGATGGTGTAATTGCTCCCGGTATTACAGACATAGTTCCTTACCTGACAAAGTCATCTCTCTACTTAAACACCTCCCGCCACGAATCATTCGGCGTAAACATTCTCGAGGCAATGTCTTCAGCCCTCCCAGTCATAGTAACAGATCACTGCGGAGCAGCTGAAATTGTAAGAAAAGTTGACAAGTCATTAGTCGTGTCTGTAAACAGTAAAGTAATAGCAGAAAAGGCTATCTCACTTCTTAACCAGCCCAAAAAACTGGCTCTGTTAGGAGAACAGTGCAGAAAAGAGGCAAAAAAATATACCAAAGAAAAAAGCTGTAATGAATTCAAAAAGGCATTTACTGAATTAACTGCTCACTTGCTGAATTCTTGAATGCATTTTAATAAACTTTAAATAGTGACTAAAACCGTGAAATAGAGATGGAAAGAGAAATAGATGAAGGCCGCCTGGTAATATTTGCCCCACATCCAGATGATGAATGGATTGGCTGCGGATGCTCAATTCTGAAATGCCGTGATCACAAAGTTCCAGTAAAAGTTATTCTAGTCACCTCTCGTTTGGAATGGAGAGTAAAGCGTGCAAAAGAGCTTGCTCAAAAATATGATTACGAACTAGTCCTTCTCAATCAGGAGGAATTTAACATCAATGGCCAGCTATTGAGAGAAGCATGTATCAAGGAAATAAAACCTGACGACGTAGTATTCATCCCTCCATGTGATAACCATCCAGATCACCGTTTCATTCACAGAATTGTTTCAACAACTATCCAAAACAAACATTTGTACGAATACGCAATTTACAATAACGCATCAAACCTATTCACAAAGCTCAAAAATAAATTCCATGCAATAAAAACAGGCGCAACCATTCCAAGTTTCACCCATGGCACCGGAAAAACCCTGAAATACAAAAGTGAAACAAAAATAAAAAACATCCAGTCATACAAAGAATACCCTCGTGAAATTGATGTATTCAGAAAAATCCCGCTTACAAAGCGCCGCTCAAAACGCAAATACAACATCGCATTTCTCACTAAAGATTATCCTGTTGGAACAGTTGATGCCGGATTCACAAGTATCATGAGTCTGGCTAAACAACTCAAAGAACAAGGTCATTTCGTTGCACTAATCAGCAACAAAGGCTATGCATCCTGGTATGAAAAGGCAGCCGATAAATCATATGAAGAATTTCAGGGCATTCCAATCTACCGCCCATACGGTTTGAAATGGTTCAATGTTGAAAAGTGGCATATCAACCCGGCCACTCTCTTCAATCGTTTGATCGCTCCAGCTCTGGGAGTAAGATATGTCCAGAAAAAGCTTGGAATCAAATTCCACATAATCCATCATTCAAGTGCAGCTCCGTATATGTTCGCAGCCGCAATCTTGGCAGGATTCTTTGCTCCAACTGCAAGATTGTTCCAGACTATTCGCGCAGAAACAGTATATGGTCTTTGGGGTTACAAGTTATCAAAGCTATTGAACTGGGCAGATGCAGTTTTTGTTCCCCTCAAATCTTTAGCCGACACAATAGTGGCCGACGGCTGCGATCAAAAACGAATTCGCATCATGCATTCAGCAATTTCTCTGAAGCAGATGCAAAAACTTCATCAGGAGCCTTCAGTTCTCAGAAGACAGTATGAAGTTGGACCTGATGACAAAGTAGTTCTCTACTACGGAAAGAGCGGTCATTACAAAGGAGTCGACATTTTGCTTCAATCAATTAAATTCATTCCAAAGACTGAAAAAATTAAGTTCTTATTTTTCCATCCAGTCATTTGGCTCCCTGAATTCGTAAAACTTGCAGAAGAATCAAAAAACAAAGATAAAATCCGCATGAGCGTTGGAAAAATCTCGGTTCCAGACCACTTGAATATGGCTGATGTCCTCGTACTTCCTTATCGAAGTCTGAAAGGCACCGAAGCTAATCCACTTTGCCTTCTAGAAGGTATGGCCTCAGCCACTCCAATCATCACAACAGAAATTCCAGAACTAAAGGAATTAGTGGAAAAAGACAAAGACGTAGTCATGGTCCAGCCTGAAAATCCAGAAGCCCTGGCAAAAGAAATCCTCAAACTTCTCAAAGACAGAAAAAGAGGTCAGCTTTTGGCAGACAACGCATACTCCACAGTCAAAAAGTTTGACATATCATATATTTCGGATCGCCACATGGATGTCTATGACTCAAGCATGTGTAAATATAGGAGAGGACTATATTCTTAACATGGAAGTCCTCTGCTATATTCGGGGAATGTAACAAATTATAATTAAAAACTCACATTCCCCGTTATAACTTGGATTCTTTAGTTTCTTGAAACAAATGCAACTATTGTTTCTTCAGATGTGTAACAATGCTCTCCATAATCTCAGAAATCGATTTGCTTGCATCAATCTGCAGCGGTCTAATAATTGGGTTCGCTTTATTGAACACAATTTCAGACTCACGATATACTGTTTCATCATGCACATCTTCTTTTCTGCGCAGTTGCGCTTGTTTCTTTGGCAGTGAAACAAAAATATATTTGGCATTTCCTGTGGGCATACCTCGAATCAGTGATCTGAGTCTATCAGGATGCGACACAAGAAACTCTCGTAAGTGAGGGGCCTGAGTCAGAATCTGCACAAACCCATGATCTGAAACAAACAATCCTGTTTTTGCATACTTCTTCCAGAAATAAAGCGAAAGATAAAAGTCATGAATACATCCAAGCGCTTGTCTCCAGATTCCTCTCTTGGAAATTCGAATCCCCATCCACATAATTTTCATTGCAAATCCTGGAGACATCAAAATATTCCCTAAAACTTGCAGGTTGTAGCTCTTATTATCAATCGCCTGCAATCTATTTATTCCTTTAAGCTTTCTACTAAGCAATGCAGCTTGTGTACTCTTCCCAGCTCCTGGCAATCCATATAATTCAATGTACATTTCATCATTTTACCTAAGATAGCTTTATAAACGTTGTGAAACTCAGTATGGAGAGATATATGGCACCAAAACAAAAACTCTCAGCTGAAATGGTTGCAGAGAATTACAATAAATCCGTTCCATCAGATTACGCAGGCAACTACGAATTCTACAGATGGTTCAATGAACGCTGGTCCTGGGAAGACTATAGAATGTCCTTCCTCTCACTGAATTTGCATTTATCAAAATTAAATCCGAAAAACACCCTTGAAATCGGCCCTGGCCCTGGCACCTGGACTAAACTTTTGTTAAACAAAAATCCAGACATGAAAATCACTCTTGTTGATGTTTCAGAAGCAATGCTTGAACAATGCAAACAAAACCTTTTCACTCGTCCCAACTTGAAATTCGTGCTCGGCGACTTCACAACAATCCCTATAAAAGGCACCTTTGATTTCTTCTTTTCATCAAGAACTATCGAATATTTGCCAGACAAAGAAACCGCTGTAACAAGAATCTACACCCTTTTAGATACAAACGCATCTGGAATCATTGTAACCAAGAATCCAGGTTCCTTAGGTCGCATTCTCTCTCTATTAATAGGCCGCAAACCATCCGCAATGCATTCAGGCCAGATCTCTGCAAAAGATTTTTCTGAATTGCTTACAAAAGTTGGTTTCAAAAACATTGAAGTCTACCCGAGTATTATGGCATTCCCTCCAGTAAAGCGCATTCATTTCATGACCAGAATCCTCTGGAAAATGTTCTACAAGAAGCCATTAAACTGGTTCTCAAGTCTATTGAGTGAAAGTTATATCATAACATTCAATAAGTAATTATTTTAATTTATTTATCACAATCTCCATAACTTTATTCAATGTTTTCTCTGGAGTATCTGATAATACTTTTGTTGCATGAGTCTTTGCAACAATCGTTTCAAACAGTTTCTCCTGCCTTTTCAAATCTTCTAGATCATGATCTGGCTTCCTTTTATGTAGAACTTCCGGTTTATTATACAAATACACTGTTTCACTCGCCTTCGGCATCACAAGAAACAATAGATTCTTTAGAAACTGGGGAACATGCTTCATTAACAATATATCAGACGCATATCTATCAGTAATCACAATATGCATTCTCATCCGTTTTGGAAATATTTTGAACCAGTATCTCACCCATAAATCAAGTGCAAACACAGGAGCAGCCATAGTTCTAAGAACCTTTGTCCACCTGCTCTCCCCATTATTCTCGGCCCGATCCACCTTTGTCTTCACCCTTCTTCCAATCGCTTGAATCGGCAATACATTCCCTTTTCCCCGACCAGTATATAGCACAGTGCATTTCACCAGACTTTTCTTAAAAATCTCTTCAATGTTTTGTGTAACTGTCGTCTTCCCTGCTCCATCCATTCCAATAATTGATACAAGCGGACAAGGCGCAAACACCTTGGTCAATCCCCATGCACAACTTCCATATGTAATCCACATGTAACGATGAAACGATCGCAACTGAAAGTATCTTTTGATTCGATTAATGTGTGGTGTAAGATCACTTCGAGAACTCACTACTTTCGCCCATCTCTCTCCTAATGCAAATGTTAATCTTTTCTCCACCTCTTGAGGCCTGCATTTCTTAACTAATTTCTTTATCCGATCTATATATTTCTCAGTAAAAGTTCCTTTATTCAAAATGCAATGAAGCAACAACAAACAATAATAATCACAATCATCAGGTACAAAATAATTCTTTATTTTTTTTCGTCTGCTAAAAAGCTGATTTCCAGGAAAATATGCCAGGTGAGGCCCATGTACATCATCAATATGAAAATGGATCGAAATCATCCGTTGACATTCAGGAACATACTTAACATACGCGCGATGTGGCGAAAATGGACTAATCACGAGGCGAATAAATCCTGTTTTCAAGAGTACTTGCTGTGCAGTATCAACATGTTCCTTCCGCACTAAAACATCTAAATCTCCTCCTTCATAGAATTGTTTCTCTGCAAGGAATTCATAATTTCGCACTATGCACCACAAAACTTGATTTTCGTTCCAGGAATCAAATACCTTATTAAACGTTTCAAAATACTCAGTCGTTTTCATCATCGTTTCACCAATACTGCCCAGTATTGTTTAACCTCATCAACATTAATGACTTTAAACATCTTGAGTACGCAGCAATACACAATCACTCCCCCGGCAACGCACACAACCAACTCCAAATACGTTTGCAGGCTTATACTTTTCCTCAGCAAATCAATAACAAAAACAAAAATTACTCCACCAACAGCAACCTTTCCCCAATCAATCCATGGAATCTTTACCTCTACTAATTTTACCAGGTAATAACACGACATCAAAAGCGCCAAGCCATATGACGCAGTAGTTGTAATAGCCGCCCCTACAATCCCATAAGTAGGAATTAACAATAAATTACCAACTAGATTAAGCCCTGCCGCCACCCCAATAATTATTGTAACAATCTGCGGTTTTCCCAACGCTGCAATCACATCTTGATTTATCTTACTCACTGAAAAAGCAATCACCCCTATAAGCAGAATTTTGAAAGCTGAAACCCCACTTACATATTCAGCCCCGAAAAAAATGCTGATGAAAAGATTTCCATACACAAACACTGCAAGAATCGCGGGCACCAGCACAATAAAAGCATACGTATGAAGCACCCTCACGCACTGATTTATTCGTTTCACATCCCCTTTCCCTTTCAGTTCAGATATCAAAGGAAACAAAACAATCGATATAGCTTGGCTTGCAAACAAGAAAAGCAAAGCAGAAGGAAGCACCACATTATATACTCCCACTTCTTCAAGTGTTCTGTAATAAGTAAGCATCAATGTATCCAGTTGGCTGATTATTCTGCTTCCAATACTTGTAAACAACGACGCACTTCCATAAAAAAATAGTTGCTTTGAAACCGCCTTGAAATTATTCATCTTGTGTGAAAACAAAGAAAAGCTTGACAGCATAGGATAAATTAGCATCACACTAACAGCCAGCCAGCCTGCGATGTGCGCATATATTGGAACATAAACAGATGCACTTGACTTGAACATAATCACAACAACTCCACAAACCACCAGCAACCTTACTACCTCGCTGCCTGAAAACCAAACAACTCTCTGGAATCCTTGGGCAGCGCTCCTCAGAAACACCCCAAAAAAGCTGATTAGAATGTATACAGCAAATAAATTCACCAGCATTAATGCCTGACTATCTCTGAAAAAATGAACACTCAAATATTCAGAACTGAAATAAAGCGCAACCGCAAATAGTACTGAAACAATGAGTTGCAAAAGAAACACTGAAACAATCGCAGCTTTAATTTCTCTGTATTTTTTTCCTGCCTTGAATTCAGCAATATACTTTACAAGTGCCTGATTCAGTCCAAGATCCCTGAAAAACAGAAGAAAGCTGATAAATCCAAATACAGAATAAAACAGTCCATATTCAGCAACAGAAAGCTGCCGTGCCAGAATTATGCGAAGAACATATCCAAGTCCACTGGTAGCAATGATTGACCCCATTGCAAACAGCCCGCCGCGAACCGCTTTTTGTCCGTAATTCATAATTCAGAAAATCCTTCCTTTATTTAATAACCTTACCGAAGTGTAATCCTTAAGCAGTCCTTAACTGCACACTATCAACCACAATTATATGATAACCAAACTGCGTTTTTACTGGCTCTGAAATCTGACCTGGTGCCAGCTTGTTGAAAACAGCATCTTCAAACTCTTTAACCATTACTCCTCTGGGGAACCACCCAAGATCTCCACCACTTGCTTTACTTCCTGGACCTTCATAATACTTCTTTGCAAACTCAAAAAACCGAAAATCCAAATAAGCTTCTTTCATAAGTTCAGCTCTTATCTCTGTAACTTTCTTTAGCGCCTCAGTTTCCCCAATAATTTGGCTGCTTACCAGAATATGTCTCGCATGAGCAAATAATTGCGGTTTAGCAGGCTCAAGCTGAGGCTTCTCCATTTGCTCAAATACATTAGTAATACTCGCCCCGCTCCAATCGACTTTAAAGACCTTTACATCTTCACCAGTAATGCTTTGCTTTGACGCAAACTGATCAAAGTACTTCAACGTGTGTCCTTCAAGGAAGAACATTCGTGTAAACATACTTCTGCTTAACTCAGATGGTGTAAGCATAATTCTAAGTCCGGCTTTATCTTTCTGGGGTGCCAGCAAAATTTCATAATTTATGTCTGGCTGTTCAAATCTTATTGTGCTGATATTCTGCTTATTCACAACATTAAGTGCCGCAAAAGTAACAGGTTGAACTGAAGTTCCTTGAACTCCTCTAATTAGACCATGAGTTGACGAAGCATTTGTAAGATCAATAACTATTTCCTGGAGCACAGTATCTTGACTGATCTGCATATTCATTACACATCGTACCTTTACTCCTTCAGGCGCCTGACAATTTAACCAGCCGGTAAGATATGAAGGCCATCCGGAAATCCAGTTGTCTGGATTCGTTGTTTGAATCTCAACATAAGTTTGACTAGCATCCTGAGGTGAAAGATTGAACTTCTCCTGCAACACTTCAATTCCCTGAGTACGCTCAAGATCATGAACATCTTTGTACATTGCAGCCTTATTGAAGTCCCAGCTTCCAAAGTGTGCCCACACTCCTGATTTACCAACCATATCCTCAGAGGCAATAAAGAAATTCTCAGGAGGTGTACAATGAGTGTACTGCAAAATATCTCCTGCTGCAATCGCATCAATGCCTTCTTGTTTCAACACCAGTTCAGCATTCCGTTTATCTCCTTGAACAACTCTGTAAAGAACTTTAACACTTTTCACATCATCTTTAACATATTTGTCAATTTCATCATACGCCTTTGTGCTTCCACATGCAAGCATCCTTAAAATTCCAACTGCTTCCTGCTCATTTTCAGTCATCAACACTTTTCCCATCCAGTGCGCGATAGGTAAATTTTGAGTTGCCCCGTCAAATGTTACTGGTCTATCAGCCATCGCCTTAAACCAGTGTCCGAAATCCCACCAGCTGCTGATAATTGCATTAGGCTGTGAATCATCCTTAATTGCAGTAAGAGCATCATTCCATGCATCATTAAAGCTGGGAATCTGACCATACGCAAGTGCATTAGCATCAATAACTGGAGGAACTACAAGGAACATCATAAATGCAAGTACAGCTAGTTGGCATGACCATTTGTAAATTCCAAGTTGCTGATGCAACCAGGGAACCAATTTTTGATAAACAATTCCCAAACAAGCAGCAAACGCCACCACATATACTGGTGCAAGCAATAATACAAATCTAACTCCTGATTGCGACGCATAAATAGTAGCCGCAAACCAGAAGTATATCAACATTCCATATTTAATGTCCACATGAGTGTATCTCATGTAAATACTCAGCACTACCATAGCCACAACAGGAACCGAAAGCAGACAAACAAACATGATTACAGAATTTGGAATACTGCTCAGTAATACATAGAACCAAATTACACTTGCTCCCAAAAGGATTGCTGTAAATTTATCAATTTTCTCTCTTGTCATTGCAAGAACTAATCCCATTAAAGCGATCAGGAACATGATCTTTCCGCCGAGTTGCGAAATTACTGCTGAAACAGATGCTGAATTAAGTTCTGCAACTGTTGTGTATACATTTGGCCAGATACTGAATGTTGCAACATTTTTGAAATGGAATATGAAATTAAATGGTCCCATTAATCCGCTCTTGAAACTCGCCCATGAATTGAAAATTAGCACCGACACAGCAGTCACACCAAGATATACTCCTCCTGAAATGAGGCTCCGTTTTATTGTACCTGCTGCAAGCACATTTTTCTCTCTTATGTGGAAAATAATGTAATACCCAATGTAACATGCAAGAGTTCCTACAATAATCCATAGTATGTACCAGTAACCTGGCCATGCCCACGCATATAATCCGGTAAGAATACCTGCAAGACTCATTAACGCAATTTTCTTCCTTAACTCTTTAGATTCAAACCCTTCAATAAATAACCATAAAATATAGAGCGGGAAAAATACCTGGTAAATATCAGTATCTGGAATTCCTGCAGGTGTCCTGCTTAAAATTGTGCCATTGATACCAGCCAGAAGAGCAGCAACAAATCCGCCTAACAATCCGCTGATTCGTTTTGCAAGGAAGAAAGCAGGAATTACTGCAAGCGCTCCAAACAAAACTGGAATGTAAAAGAATGTAGTCATTAGCTCAACGCCAGGATTAAAGAACGAAATAAAGCGATGCCAGAATGCCGAAAACCTTACATGGAAATTCAGATCAACCGGTCTTCCAAGTGGTGCAAGTGAATGTGTATCATAAGGAGTTCCATTTCTTAATTCATCTCCTGGATGTCCATGATCAAGATAATTTTTTATAAATCTATAATAATGATATTCATCAAGCCCAAGGAGATATGTTTGTCCATTCTCATCCTGGAATTTTGTTTTATACTGTTGTGAATATTGTTTCTCAACTTCACTATACTTATCCACATTAGCGGCATACTCATCTGCTGCCTTTACTGATGCTTGTCTTTCAGCCGCGTCAGGTGGAAGAAAAGGCGCCTCTTTCCTTATCTCATCCATGTACTTATTCTTTAAGTTCACCATCAGTGTTTCATGCGCCCACTGATCAGTTATTGGAAGATAAGTAGAATAAACTCGGAAATAAATTGCAAAAAACATTGGAATCAATATGAGTAGAATTTGAAGTAATACTAATCCTCTTTTCCCTGAAAAGAAATTTTTAACATGAGCAAAAGAAAACGCTATCTCTTCAAGATCATCAGACTTACTTTCTGATCCTGATACCTGCTTTAATTCACTCTCGCTTTTTTTCTTACCAAACCATCCTTTTATCTTTGAGAAATCAAATGTCAGATCATCTTGCTCTGTCGATTTCTGAGGTATATCTTTCCGCTCCATCTACCTTCCTCGTCATCTCCCTGAGTTATATAAATGTTTTGATACCTTCCATTTATATAATTTTAATAGCTAGAATGATGACTATGGTGCCCTCTTACTTTAGTTCCGTCATAAGTAGCCCATACATTATTACAGTGAGAAACCCCTCCGCACATAACTGGCCCCCCACAAGAAGTTCCGCTTTCTACAAAACAGCTTGGATTTGCAGCTTCAACAGTTTCTGCTTGAAGAAACGAAGCAAGTGCAGCCCCGCCTAAGAAAGCACCCATTGTAATAAGAGATTGCTTCGCAATTTTCCCTTCTTCGCTCATTATATAAGAGGCAACAGTCTCTTTTATTTTAGGGAACTTTTTCATGTATCCAGATATGTTGTATTGATTCTTAAATGTTACTTTTGATTCAAGAATTAGTAAAAGACATAATTAATGCATAATCAATATTTTAAACTCGGAACTTAGACGGTCTTTTTCTAAATCTATTGAATCTCGATTCTCTTATTTCTTCTTTTTGCCCAGGATTTTCTTAAGCAAAGCTTCCTGCCCTTTCCAGTCTAAACTATGTTTCAGCACTTCTTCAATTCTACTCACGGGAATAATTGTAATTTTCTTGCGCTGACTATCTTCAAGCACAATGTCCTGCATATTGCTTTCAGGAACAATCACATGCTTCAGCCCTGATGCAATTGCCGCTTCAATTTTACTGGAAACCCCACCAATTGGCAGCACATCTCCCAACACCGATAAACTGCCAGTCATGGCCAGATCTTGTTTCACTGGAATTCCTTTAAGACTTGAAATGATTGCAGTAGCCACCGCAATGCTTGCAGAATCTCCTTCAACCCCTTCATATGTTTGCAGGAATTGTACATAGATATCAACAGTCTCCTTAATATCATCCCCAAAGTACTTTTTGACAATTGCACTTACATTAGTTACTGCTTCCTTTGCAATCTCTCCAAGTTTACCAGTAGCAATAACTTCTCCCTTTTTTCCGCCTGGAGTAACTTCAGCCTCAATCGGCAACACAATTCCTGAATTCTCTCCAATAACTGCTAATCCATTTACCCTACCGATCATTGTCCCAGTCGTCAGAATAATGTTGTAATCTTTCTTTCGTTCTGTATAACGTGTTGCAATTTGTTGTTCCAGAGTTTGTCCTGCTTCTACTCCTGCAAATACATCATCAGCATCAACAATATTTTTTCCCTTTTCCTTGGAAATATCACCAGCAGCTCTCACAATTCCCCCAAGCTCTCTAAGCCGCAAAGTCAAATGACCTTTTCGATTCGCACGTTTCCTGGCTTCTTTAATAATAATTTCAACGGCAGCCTTTGTGAAATGAGGAATCTTCTTATCTTTCCGTACTTCCTGTGCCACAAACGCAGCCAGTAAATCTCTGTTTTCAGCAGTATCTGGCATAGAATTATTCATATAAATTTCATATCCATATCCACGAATTCTGCTGCGAAGCGCCGGATGCATATGTTCCACAGTATCAACATTTCCAGCTGCAATTAAAATGAAATCACAAGGAGCGGGCTCAGTTCGCACCATTGCACCTGCACTCCGTTCTGATTGCCCTGTAATTGAAAACTTCCTTTCTTGCAACGCGCTCAAAAGTTCTTGTTGAGTCTTAATATCAAGTGTTGCAACTTCATCAATGAACAAAACTCCTTTATTCGTCTTATGAATCAATCCTGCAATAATCCTTTCATGTGCCGGAGTTCCCAGTCCTCCTGACTGAAACGGATCGTGCAACACATCCCCAAGCAAAGCTCCGGCATGGCTGCCAGTTGCATCATAAAAAGGCGCTTGATGTTTATCTGCATTATCAACAATAATTTTTGGTTCAAGCACTCTTACATTCCCTCTCCGAGACATATTCATGAAAAGTACAAACGTCGCAATGAAAATCATACTTCCAATGAAGAATGCCGCAAACATAATTTCACTTTGATACTTTTGCAATACATACCATGGGCTGACAATAGCAACTATTGCCATGAAAATCATAAAAATATTCCTTGGCTGCAGTACCGACTGACTTGCCATTCTGGATTCCGCCACAAGCTTCTTTCCTTCTCCTGCAGGCACTTCGCGAATCAGCGGACAATTCTCATCATCAGGATTCGGAAAACACACAATATCAGTTAATTTCTCCTTCGGAAGCAATTCCGCAAGTCCTACTCCAAGCATACTCTTTCCAGTCCCGGGATCGCCGATAAGGAGAAGATGTCGTCTTTGAGTCGCTGCCTTTTTAACAATTTTAACAGCTTTCTCTTGACCTATGACTTGTTCAATAATTTTTTTAGGAATCTGTAATTCTTCAGTTGTCTTATAAGATATTGGCTTATATTCTTGTTTGGCCATATTATTTCAAATTATTCTTGTTGTTAAAAGTGTTTCTGTTGCAACAATTGATACTAAGCAACCAAGAAACATGCTTCTCACAATCTATCCAATTCAATAATTCGCCGCACATATCGTTCCGCATCTGCTGCAGGAGTTGTAAACCACGTTTTCACAATACCTTCCACTTGTTCTTCACTCATGATTTGTCCGGCAAGACACAAAACATTTACATGATCATCTTTCCTGCTTAAATATGCAGCTTCAACATTCCAGCAAAGTGCGGCACGAATCCCTCTAAATCTATTTGCAGCAATACACACCCCGATTCCCGACCCGCAAACAAGAATTCCTACTCTATGTTTCACATCTTTTAGTACTTCTTTGCATACCCTCTCTGTGATAGCAGGATAATCATCTTCATTGTTAGCAGAAAAACTTCCCAAATCCAGATATTCAAGATCCTGTCCTTTCAGAAGTGATATCACAAACTTCTTCATTGCAACACCAGCATGATCAGCCCCGATAATCACCGTAACCATATAAAAAGAAAAAGCAATGTGCCTATAAAAATGTTTGTCGTTTTACTCTTTCTGAATCAATAGATTCTTAGTTTCTGGAATCTTTGAATCAACACCCTTGAGTGAGACGATCACGCTAAGCAAGGTTTTATCCTGCTACCTAACTGAACAACCAGCCAAAAAAGGAAAATAAAACCGCTCCTGCCCCAGCAGAAGCGGCTTTTTGTTGGTGGATTTCCACGATAGGTGTGAGATATGTGTTTTTTGTATGGCTTGGCGAATTCTCGCCCGACCTTGTGCATTGTATATCTACAAACACAAAGTCAGACCGCGTTGTCTTACCCAAGGTAAGATCTGCCGCGAATGGAAGCACAGATGCCACACCATCTGGAAGCGTTATATCAAATGCGTAAGATTGTTGTTGGTGAGGCAGCAAATGAACTTCAGTCTGACCATATTGATTTTTTTGTTGTCTGAGGTTCAACATTCCATGCGCTTCTTCCTCTCCGTTATTATTAACGGTAACTCTCATTGGAATCATGCACTCAACTTTCTGAGGCGCTAAAATTTCTTCAACTATCACTTCATCAAGCACATCTACTTGAATTGTCCCAAAGATAGGCAAAAAGAATGGCAGCCCATCTGCAGTAGTTGTTCTGATCTCAGCCACATATTGATAAGTTCCTGCAGCTGCAGTATCAGGTACATGGATCATATCACTAACTATAATTTGTTGCCCGGCAATAATTGAAATGTCTGAATGACTTTTCACAATATCTTCGCCTGATTGAATATGACGAATAATGAACTTCACTGATGCTTTCGAAAAATCAAGGTGCGATTCAACAGGAAATTCATTTCTGATTCCAAGATCAAATTCAAGTGTATCACCAGGTTGAACTGAAACAAACCTTGACTCCTCTCCATTAACATAGAAAATAAAATCATCTGGAGACAGACTCGCATTTGCCACTGCCAATTGCATTAGTATTACTATTACTATAAGTGCACCAAAACATACTCTCATTTTCATCGCTGTAGACCTCACTGTGTCGTAATATCTATAACAGCTATGTGGCCAACCTTATATTTAATCCTATGTCACAATCACTAAGGAACGATTATAGCTGATGTGAAACAGAAGTTGCCTTTGAAACAAACGGTGCAATCGTTTCAGAATATTATTTAATATGCTTTTCCAAAGTAAGTAAGCGAATGCGCTTCCTTTCCGCAATGAATGCATTTAGCCCCCTTTGAAACATCGCTGGCATCAAGAGGTATGCATCTTGAAGTTGCTCCTCCTGTTTTTTCCTTGATATCATCTTCGCATTTATCTATTCCGCAGAATGGTACTAAACTCAGTTTTCTTTCTTGTATTAGATCAACAAAATCTTCCCATTTAGTTGCTCGCTCGATATTATTCTTAAGGAATGTTTTTGCTTTATTTAGCATTTCATCCTGCATTTGTTCAAGAATTTCAGGGATCTTCTTTTCAATATCTGCTACTTTGACAAACGCTTTGTCCCCTGTATCTCTCCGTACAACTACAACATGCTTCTTTTCAAGATCCCTAGGTCCTATTTCAAGGCGCAACGGAATTCCTTTAAGTTCCCATTCATTATATTTCCATCCTGGCGTATATTGTTCTCTGCCATCAACAAAGCTGCCAGGTATAAGCTTGCAAATCTCATGGGCTTGTTTAATTACAGCTTCCTTTGTTCCTTCAAACATGATTGGAATAATAACTGCTTTCTGCGGCGCAATTCGTGGCGGCAACACTAATCCTTTATTGTCTGAATGCATCATAACCAAAGCACCAATCATCCGGGTGCTGATTCCCCACGAACTTTGATGAGGATAATGCTTTTCACCATCTTTTCCTAAGAATTGTACCCCGAATACCTTTGCAAATCCTTGTCCAATCTCATGCGATGTTCCCATCTGCAAGGCTTTTCCATCTGGCATGAGCGCTTCAATAGTAAATGTCTGCACAGCGCCAGCGAATGTTTCCTTCTTTGTTTTCTTCCCTTTAATTACAGGTACTGCTAACAAATCTTCAGCAACTCTTCTATATTCTTCAAGAAACTCAAGCACTTCTTTGATGTTCTCTTCCTGTGTTTCATACAGGCAGTGTCCTTCCTGCCATAAAAATTCCCGTGAACGTAAAAATAACTTTGTCGCCTTTGTATCCCACCGTACTACTGAGCACCATTGATTTGTCTTCATTGGCAGATCATTATGGCTTCTCACCCATCTTGAAAATGCATCAGTTATTACTGCTTCAGATGTTGGTCTGATAGCAAGCCGTTCTGGAAGTTGGCTTCCGCCAGCTTCAGTTACCCAAGCAACCTCTGGAGAAAATCCTTGTGCGTGTTCAGCTTCCATACTGAAAAATTTTTCAGGAATAAACATAGGAAAATACACATTCTGCACTTTTTTGCTTTTAATAATAGGATCAAAGAAGCCTTGAATTCCTTCCCACAATGCATAACCCCTTGGTCTTAGAATCATACATCCCTTAACTGCGCTGAATTCAGCCAGTTCTGCCTTCAAAACAACCTGTTCATACCATTCAGAGAAATCTTCTTCTTTAGTAACTGTAATCCCTTGAGTATCGGCCTGTTTCATTCAGTTTTCAATCAGTTCGTGACTTTATATAGTTTACTCTGAAGATTCTGGATTTCAAAGAAGCAATCGATTCTTTGAATCTAGGCAACCAATGCCTATAAACTCAGTTAAAGCCTGTTTGCTGCTTTATTTGTATGAGCAAAACATTTATATATTGGACCGTGGTCGACAGCCCATATGGCAAGAATGCATTCAGGTGCAAAAGGAAAAGCAGGTTCTCAGAAACCGCTAAAATCAGATTTAAGCTGGGTTCGTTACAAGGGTAAAGAAATTGAAACTCTTGTTCAGAAACTAGCTAAGAAAGGTCTTCCACCAAGTCAAATTGGTATGCGTCTTAGAGACGAATACGGTATTCCTGATGTTCAGGAACTGACAGGAAAGAAAGTAGCTCAGATCACCACAAAGAAAGGTGAAACACAAAAATTGCCTGAAGATTTGAACGCACTTATCAGAACATTCATCATAGTTCAAAAGCATTATCAGAAGAATAGAAAAGACACTGGTGCAAAACGCGGTGAACAATTAGCATTCTCAAAAATCAAGCGCCTTGGTAAATACTACCGCCGGGTTGGCAGACTTCCAGTTACTTGGCAGTTCAATCCTAAAGACGCTGAAATGATGTTACAGTAAGTTTCTTTTTTTTCTCTAATTTTTCATTTTGTTTTTTATGCGCCGCTGCCCTGTAATAAGCTTACGGCGCAGGTTTGGGATGAAGCCCTTTCTTAAGAATACACTTAATCTAAAGGGATTCAGCTGACATAGATGTTACAGTAGGTTTCTTTTTTTCTTACACAATTTTTTTCTAAATATTTTGATACCCATATCTAAGAATCAAAGCAACTCAGTAACAATAGAATCCATCAATTATCAATCGTATTTCGTGCACGTTCAACAAAATCAGCAAACTCATGTCCCCGATCAGTAAGCTTCAGAAGTTTTAATCTTCCCTGACGCTCAAACTCAATCAATCTATTATCTTCCATTTTTTGAAGAATGAAGTTGACATGCGAATAAGTACAGTCAATATCCTTAGCAAGTGATGATGCATACAAAGATTGTCCTGCATTTTTCAGTTGAAGTAAAATCAGTGCAGGTTTTTCCCTGAAGAAAATTCCAAAGATGTCATCGCCAGCAGCGTTCAACCTCTTCCGTCGTGAAAGTGCACCACCTACTTTTTCAAATTCAATTGTTCGCTCCATACCCCTCATTTTCCGAGAGAGTGAATAAATATTTAAAATTATCGTTGCGATTGGGGAGGACTCTAATTTCGAATTCGTCATTTTTTTGCCATATTAGCAAATTTATTTAAGCATCTTCAGTTTGATTACAGCTACAATGAAAAAAGTGAAAGCCGACACAGAAAACATAGTAAATGCCTACGTTAATCAGCTGGTATCACTGGGATTACAATATCCAATTCGACCACAATCCAGACACTTGATTTCCGAAGCTAAGCGCTTTTCCCAAAGATTCCGCACACCGCTTCCTTCAAAGATCAAATCTTGCTTTTGCAGAAACTGTGGTACACCCAAACATCCTCTAAACGGCTCAACTCGGGTAAGAACCACACATATGACGTACACCTGCTACTGCTGTCAACATATCATGCGAATTCAATCAAAAGCTAATTGCAAATAACTAACAACAAAAAACCAGAGACTAAAAGTATATACTTCTTATACAATACCATTATATCTTTAATTTTCCAATATAGCCTTTATGACAAACAAAACACCTGTTTCTGATGCCTTGAGTTACCTCCGCCTGAACTCCCGTGTCCCTCTCACAAAATTATCTCGCCAAACTCAAATTCCTATTAATGATCTCTATCAATTTCTGCACACTTGGAATCCAGTAGTAAAGCGTTCCACTATCCTGCTTAATTTTCCGGCCATTGGACTTCCTACTACTGTTTTATTCAATTTATCTGCCCATCCTCATCAATGGTCTGCCGTTTCCCAGATGCTTGTTCAAAGCGGCTGCGTCAATAACTTGTTTCGAGTAATTGGAGATCATGATTTCGTTGGAGAGGCAGCATTTGAATCCCCTAAGGCAGCAGAAAAATTCTTCTCAGCATTAAAAGAAGACTTCAGAAATGTATCTTTTGAATATCACTTGGTTACAGATGAGATTTGTCGCGAGCAGATTTTTACTAGTCCTTATCAAGGTTCATACTGTTCTTCTTTTGATTTATCAAGAACGATTTTTTTCAGTTCTTGAGCCTGCTCTTCTATAGCCTGCAAAAAAGAAAGATCACTAAAGCAGTCCATGCCGCAGGTAATGCAATACGCCTGGCTGGTTCCTTTTACCATATAGCTCGCCGGCTCTCCACAAATTACACACACCTTTTTCATTACCCTGGTCAATAAACTGTGCTTTAAAAACTTGCTGTTTATAGATATCCAATCTCTTATCAAACATTTATAAATCACAATTCATTCTTTATTTTATGAAATTTTCCTGGAAAAAAAGACTGGCAACATCTCATAAGGGTCAGAATGGAAAAATATTAGTAATTGGCGGTTCTGAGCAATACGTTGGCTCGCCTGCTCTTGCTGCTATGGCTGCAATGCGTGCTGGTGCAGACTGGGTAACCATTGCCGCTCCTGAAAAAGTTGCATATGCAATCAACTCATATTCACCTGATTTCATCACCCATAAACTGAAAGGCTCTCATCTTTCCAAGGCTCACATTTCTGATCTTGTCAGGTTAAGCAAATCTCATGACGTAACATTGATAGGAAACGGTCTCACTCGCACATCATCTATTCTTTCAGTCATAAAGACGCTTGTTTCAAAAATAAAAACTCCTGTTGTTGCTGACGCAGATGCACTGCACGCACTGAACATAAAGCAATGTAACAACACTATCTTTACACCTCATGCAAAAGAGGCTGAAATTTTGATAAAGAACAGTAAATTCCCAAAAATTTCGGAACTAATAAAATTTCCATCAAAGGCGAAGCATTTAGGAACCAATGTTATCCTCCTTAAAGGCCCAACTGACTATATCATTTCACGATTAGGCACCTCAAAAAGTCAGACAGGTAATCCAGGCATGACTCACGCTGGATGCGGCGATGTTCTGGCGGGAGTTGTTTCATGTTTTGTAAGTCAGCATTATGATCTAGCCACCGCTGCTCACATGGCAGCCAATGTCAATGGCTTCGCAGGCGACATTTTAGAAGCTGACTGTGGTTATGGTTTTACTGCATGGGACCTCGCACACACAATCTCTCGTGCAATGATAGAAATAAATGCCTGGAAATAGTCTACATCCACTTACCTGTACTTACATTGAGTCTTTCAGTATGGAAACTCTTTAATAATAACAATAATTCACAGAACATTATGAGATCTGGCCCAACACCAGCCCAACTTTCTGAAATAGCCAAAAAACTTCGCATTCATTCTTTAGTTTCTACATCAAAAGCAGGATCAGGTCATCCAACTACTTGTTTATCAGTTGCGGAAATAATGGCTTGCCTTTTCTTTGGAGAAATGCATTACGATGTAAAAAATCCAAACAATCCAGGCAATGATGAATTAATACTTTCAAAAGGTCATGCAGCTCCAATTTTGTGGGCATGCTATGCAGAAGCTGGCATCATTCCTGTGGAATCACTTAATACATTGCGTGACATCCACAGTCGGCTTGAAGGTCATCCTACAGCAAGGATGCCTTGGATTAAAGTTTCAACAGGTTCTCTTGGTCAGGGACTTTCAGCAGGTGTTGGAATGGCATTGTCTCAGAGGCTGTTAGATTCCCCTGCCCAAACATATGTTGTTTTGGGTGACGGTGAACTCGCAGAGGGCATGATTTGGGAAGCTGCCAATATGGCCCACGATCAAAAACTTGCAAACATCTGTGCAATTGTCGATTGCAATCGCCTAGGTCAATCAGGACCCACTATGCATCAGCACAATACTGAAAGATATAAACAAAAATTCGAAGCCTTTGGCTGGTATGCTCTCGTCATTGACGGTCACGACACTGCAGCAATCATTGACGCTCTCGAAGAGTGCCGCATGCAGGATGTTCCCTGTGCTATCATCGCTCGCACATTCAAAGGAAAAGGAGTTTCATTTTTGGAAAATAAAGATGGCTGGCACGGAAAAACATTATCAGCTCGCGAACTTGAGTCTGCACTCAAAGAACTGGGTCCGATGCCTGATATTAGTTCAAGCTCATTCATAAAGCAAGCATACAAAGTACAACTAAAAAAGGCACCAAAACCACCTGCCATTCCTTTGAAACGATATTCTGATGGACTCCCAGTTGCAACCCGTGCAGCATATGGCCATGCACTTCTTGAGGCTGGAAGAGTTGACGACAGAATTGTTGCAATAGATGGTGACGTTCAGAATTCAACTGGAGCTGAAGACTTCTTCAACACATTCAAGAAACGATCATTTCAATCATTTATTGCTGAACAAAACATGGCTGGTATTTCTCTCGGGCTGGCAGCCAAAGGTTACATTCCATTTGCTGCAACATTCGCTGCATTTTGGACTAGAGCCCACGACGTCTTCCGCATGGCCCAATATTCAGGCTCAAATGCAAAATTTGTTGGCTCTCATGTCGGAGTAAGCATAGGCGAAGACGGTCCATCACAGATGGGTTTGGAAGACATTGCAATGTTCCGTTCCATCCCGAGCTGCATTGTTCTCTATCCGTGTGACGGTGTTTCAACCCAACGTTGCGTTCATGAAATGATCAATCATAAAGGTCTCTGCTATCTCCGCACCACCCGCCCTAAAACACCATTAATTTATGAAGACGATGAAACCTTTCCAATCGGCGGTTCAAAAGTATTAAAGCAATCCAAAAAAGATTCTGCAACAATCATTGCAGCAGGCATCACTGTTCACAACAGCCTTGCAGCATATGAATCGCTTGAAAAGGAAGGTATTTTTGTGCGAATCATTGACGCATACTCTGTTCAACCTTTGGACTCAAAAACAATACTTAAGGCTGCAAAGGAAACAAAAAACATTATCGTTGTCGAAGATCATTACCCTGCTGGTGGATTAGGTGAAGCAGTTTCATCATTAGGTATCCCAATTACACATTTATGCATTAAAGATTTACCTCGCTCAGGCAAATCAGAAGAATTAATGGAAATGTATGGCATCAGTGCTAATCAGATTGTTAAGAAAGTGAAAGAACTTCTGAAGTAACTTTTGATTCCAGATTCTGAGCAACTTAAATTCAAGTTTCCGCCATTAGACATATAAATTCACAATCCTCCTTCCACTTCAATGCTTAACATATATGTTCAGTCTAATATTGGAAGTCAGTTAGACAAAACATTAGCCTTTGTCCCCGAGATATTCAAGTCTACAAATATAGCATTCTTTTTTTTAGTGTGTTTTTCGTTCTTGCTTCTATACTCAATGCTTTTGGTGGTCTTATCAAGATTCACAATGCTTCAAGACAGTGAAGGAAAAGTAGGCAAATCAGCCACCGTAGTCGCCTTTTCATTATCTGGACTTTCCATTTTAGCAATATTTGCATTCAAACCAAACATTTCAATATTCTTAGAAGAAACCTTTTCAGGTATCAGAAGTTACATGATTTTTATTCTTGCGATTGGTTGTTTCCTGTCTGTGTACGAATCAGTCCTTCATGCCACCCAGAAGCGTCATCTAGGTTTCGGTTTTGCATTTTTATCTACTTCATTTCTGCTTTTCACCATCTGGAGTTCAACAAGCAATGTCTGGTTATTTGTTATTGCTATAATCTCTTTAATTTTCAGTGGCTTTGTTCTGATATTTAAGAAGTCAGAATCTATGGTTGATCATTTCTCTATGGATCATCCATTTGCATCGTCTTCTGACGCAGAGAGAGAAAGAATTATAAGTGAGAATTCTCATCTATTAAAGAGTATGAAAAAGCTTGATGACGCCTTGCGCGAACTTGGAAGAGAATTTGGAAGGACTGAAGTACCAACAGCATTCATAAACCGGCTTTCAGATGACAAATTGCGTGAAGCAATTCATACCGTCATTCAATTAACAAATGATTTTCTTGCTGATCTTGTTACAGTAGAGCGAAGCAACAGAGAAGCCATGGAATTTGTGGGAACTCTTCCTCAACATCCAACTAAGGAACAAGTAGACCAATATCTGCAGACCAGTCGCGCACATGCCACGAAATATTATTCTGCTGCGGCGTACAGAATTGCGAATGATCAAAAAGAAACAAAATATGCAGAATTGAAAAAAGCGTGGGAAACTGTTGAGCAGCAACACGCAAGGCTGAGTAGGACAACTGACCTCTCTGCATTTGAACACAATTTCATTATTCCATGGCGCCAAAACATGAAAATGGTAGAAGCCTATGTTAAAGATAAAGATATTGAAGAAATTGATGAATATTTGAAAAAAATATTAAAATCGTGAATTAAACTCTTATTTAATATTCATTATTAATTTGTCTTACTTGTTGTATTCTCTTTTGCACAGATTCCAATTATTTTTAGTATAATCATTCAAACTGTCCCAGATCTCAAGTTTCCGAATTAATTTATCCACATCTACATCAAATATCTCGTAATATACTGACAGTTCCACAAACACAGTAAAAACACGAATGAAATACGCCTTTAACCACTGTGTATGCAAGAGCACACGCTTTAGGTGTTGGCTCGTTGTTCCGCTTATTGATGGAACGGGTTGTCTTGTCCGTAAATTGTTCAACTCAGCATTTATTGTTTCAAGTTGAGTAATAATATCTTGTAAATCTTTAATTTCAGCATTATGTTCTGTGAGCAGTTTCTCTCGTTCTTCTTCAATTGCCTTTTGTACTGCAGCAAGCTTGCTTTTCCCAAATCCAGAAACTCCTGCTTGTCGTTGCTGAATTGCTTCCTTTCTGAGTTGATCCCCGTGTAAAATAATTCTGATAAATTTGAAATGTTTATGGATCTGTTCAGTAACTGCGTTTAATTGTCTCGCAAATACATTCAACTCTCCAAGCACTACTTTGGTTTCCTCGCTTGCTTCTTTAGCCTGTTCTCCCGCAGCAGGTAAATCTCCTCTCAAAGTGTCAAGATGTCCAACAAGTGTTGTGGGATCGAGTTGATGTTTAGGTCCATAGCGCGCAAGCTCTATCTCTCTAACAAAACTCAATAATTCTGTTCTACTTGTCTTAATCATACTTATTTACCGCCTAATTCATTTTGAACTGCTGAAATAATGCCTTGTAATAACTTAATAAATTTATCAAAGTTTTTTCCTTTTTCTTCCTGGATTGTTTCAATAACTTGTGCTGTTTTTTCTATGACAATTTCCGAATTCATATCACTAAGAACTGCAATCATATTTTCAGCAATTGAAGCTTTCATTTTGTTGATATCTTCATGAGTAGCTTTCTCAAGATCAGCATATACTAGCTGCTGATTCTTTGTAAGTTCTCGGAGAATTTGAGCTTTCATCCTATTTTGTTCCCCTGCGCTAAGTTTAGTAAAGTCACTATGTTTTTCAAGTTCTTGGATTTTCTCATCAATCAACTCCATAAGAACATATTCTCTTTTGTAAACATAATTTCCATACGCTTGTAAATTTTTATTGAGATTCTCAATAGTTTGTTTTGTATGCTCAACTTTATTAATCGCATCATTTACAGATTCAGCAATAACATAAGTAGTCTGCCGCACTGCAACAACCTGTCCTTCAAGCTCCTCAAGAACTTTGTATTCATTTCCTAATTCTTTAGAAATTTTATCTACTCCTTTTCTAAATTTATTAACGTACTCTTCAACAGGATCTGCCATAATACCCCATCCAAGAACCAAATTCTATTTTTAAGCATTCTCTAACTCAAGAAGATAGCAACTTAAGAATCAATTTGCAACCCAGAATCTAGAATCCTTGCTTCTCTACGTACGATGCAACAGTCTTTTCCGCTTTCTTCCGTGCTTTATGATGTTTTTCTAAGAACTCACTTACCTTCTCAGCAGCAATCTTCTTTAACTCTCCACTGAGCAATTTCCCTGCCTTATACGATAGATAAATCTCTTTCAATGCTTCATCATCTTCCTCAAGTCCGTAACGCAACATCTGGAAGCTCACATCAATCTCAGGATTTCCACCTTTCTTTCGATGTTCTTCAAGTGTCGCCTGTCCACCAGAGAATGCATACTTCATAATTTTCTTGCTCGCTTCATCAGGGCTGTCAGTCAGTGCAATATAGGACATCGGATCAGAAGAACTCATTTTCCCGCCCTTAAGTCCGGGCATAAACAGATGATACGTACTACTGAGCTGACAAAAATCATGCACTTTGTACCGTCCACAAATATCCCGCGCTAACCGTATGTGCGGATCTTGATCACTTCCCACGGGAACAATAACAGGCATCCGTCCTTCAAATTCTGGAAGCTGCGGATGAAACATATCAGCAGCCTGTAAAAGAGACGAGGCCATTTTTCCTGGATCAATCTCTCCATACACTGCTTTAAATTCATTAAATGTTGCATGCCGCGCAAGCGTCGAAGCGAGACTGTAATATGCACTCGCCTTCTTACCATCAAGTGACCGTTTTGACTGGAAATAGAAATCACACTTTTTCAAATCTAACCCGAGAGCAACATAATTCATTAAATATTCTTCAATTGCAATCTTCCGCAATTCCTCCATATTAGGAATCCTGGAATTGTACCCTTCAACATCTGCGACTGTAATATATACGTTAGCCCCAAGCTCCTGATAAAAGATGCATTGGTCCGCCACCATCTTATGCCCGAAATGGAATTTACCAGAAGGCATAAGCCCAGTCATCATAGCAAAAGGCTTTTTCTGCTGTACGCATCCAAGAATCCTTTCAATATCTCTATGCGCAAAAATAATCCCTCTTCTAAATAGAGTCTGCCCTAAAAATTTCTTAGGCAGCTCTGGAAGCTCCTGTAATCCAAATTCCTTAATGAGCTTTTTATAATCAATAGAACCCTTCACTTCCCATGGCGTAACCTTAGCATCCATACCCTCAGAAGCTTCTTTTGAATTTATATAGTTAATGCTAATAAACGATTCATTAGACTCAGTCCAATTTCCGAGTGCATAAGCACTTAAATTCCAAAAGCACAGATTATGTTGTGGCTTCAGAAAATGTGCATTTCGATATAAACTATTATTTTGATACTTGTATCTGGCGTGACCATAATGAGAATCGTACTGGAAAAGGTGGAAGACCACTAGGTGAAATTGCAAGCAGGCTCATTATGAAGTTTATCACAGAAAGGATACCTATTTTATACTCTGAATTCATAACTCGCGAACTGAAAATAGATTATTCTGATGACGAAATAAATGATATGTTCAACATTCTTCATATAACTGGTAACTTGATTAAAGTGCCGATAAGCAAGCAAATTGTGGAAGAAGCAAGTAAGTTACATAAGGCACGAGGAATATCATTGGGCGATTGTTTGCATGCCCTCTTAGCTCGCAGCAACAATGATCTTAATGTTACTCAGAATATAAACGATTTCGAAAAGATAGCAGATATTGTTATTTCTAAGAAACCCGAACACTTGCTTTAAACATCTACATCAAGTTCTTTGGCGATTTGACGTGCAACTTCTTCTCGTGTTTTCCTATTTTCTTCATAAGTAGTTTTTTTGCTTGCCTTCCCTCGAAGCTTGAGAAATTGTTGAATAAGCTCATCCCTATCTAAATCTGCGAGTTTATCCCTTACTGCCTCTCGAATAAATTCAGTCCTTGAATTAAAATTATTTGTAGAAATACTTTCATCTATTTTTTTCAAAATATCTTCCTGAAACTTAACACTGACAACTTCCACAGTAATACAATGTAGTACTTTGTAGTATTTAAATATTTCTCTCTTTAAGACAAGGAAACTCTCGAATCAAAGCAATATTGATTCCGGCTTTAACTCCATTTCTTTTCCTGAATCAGACAAATAATTTATAAATAAGTAAAATCAAGAAGTTAATAATTACAGGTATGGAGGATACAAACAATGACTACAAAAGGATATAATGTTGGTTACGAGTCTGGAGCAGACGGACGCGGACTTATCGGTAAAATGGGTGGAATCGGAATGTTATTTGGCTCAGCTTCATTATTTGCAGATGAGAGTGGCCAAAAATTGCAAGACGCATCGCCACAAGCAATAACATGCGAATCTGAGTTGGAAAGATACGTAAAGCTGGTGGACAAAAATACTATTGAGATTGGATTAGACTACTTTTGTAGGATGCAAGACACATTAACATATACAAAAAAAGATGGTCGCCTTTGGAGTCTGGTTCGAAACGAAACTATTGACAACATATTTGGATTTGATTCTGGTTTGGAGAACCGTGGTCTTTGGACAATAAATGCTGAGATACATAATGAAAATTGGCATTATGCTTTTAATGGATCTTCGCACGTAATTGCAAGCAAATCGGGTAGTCCGATTACAGTCTGCCTTGGAGAATTTTTGGTTGGTGATACCAATGATCTTTTGGAATTCCTCAACACATACAAAGATTGCATCCGCACTGGTGATAGCCAAGCAGAATAATTTTCTATTTTTTCTTTCTCTTTTCTTTCGCAACCCTCGTTTCTTTTGAAACTCAGAAACACTTGATTCTACCTGCACACAAAATCACTATCACAAGATAATCCAGAAGCATCACAATCCATATAACTTCCTTTATTGCAGGCTTGATCTCCGCCACAGAAATTATCCCCTACCCCATCATCCCCGCAACACGCACTCCGTGGAATAAAGAATGTACTCCATTTCACAACCTTGTAACCACACGCAGTACAGCTGTCTTCATCATCATCAGGATCAATCCAACTTCCCGAGGAACAATAACCAGCTGCACTACAAGCCCCACTACTATAGCAAGCTCCATCATATACACATCCACTACTAGAATCACAACACGCAGAACTTCCATCATCTCCAACTTTCACAGTTTCTCCCGCTTGATTCCCGCAACAAGATCTATCTCCTTTCCCACTAAACCAGCTGAATCCGCATGAATTACTTTGACAGGCAGATTGAGACGAATCCAATGAAACAATGCTTCCTTCGCAACTCGCGCTCCCCGAATCAGTGTACTTGTAAGTCACACATCCTGAACTCGCACACGTAGCACAATCAATGCTTGATGTCTCATAATTACCAGGATTGCTTCCGCTCAATACATAATAATCATACGAGCTGCACGCAACACAATTCACAGTTCCCGAACATCCTCCTGACGAACATCCGCTTTGACATATTCCTGATGTTGTAGACTTCCATGTTGCATCACACACTCCACTTCCAGAAGTAAATTTCTTTTCAAAGCTCTCTCCACCAGCATACATTGTGCAGCTTGGAGTTCCCATTAACAATGCAGAAGGTCCATTACACTGCTCCACTCCTGCATTATCCGCACATGAAACCTTTTCAAGTACAACATCAAATTCACCATCACACATATTTCCTCTTTTCCCTGAACAAGTCCTTGCTACAGAAACCTTCACCAGATCGTTTCTCTCTGCTCCCGTCATTCCTGAAATGAATGATTTCACTTTCCCAATCTCTGCTGAAGTCACACCTGAAACATAATCTCCCAAACTATCGACAGGGACCAATGGTAAAATATAAACAGTCTGCTCATAACATGGTGTTCCAGCAGGTGCAACCTTCCATGCAGTATTCAGGTCAGCCGGATCTCCAATACAACATGCATGATCTCCTAAATATGAATCAGTTGTAGTATTACTATATTTATCATAAGGACTTGAAACAGCAGCATATGGATAAGGCGGAGAATTAGAGCGATGCGGTACGCATTCATGTATCTCAACATCAAAATTCTCCGTATCTGACGTTACACTTGATGCAGTTACAGACATTTTATGCATTCCCTTTGTGGACAATCTTCCTGATGGAAGCAAATTGATATCTATCTTCCTATAATCAAGTACATTAAACGGATGATAGAAACTGCTTGCAAATTCCTCTGTCCCTGAAAAAAACACTACCCCTGCTTCACTCCAGCTATACACAACATTCCCTGGATTAAACACATCAACAGTTTGTCCGCTCAGATAATAAGGATCTTCCACTGACCCGTGCCCGAGAGCAATATCCTCATAAATGCTTCTTCCTCCACCTTCAACCTGAATCTCATCATCAACTAACACTTTAACAGTCTGCCAATCCTCTTGAGTCCCATCACTTATTCTTATCATAAGTTCATGTGGCCCTATATCTCGCCCTTCCACAAACACAGAAGCATCCTTTCCGCTCGATTTAAACAAACTTCCCCCTTCCCATGTTTTATCATAAGCAATACCTGTTTTTTCTCTTGTCGCAGTACTCTCATCAAATATCTCATCATAATCCTGCTTCCATCCTGAGTATGAATATGTTACCGGATCTTCATTAACATCAAATCCATTAGGATTTATTGTCAATGTATTATTTACATAAACAACATAATCATACAATGAACTCGAAATCTCCCCCGTAACATAGCTCAACATAGGTGGGAAATCATCCCTCATGAAATAAATCTGCCATGGCTTTCCATCAATAGTTGACACATTATCACTCACCATTATGAGATCTTTTCCATGCATTACATTTCTGACAATATCAACCTGCATTCCATCTCTATAATGCGGCAACCGCCTGAAATTATCTTTTACATTGAAATCATAATAAGATGCATCCCACAATAATAGATCATAAAGGAAGCTATACACAGGTTGCAATCGAATCGGCAACTCTACCGCAAACCTTTGAGAATAAGTATCAGCACCTCTATATGATGAAAACACAATAGGATATTCAAGATTAACCAGTAGTCTATTGAGTGAAGCCTCAATCTCCACTGCAATATCACCTTGTTCAGAAGTCGCTTCAAACATTCCAGAAGCATTCATCAATGTTTCAAGATCAACGCATTCATCCACCCGTGCAGCTATAGCTTCTTCCAATTGTTTTACAATTGATTCATTTCCTCTATCAAAAGGTTTCAGAAATGACTTCCCGCTCACTTTTCCAATTGGAGAACTAGGATCATACGAATACTTACATCCTGCATCTGAACACGGATATCTTGGCGGAGGCATGTAATCAGGATTGGGTGTCAAAAGAAAAGGAATCGTTGAATTCAGTTTACTATAATAAATAGGCACAGGATCAGAACAATCATTCGCTCCACACGAAAGAATCGCCCCATCTTGTCCAGAATAAATATGCATTCCTTGCTTTCCCATTTGTAACAAAGCATCCTTCACAGATTTATCCCGGCAGCTTTCCACATATTGTTGCAATTGAACACTCTGAATCAGCGCAAGTCTTCCCTGTTCTCCACCTTCTGTAGTCTGAGACAGCATCTGGCTGAGAAGAATAAGAATAATTCCCATTATTAAGATTACAATTCCAAGAATCATAAACAAACTTACTTGAGATTTAGACTTCATTTTATTTTGGCCTCAGTTCTCGCGTAATCGCTCTAAAGAATTCAGGCTTTGGCACAGGAATAAGCGAAGTTGAATCAGCAACTGCAAATACAGTTGCCTTATCTCCTGACGCTTCACAAATAATAGTATCCTTTGCATGCCCATCGCGACTCTTATCATACGCATTAACTGAAGCACAAACATCTCCACTGAACCCGCTGAACTGCACTGTGAAATATGAATGAATATCTCCCGACTCAGAAGTCTTCGCTTCTTTCACACTTACAATAGACTTGCTTCCAAACTTAGCAACATAAATATCATCAAACACCCTGGCACGGCCAAGAGGGGTTGGCGGAATTTCATGGAATCCAGTTGTCGTCGCTCCAAAGAATGATTTTACTTTCTCAATAATATAGTCATAAAGGCTTCCTGCGCTTCCAGCTGAAAGTACATCAGTTCCTGAAGGTGCATAAATAAATGATTCAGTTTTATTGTTCCAATAGAAACCCGAACCACAATACTTGAAATCAAATTCATCCACGCTTCCTAAACATCCTGAAACATCAAGGTCATAATCAAATGATTCCTTCACAGCAGTCTTTAATGAAATCTGACTGGCTTCAGGTATCGACACATCACTGCCCAGCGCATTATAACTTGATCCAATTACAATTTCTCCATCTTTGTTTAGAATGCACAGATTGTTAAACACAGATTTGTCAATTCTATTTGTAAACACAGGTGTTATTCCTCCCAGGAATCCTTCAATGTAAGCTTTTTTGTCTTTACCTTCATTCACAAGCACATCATGATAAGGTCCGCAAGTCAATGTGTAACCATCCTCAAACGATCCCATTAACTTCTGTGCAATAATGTGAGTCCGCGAACTCCATGTTCCTTTATTACAATACAATCCTTGCACTGAGTTAGATTTGAAATTGCTCTTCTTTACAACACCAGCAATATTTGTTGATCGTGAATACCAAGCACTAGGTTTACACGCACTCGGCACTTGTGTAGCTGTCTGTCCTACCGCAATACTAGGATCAAGTAAACAACTTTCAGCATCTGGACAGAATCCATACTCACTATCTAACCAGTCCCACTGTAGCTCACTCTCAGTCCATTCACCAGCAATGCATCGTGATCCACTTACAACATCTCCTGGTTTAGGTTTACCATCAAGAGTCACTCCAGAAGGCAAACTTCCGCTGCCAGATACTTCATCTTCCTGCGTCCCTTTACAAGCAGTCCCAGTCCAGCAATCTCCCACACGGCAACATCCAGCAGTTATTCCATCTGGATCAGCAACTTTACTGCTTCTTTCAAATGCATAAACAGTTCCTGTAGATACACTATAACTATCATCACTCCATCCATCAGGTCCGCAATAATAACTTCCTTCACCTTCAGCTCCCCTCACATCACAATCAGAAACCGTTTCAACTATTTTCTTTCCTGTTCCATCTCCTTTATCATCCGTCTCTTCAACATCAAGCACCCACGAATATCCGCCAACTGCATTACATCCTAACAACTTTCCGCTCACAGCATCACCGAGAACTCTGAATGAAGTTTCATTACTTGTACTGCTTGTAACTTTAATACGATCTGCTTGCCCAGAGAGCGGAAGTTTCCGTGACGCAAAACAGCTTCCTTTAGTATCAAGATAGAATTCAGATTTATATCCAAACTCAGAATTTACTTCACTATAATCATCCCCACAGCATCGGGTTCCAGTCCAGTACATAAGATCTTGCTGACTATCGCATGCTTTTCCACCTGACGCTTCATCATTATCAAGATCA
Source organism: uncultured Methanosarcinales archaeon (assembly GCA_964576505.1). Classification (GTDB taxonomy): domain Archaea; phylum Nanobdellota; class Nanobdellia; order Woesearchaeales; family WJKV01; genus CAZNVD01. The sequence continues at coordinate 46,834 of CAZNVD010000006.1, forward strand.
AGTAACCATTGCCCTGCACTAAACTCAGTCTGACGACCGCAGAACAATGCACCCTTTGGTTCAGCAAGGAAAAACTGATGTAAATTGATCCGCCCCACATCATCTTCTGCACTCATCGTGAATTCCGTAATATTCCCAGAAGGCAAGTAAGGTTTAGGAATAATTACATGGTACCATATCCCGCTAAGCACCTCTCTGCTTCCAGTATAGAATGAAGACAACGGCTCACTAAAAGTAGTTTTTCCCTTAATAGTAAGAGTAATCAAATCACTTTTCCCAGCATTCTCAAAGAAGATATTGAAATGCAACGCATCATATGGTGTCCAGTCAAGAACCTCGGGCTTTTCATCCAGCTTGAGATCAAGATCAGTAAACAGGAATGTGCACAAATCATAAGCACATACATCTCCTACTTTATTGAACTCATGTAAATCTTCACTAAACGGACTTGGAATGATTTTCCCCCACACAAACCCTGTACTTTCATCATCATCATTCAATTCTTCTCCACTGCCTGCTGTAAACTTATTGTTTTTAGCAACACCCGCATGACACTCCGCAATCTCTTCTTTAGATGAAGTATAACATACAAAGTCACTATCTTTCACATCTTTACAATCAAAAATACTTTCTCCATCACAAGGCTCACCTTCTGAAGAAAATGTATTCCCTTTAGTATACCTCTCACTTAACGAAGAATCATCATCACACACAAACCACGATCCTCCATCTCCTCCAAGCACATCATAAACATCTTTAGTATCGCTAATCTCAGTAAACAATGGGAAATCTTTGTAATCTAAAATTTCAGGATCAAATAAATCAGGCACAGTCTTAACTTCATACACTCCACCAGCACGTACGTGGTCAGCAGGTCTCCATTCCATACGAGTCGTTCCTTCTGCATCACACACAAACTGAAGCCCAGTATCATCACTAAATATCAGCCCTTCATCCCCATAATCATCACCACAACAGGCAAGGCTTCCAAAAGTAGAATCCGTAGCTTCAAGATTTCCTCCCCATGCCCGCTTGGAAGTAAGCGAACTCCCTCCAAATAAAGGATCATACTGACTCCATCTTCCCACCGGACATCCGCGACCAGCTCCTGAATACTTTATTCCTCCATTACAAAAAATCTCAGAATTATCTGGATTATCAGCTGCATCGCTTCCAGTATCTCCAGGCATATCATCACCGCAACACATCATTCCAGTAGTCATATTATCATCAAACACTGTTGATCTTCCAATATCAGAACTCGCACCATATTTAGCGCAATGATCTTCCACAGAATCAAAATCAAGAGTATACGCTACACAATACCCGTCTCCAGAAGATGGAATCCCGCTACACCATCCAGATCCACCGTCTGCGCTTGCAAGAACCTTTAAAGGGCCTTCACATGAATAGACTGGATCAGCACTTACACTATCTCCTCCTGTTACTGTCTTTGTGAATGGCCTTTCATCACTTTTTCCTTCACCTGTACACATGAGAGTAAGAGTCAAAGCAGAACTAATTTGAACTATGAGAATTAACATAAATACTCCCGCACCCAACACCCACCATCTTTTACCCATCTTTTTTTTACTTCTCTTTTTTTTCTAACTCTTAAATCTTAAATTGCGGATTCGTTCCACTACTAGTTTGCTCTTTGTCTGCATCCTGATTCTCTCCTTCAACTGCAGACGCATCTACCTTTGTACTATTTTGATAATCATCAAGTGCTGCAAACGCCCCGTCACAGATTTTATCCCTATCATAATCAAAGTCAAACAATCCACTGAAACCATCCATCGCATTGCCGAATATATGATTAAAAGAATAAATCAGCATAGCAAGATCAGCTGCTCCGCATGCAATACTCCACGGTCCCATTGGACTTGCAGGGAACACTGTATTCTTTTGATTAGCCAAAATGCATACATCTACATTTTTTCCAACTTGGAATGGTGCACACGCCTTATCTTTTGCCGCCAAAATAAGTCTTGCAGGTAGTTCACGTACGAAAGCAATTATCTGTGTCATTATTGTCTTAAACAAAAGATATCCTGGAATTAAATGGAACAAAGCTCCACCCCAGAATACACATGTCCTTACTTGGTGTTCAATATCACATTCTGAAGTCGAAAATCCATAACGTGCATTATCTGAAATACATCTCGCATGAATACATTGAAGATCTCTATATTTGAGCGCATTATGAACAACACCTGGAATACATAAACAACCAACTGCAACTGCCCACGAATCAAATGGATTCATATGTACAGCTACATTTACATTTGCAAGATTGTCAAGATTAAGTGTATCATTTTTGCTAATTCTTTCCTGGAACGCTTCCTTTGACTCTCCTTCAATTGGTGGAACAGAACTTAATCCGATTCCAGATGCAATTTTATCATTAAACTCATCAACTATTCCTGTTAATCCAAATCCTTGATTACATTGCGCACACGTTGCAAATGCGCAAACTCGCCTCGCAATTCCTCCAATAGATGCAAATCCTGAAGCAGGCGCAGCAGCTTCATTCCGTGCAACTCCGCCGGCAAGAGCTTCGATTCCCGCCTTATCCCAGCTATAAATAAAGTCAGTATCACTTGGCCACAACACATCCTTAATCTCCTTCACCCAACACTCAAGCGATAGGAATCCTTGCCAGATCCCATTTCCTCCAGAGGTTCCAAGAAGCGACGCAATTACATAAACAAGTGGCTTTACTGTTTCAATAATACCATAAACTCGCTGAACAATTTGCATAATATTGCAAATCTTTCTGATGTAAAACAAAATCTGGTCTAATGTTTCAGCAAGTGAAACCCATCCTTGATCTACACTATCCTTAATATCTTCTAATTTATCGAGCACAGCCTGATCAATCTCTCCCACTGCAACATTATACAACTCAAGATTTACCTTAAATTTCTCAATTTCAGGTTTCTTGTATGCAACTCCTCCTGACCGCACCAGCATACTCAATTCACAATCAAATGAAACCTTATCAAGAAGTGCAGAAGTACTATCTAGAAGCAAAGTAATCACCATGTGCGGATTCAATGTATCCTTTGCAAGCAAATATGGATTATTTCCTTCGCCTTCGTATAGGAATTCAGTTCCCCCTTCACAATGTAACAGTTTCTCAGAAATCAATGTTCCTGAAGGAACTCGAATAGTTAAAGGCACATAAACTTTAAGTGGAATTGATGACGCAACTCTTCGATCAACTCGAGGAGGCTTACTACTTCCAACTGAAACCGAAACCACATTGGGACTAAGTTCAGCCTCAGTCCTGAACACCTGTATATTCTTCGAAAAAGTTCCCGAATTTCCTGCAAGATCTTTCAATATGAATGTGACAGGTTCAAGAAGAACTTCATTTCTCACTGAAACTTCAAATGTACAAACATTTTTCTTTGTTCCATTTACTGCTTTACAAGTTCCTTCAACAATCCCTTGATCTGAAATCCTGTGCACATCAACAATTGCACTTGAAATATCTTGATCTTCAACAAAATTAACATCAAACACTAATGGCCTTTCAGCAGAGGGAGCTGGATCATTTTGTTCCACTGATGTTATTTTAGGACCAACTGTATCAATAAAAATAAGTTTACTTTCAACTCTGCTATGTCCGAATACATCTGACGCACTCACTTTGATTTCAGCAAACCTGTTTCCAGGAGAAACAACAATATTCTGCCATGAACACACATTCTCAATACATTTAGTAGGCCGCACAGATTGTCCGGCT
>CAZNVD010000007.1:0-19276 GCA_964576505.1 uncultured Methanosarcinales archaeon
ATTCAACGCGGGGAAAATGGAGACTCAGGAAGTGACAATGATGGAGGAGATTCGTCAAATGGACACAGTAGTGGGGGAAGAAGCGAATCAAAAGATAATGGTGGAAGCAATAGTGGAGGAAGTGGATCAAAAGGTGGAGATGGTGGCGGAAGAAGTGCAGGGAATGGCAAAGGTGATTGAATATTCATAAATTTCATAGTCCTCGAATACAAACCTTCAAACATGAAGGAAATCGTTTAAGAAGTGAATCTCTAAATGGAGATGGAAAGACATTAGGCAGGAGGGGCTTAAATCCCTCTTCGCTTTTTTATGATCAGTGGTTAACAAACCAAATGGAAAAACACTGAATAGGGTAGTGGCAAGTCAGAGATTACTTCGAAGCAACATGCATTGATTGACCCGGATAGAGATTTATCTTGCCTTTTTTTTATTTGAATTCCTTTAGTTTTTGTGTTTGCTTAAGAAAGCCCTAAAGAACACTTCGTGTTCTTGGGGCCCAAAGAAAACATACAATTTCATACAAATATTGGTTTTCTTTTGGGGACTTCTGTCCAATCCGCAAAAGACTAAAGTCTTTGCGCACAGAAAATCTTTGATTTTCTGTTGTAGCGTCGTCAGCTTGGATAAGGGCAGCGACGCGTAGAAAATGTAGCTTCTAAATTGAAAATAGTAAGAATATTGAAAATTAAAAAATTGAAAATCTTTTTTCTTTTGCTTCGACTATTCCTTTATTCTCAATTGTAAATAAAATTGTTTTACCTTCTTTGATGCTTCGATGTTTTTTCAAGATTGCACGGCGGGAGTCTGTTGGAGTTTTCTGGAGTTCTATTAAACATTTACTTCCGTATTTTAACAAGTCGCCACCTACCATGTTGACGCTTAAAGGTTTGTCAAAGTCAGCGTATACTTGATTTGTGATAAGGATTGGGATATTTTTTTTTCTTGCGATTTCTGATAATTTTGCGATTTGCAAGCCTAATGCGCGGTTTGTGTCGTGAACTTCACCGTTATGTCTTTCTAAACGATAAAGCATGGAAATTGTGTCAATAATGATGCCGCCAATTTTATCAGGTTTCATGGAACTTACAAGCTCTTTTACCTGATTGATGGTGCGTTCTTGTTCTTCAAAAGTAGTTGGCTTGAATATTAGAAGCTTGTCTAGTACAGTTTCCCAATTATCTGTAAGTTGTTTCAGCCTATCTATACTAATGCCTCCTTCGGTGTCTACAAAGATTACTTTTTTTCCAGTCAATGCTGTGGAGACTGCAAATTGCAGGCAGATGTTGGTCTTGGCTGCGCCTGAAGGACCGTACATTGTGGTGATTGTGTCTGATTCGAATCCTCCTTCGAGAAGCTGGTCGAAACATGTGATACCTGTTGTTGTTCTGTCCATTAAAGATATGAGTATGTTGGAATATAAAAAGGTTTATTGAGCAAAAATGGACTCATTCCAATTGAGGGGAATCATTGATTCTGGAATCATTAATGGAGAGCTTTAAATTTGATGATCAATTCACTGCGTTTGATATTTGCTCGCTTTGTTAAATGATCAGGACCTTTATAATTAATTTATACCTATTTTGGCTTATTGTGATCGTCTCACGTCGTTCGTCCTAAAAAAGCCAATGGCTTTTTGGGACCCTAGAAATTTTGCTCTTCACAATTTGTCTCAGAATTTCTAGGGCTATGTGCTCACTTCGTTTGACGATCAGAGTAAGCTTTTTAAATGTGTAATTGATAAGGCAAGATATGATAGATATTCATATCATTAGGGAGACTCCTGAGATTATAAGAAAAGATCTTGAAAGAAGAGATAGAAGTGATGATCTTAAACTTGTTGATGAAATCAGAAAGAAGGATACTGGCTGGAGAAATCTGAAAACTCAAGTTGAAGATATTAGAGCACAAAGAAATAAATTAGCGCGGGATGTTGCTGAAACTAAGAAAGCTAAACAAAATGCAGACAAACTCATTGCAAAGTCAAAAGAACTTGCTGATGATATGGCTGATCGTGAACAGAAGATGGAGTTGCTTGAGAAAGAGATAAGACAACTTCTTATGAAGCTTCCAAATATTCTTCATGAATCTGTACCGCAGGGTGCGGATGAAACACAAAATGTTGTTGTGAAGGAATCAGGGAAGAAAAATCATATTCCAAAACCTTTGAGTCATGTTGACCTTATGGATAGACAGAAGTGGGCGGATTTTGATAGGGCGGGAAAGATTGCAGGAGCAAGATTCTACTTTTTGAAAGGTGATTTAGTATTACTTGAGCAAGCTCTCATTAAGTATGCGCTTGATTTCATGAGTGATAAAGAGTTTACTCCAGTTGAGCCACCCTTTATGATGACGCGTGAGGCGTATGAAGGAGTTACCGATCTTGGTGATTTTGAGCAGGTTATGTATAAAGTAGATGGAGAGAATTTGCATTTAATTGCTACATCTGAACATCCATTGACTGCAATGTATATGGATGAGATACTTGAGCCTGAAATGTTGCCAATCAAAATGGTGGGAATCAGCCCTTGCTTTAGAAAAGAAGCTGGTGCTCATGGCAAAGATACAAAAGGAATATTCAGGGTACACCAATTTAATAAAATTGAGCAGATTGTTATATGTAAACCAGAAGATTCCTGGAAGTTTCATGAGGAAATTTTGAAGAATGCCGAGGAATTTTTTACAAGCCTTGGGATTCCATATCGTGTGCTGAATATGTGCACAGGAGATATTGGGACTGTAGCTGCTAAGAAATATGATATTGAAGCGTGGTTCCCTTGTCAGGATGCTTATCGAGAAGTTGTTAGTTGCAGTAATTGCACTGATTATCAAGCGCGGAGATTACAGATTAGAATGCGGGGAAATAAAGGAAATATTACAGTTCATACTTTGAATAGTACAGTGGTTGCTACGACTCGTGCGCTGGTTGCTATAATGGAGAACTATCAGGAGAAAGATGGTCGTGTGGGTGTTCCTAAAGTTCTACAACCATATATGAATGGACGTAAATTTATTGGAGAAAGGGTTTAGTTGTTAATATTTTATAATTTAATGTCTTCTATTTGTGTTTTTGTTCTTGTTTTTATTTTTTAACAGGTATGCCTGGTCCATTTTATCCTGAATTTTGTGTTCAAGATATTTTAGTCCAAGAATTAAGAGAATCAAAATAGTTGCAATAATCCCTTCTGCATAATATCCTAATCCAATGACTACACCTAATAATGCGACTGCCCATAATGTGGCGGCGCTGGTAAGACCACGAATGTCAGGGCCGGAATGGATGATTGCGCCTGCGCCTATGAAACCCATACCTGTAATCATTCCTGTTACGATTCTGGCTGCAGTATCTGGAGTAAATCTTTCAACAGCAATAATTGTCATGAAGCATGAACTTAATGCAACGAGAATATTTGTTCTGAGGCCTGCTGATTTGGCGCTATGTTCACGTTCAAAGCCTATAATTCCTGCACAACCTATAGTTATGAGCAATGGAGTAAGAAAATCCATATATGGAGCCATGGAGGAAAAGAAGGTTTTTGCTTTATAAATATATTCTGAGTTGAGGATAAGATTTATTAATTCTAAATGACCAGAGCGAAATACAGAAACTTTTTTGGGGCAGAGATTATGAAACTTACACAAATTCTAGGACTGGCTTTAGTTGGTGCAGCTTTGAATAGTTGTACCACAACAGGAAATCAAACAGGAAATGATATGTGGAATCCAACTCAAAGATATGGAAATGTGCAACAAAATGATAAACCAGCTAACCAAGAGAAACCTCAGGTTGCACCATGGGTCGGACCTCAGCTTGAATCTAAAGTAAGTGCAGTTAAACAATATGATCTTCATCTTACAATTAAACAAGCTGAACTTGATGCTTTTCAGAACCTTGGTTATGATCAAAGATTAAGCATGGTTGAAAGGATGGCTGCAGAGACTCAACCTGTGCTTAAACAACTTAAATGTTATTGTGGCTGTGAAATGGATCTTGCAGAATGTGCAGTAAAAATGCCTTCTTGCAGAGGTTGTGGTGATCAGATTTATTCAGGTTATGCTATGGCATTTGATAATAAAAATATTGATGAAATAATTAAAGGAAATGAGGCTTTGTATAAGCCTAAGGAGTAAACATGGCTGAAAAATATTCAAACGATAAAAAGGAAGCAATAAGGTATTTTGTTGATATTTTGCGTAGTGCAGGCCACATGAAAATAGAAAAGGATCTAGAAAAGTGTTTATGTTTCTACATTGGTATTATTGACTGTGACGAACAGCTAATAGTACATAAAATTACTGACGCTGGACTTAGGGACAGACAAACACCAGCTCTGACTCCTGAAAATATTGGCACTTTTTCTGGACAACTTCCAATAGAAATAGAGGATCAAGTGGGTGTAATACTTATGTTAGAAATGTATGCCAACATGTTGGTCAAGAAATTAGATGATTATCATCGTAGAAATTGACACGGATCGAAAAATGAAAAAAGGGGATAACTCCCCTGTGTGTTATAAGAGGTGATACGAGGTGTGTATAATCTGATGAGCTTAGATATCTTATAAGTGCTGGGAGATCTGGTGGCCAGTGACCAGTGCTTTATTTCTTCTTAAGAATTTTACAATTGTCACCGAGAGAAGTAGTTGTGATAAGACTGCATAAAGATGGATCGTTCTTGTCTAAGGCAAGCCAGAGAAGGCATTCATCTTTCTGGAATGAGTCTCCTATTTTGAGACAAGCGTTTTTTTCTCCTGTCTGTTTTGCTAATAGACCGTAACAATTATTGCTTTGAACTCCTGTGAATTGTTTGCAGTAAACATCGCCCTGAGGGAATTGTTTGCCTGCGAGTCCATCGATGATAGTCTGGATGGATTGGCGGCTGACGGCAGCACCTGCTAATTTGGGTTTAGATTGGAGAATAACTTCTGGTTCTTGGGTAATTGGAGCAATTGTTTCTTGTGCAACTTCAGATTCTTGCTGTTCTGGGTAGCCTATGGAAAATTCAAAGGTTGCGTGTTGTTCTGACTGGTCGAAGCGTGCTGTAGATGCGAATGTGTATCTGCCTGGCGCAAGGTTATCTGGAAGCTGGTAGATTTTTAATACATTCTGGTTTGCATTGATGACAACTGTTTCTGCAAATCCGGTAATTTTCTGTTTTGATGGATCATAAAGCGTGGTTGTGATATCGAGCGATGCGATGTCTGGGAGTGAGTCAAAGGTGTAAGTAACAGAAACCTGCTGACCTGATGAGGCTATGGCTGGATTCATGGATAAACCAAATGTAAATTCATTTGAGGTATCCTGGAATGTTACATAAAGGAGGCCGAGAGAAATAATTAAAAGAGCTATGCCAATAAGAAGCAGGCTAACAGGTTTAATTGGCTTTTTTTCTTCAGCTGATGAAAGTTGGATGTAGAATCTGACAGTATCTGATGAGTATCCTTGTTTAATAAGGGAATCAGTGAGGGTTTGTGGCGGGTATCCGCGGGTAAGCATTGATTGAACATATGTAAATAATTGATCGTTCTGGTAGATTGTTCTGAAGTTTTTTGCTAAATCTGATTGGTTGCATCCCTGAGCGAGAAGTGATTTGTAAATATCTGAAGGAAGGAATCCTTGGGCTAGCCTTTGTTTGATGGCCGCAGTGTAATCTGGCATGGGCTTAATAAAATATTGAATATTATATGTCTTTTGATCTTTTGAAACAAAAGAAACATTTGTTTCGTGTGAATCTCTAATCAATATAGGCTAGTTGCAAAACCTATTTATACAAAAACAGCTGCAAAAAATATAATCATGATTGAAATTCCTGTAACTGTGCATAATTATCGATTTCTGCCCAGAATAGTTGACCTACTTATCAAACAAAAGGAGACTGCTATATGCATTAAGCCAGTAGATTCCGCTGATCTCAGGGTTCCTTATCATGTGTTGAAGCCGTATATCTATGCTGTTCTTGAAAGGGAAGATGAGATTGATATTGAAATTAAGAATATTCCTTTATGTCATCTGGAGAATGCGGAAGATCATAATGTTAACTCAGAAAAACGAATGTTTCCTGGAAAATGTGGTGGTTGTGCGAAGAAGGCAATGTGTTCTGGAGTACCAGAGGTTAAAGGAATAGAAGAAGAAGTTACCCCTGTATTGGATAAGCCCAGGGAGATTATTATCGAGCTTACTTCTAAATGTAATTTTGATTGCCATTTCTGTTTTAACAAAAATTCGCATGCGCCTATGGGGGTTCGGACAAATCATGGGATGACGACACAACAAGTGAAGTATATAATTGATCAAGCAGTTGAAAATGATATTGGGATTGTGCGGTTCAGTGGTGGTGAGCCTTTGTTGCGGTCGGATGTTGCTGAACTTTGCAAGTATGCTAAAGATAATGGTCGCGAGGTCAGAATAAATACTAATGGAACTCTTGTGACTCCAAAATTTCTTGAGAAGGCTGAACGATATATTGATAATATGTTGATTGCGCTGAATACGCATGAAACTGTATCTCATACTCAACTCAGCGGGTTGGGAGGATCGTTTGAATCAGTTATTAATGGAATGAAAGCAGCGAAAAAAAGCAGCATTCCTGTTGTTAGAAGTGGGACTTGTATGACGGCCGCGAATATTGAAAATCTTGAGATAATTTATGATATGATTATAAACAAATTAGAGTTGCATGACTGGGAAGTTTATAGACCAGTTGCACATCCTCATGATCGAAGGCCTACAACACGAGAACATATGATTAAGCTTGTTAACAAGTTGAGTGATATAAAAGGAAAAGATAAAGCGTACTTTGTTGTTAATGCGTTTCCGTATTGTGTGATGGGGAAAGATAAAGAGTTAATGAAACAAGTTAGATCAATTTGTGTGGGAGCTAGGTATGATGATGGGCATACGCGGATGGTGGTTGATCCATCAGGTGTTGTACATCCATCATATTATTTGACTGAGAATATTGGAACGTACCAAGATATTATGGGTGCGTGGAATCATCCTTTCTTGCAAGGGATTCGAGCATTCAAAAGTGTTCCATCTGAATGTAATTCATGTCCAATGATTTATAATTGTAAAGGTGGATCAAGGTTTCATGCGAAACTTGAATATGGATCATATGATGCTCCTGATCCTTTGATGCACAATGCACCTGTTGTGTCAAGTAAGTTGCGCATAATAAATTGATTCTGAGCATCAAGTGTTGCTTAAGTTACTTTGTTGCTTTTTTGTTTGGTATTCGACGACAATGGCGATGATGAGTGTGTTGAAATTTAATTTTGCTCATGATAATGAGAAAAAGTTTTAGTCTTGAAGTATCGTTGTCTCTAATCAACTATCAATAATTTTATAAAGACTTGAGCATCTTGAGAATATGTCCTTAGTGGGGAAAAAGAGGTGATAGTTTTTTTCCTCAGGACTTCTTGGTTTTCTTATTTTGATTGTTGTTTCTTCGATATTTTTTTATTGATGTTAGGTTTGTGAATTAAAATAAAACAATCTAAAGAAAAATAATTAATTTAAAAAACAAAAAGATAAAAAAACTAATAATGAACTAAAATCTCAACTTCCTTGCCAAAGATCTTTTTCAAGTCTTCGAAAATAGGAGCTTTAATGAAAGCCTTTTCTGGGACTTCAACTTCAGCAATGGCTTTTTCAAGTTCAATCATGTTTGACTTTGAAGTAGTTCCAAGAGAGCCATTTGGTTTAATATCTGCTTTTGAGATTTCCTGATCTGTGCTGTCCAAATCGTGAACAATGAATGCAGTCTTTCCAAGCAGGATAACTTCTCCGAACTTCTCGCCGTGCTTAACTCTAATTTTTGTACGCTCGATTTCTGAGCCACGAGTGCGCTGGATGTACTCAACCAAAGATTTGATCAGTTGTGAGGCTTCCTTTCGAGTGCCTTCGACTTCTGCTTTTGTCAACTGGTCTTTTTCGTACTTTTCTCTTGATTCCAGTATTAATTTGAGAATCCTTAGTTGTTTTTCTGGCATTCTTCCCTTGTTTACAAGTTCAGAGGTGAATAAACGCGGAATGTCTTCCTGTTTTACATCTTTTATGCCGTGGAGGCGAAGGATGTCGCGAATTATTGTGATGATTGTTTCGCATGCTTCTACAATCCTCTCTTTTTCTTTTCTCTGCTCGATTTCTGCGAACAGTTCTTTAATGCGCTTGAAATATTCTTCGGCTTCAACTAAAAGATCCTGAACTTCTTGTCCAGTAATGTCTTTCATTTCACCGTGTTCGATTGCTTTGTAGTATTTTCGAATCTTCTTTAGAGTGTTAACATATTTTACTTCGAGAAGTTTTTCTTTCTTGACAAAAATGTCTTCCACCAGTTTAATAGTTTCATCTGGTGTTGGCGGAGCAATTCCGTATAACATTATTGCTGCCTGGGTTGGAGTTAATGTAGGCCAGTATAAATCCTGCTCAACAATGCTCAAGAGTTTTGCTTTGGCTCTTGTTACCATCTGTTCGCCCATACTCATTAGCATGTCAATTGCTTCAGTTGATGGCTTTATCTTACCCATGCGCAATAATTGTTTCCATGGCATGAACATTCCTCTATCATGTAAAGGAACTCCATCTCTGAGAACAGTGAAAATAACTGGATGTGCATCTTTGATGCTTTCCCAGAAGTCTGTAAGAATATAGACTTGAATCTGGAATGGTTTTTTGATGCCTGTGATATCAGAAGCTTCCATGCTCATGCTGTAGATAATTGCTCTGAGTCTGTCTTTCAGTTCAGCACGGGTCATTTTCTTGACATCAGTATCATCAATTATGATTGCAACGTCGATGTCGGATTTTTCAGTAGCTTCGCCACGAGTTAATGATCCGAAAAGAACGTAACTTACGATGTATTTTTCAAATCTTTGAAGGACCATGCTTTTGTGCACTTCTGAAATTTTCAGTGCTGCAAGGAGGCCTTTGTCAAATATTGGGGCTGATACTGCGATTTTCCTAACAAGATCATAGCGGCTGTCATAGCATGATTCCCAGATGTCGGATTGAATTATAACTTCTGGTTTCAGATTTTTGTCTGTTTTTGCAGCTATGTCAACTATTACTTTTGTAAGTTTGTCTTTCAATTCCTGTTTAGTCATTTGCTGACTATCGGAATCATCAATTACAATTAATGCGTTTAATGCGTCTTTGTCTTTCTCGTCTTTTGCAGGAGGGAGTAAAGCTACTCCTATAATATACTGGTCAAATTGTTTTAGAAGGCTATCTTTGAATTTGTCAAGGGTTTGTTTAATCACATCGAGCTTCTTTTTGTCTTCTTCTGAAAGCTGTTGTTGAATCTGTCTTGCCTGTTGTTCAGCTTTTGTTGCTGGAACTGGTTGCTGTTGTTTTTCTTCTGTTTGTTTAGGTTTTTTAGCCATTTTTTCACTTTTTATTGAAGTTGTCTTCTTTAAAAATATATCGTTCATTTTTCCCTTAGAAAAGACGAAACAGAGGGGTTTGGTATACGGTATTGGGACAAATATATCAAGTCTGTTGATTGTTGAATCACTCTGAGTGTTTAGCTGTTTGTGGCCTCGCCTAACGGCGATTATGATTTTTCCACTTCGTTCGCTCTATGCTCACTTCGTTCCAAAATCACGCCCCCGCCGAGATTCGAACTCGGGTTTGGACCTCCGCAGGGTCCTGTGATTCCACTACACTACGGGAGCATGACTTAACTGGTCAGAACTCCTATTTAAATAGATTTCTTACAAAGATTCAATTGAAACTCAGGATTCTAGCATCAAAAGAAACAATTGTTTCTGTTCGAAAGTTATATAATCTATTTTCAGTTTATCTGGCTATTGGCAAGAAAAAAAAAGAGGTCAGTATATTGGCATGAGCGAAATTCAGTTGTCGCTTTCATAGAATTTGGAGTGGGAAAAGTTATTCCTTATCTGTTAATTGTTCTTGCACTCATGCTGCTGATTGATAATCCGTTGTGGTCTTTTATTGACTTGCATTTATATGAGCCATTTGTTTCTATTTTTGATGGCATAATTGTATTGTTTTTTCTGGTGGATCTTACATTTAAATGGCTTCATGTCAAGGATGCATTGCGATTTGTAAAATTGTACTGGCTTGATCTTATTGCAGTTATGCCTTTCTACCTGATTTTCAGAGTTTATTCGCGGACACTTGCTTTTGTACTAACTGCTGAAGAACTTGCGGCTGCGCAGCAGCTGGCACATGAAGCTGTGCTTGTAAGGGAGGCTGAGATGTTGAAGGAGGCTAAGGTTATAGCACGGGAAGAACAGCTATTGAAAGAAGCAAAGCCTTTGATAAGGTGGATTAGATCAATTTCACGAATGTTCCGAGTGGGGAGCAGGTATCCAGATACAAAGAAAGCGATGAAGCATGTAATTTTGGATAAAGATCATCATTGAATCAATTGTTGCTTAGTTTCTTAGTTTCAATAGTTTCTGTGTAACTTTGATGTAGGCAAAAAATTGTGACTGTGGTGTTGCTAAATGCTTTAAAATCATGTTGTGATTGGGAGATAGGGTGAATACTATGAATATTGCTGATTTGGCTGAACAGAATATGAGGGAACGTTTTGTGGATAATCCGTGCAGAGGTATTGTGCTTGGGCTTGATAATAAAGGGAATGGTGTTCAATTATCCTGGATTATGGGAAGAAGTGCGAATAGTCAGAATAGAGTGTATTGTCAGGATGGATTGAGAGTTTACACAGATGCTGCGGATCTATCAAAAGTTGAAGATCCTTCTTTGATTATTTATGATGCGATGGATAGTGCGGGGAAAGCTCATGTTGTAAGTAATGGGCATCAAACAAATTATATTGTGGATGCTTTGGATGAGTGTATCCCTGCAGATATTTGCAATGCGCTTTCAGATAAGTATTGTGAGCCTGATGCGCCTATATTTACACCACGGATTTCAGGAGTTCAAGTAACTGATGATAATGCCTGTTGTATTTCTATACTTAAATCATCTCCATGGGCGCGTGATTTGTGGCTTGCAACTATTGATGAACATGGATTAAGAAGACAACAGTTTGAGAAAGATGGAAGGAGTCAGACTGAAGCTACAAGATTGTATAATGTGGAAGTAAGTAGATTATCTGGTCTGGATTATCATAAATTTCCAACTATTCACCAATTGTTTGATTGTCCGCTAGAAAATGGATTCGGTTATTGTGTTACAACGTATAGACCCGGGCATGTGACATTAGATTCATTTGAAGGAGAACCTTTTGTGGTGCCTATGAATGGAAGTATTGATGAAATTATGGGTAAATTCTGGGATACTCTAGAATCTGAGTGGCGGGTTGCTATTGCCGGAAAGTATATAGGAAAAGATGGGGCATCGCATGTTACTTTGATTAACAGATTTGAGATGGTGGAATGATGGGAACTGATATTTCTAAGTTTAAACGCATGTATCGGGAGAGAAATGAAGGTGAGTTTCCTGGAATCTTACGGTTGACGTTTAGAAAAGAATGTGATTTGAAATATGGAGAGAATCCTAATCAGCACGGGGCGATTTATGTGGCTGGTTATTGTCGAAGTATTGCAGAGTTAACTAATATTGTATCTGTTCGTGCGGATGGAAAGGGTAAAGGTGGCTTGTCATTAACAAATCTTATGGATATTACGAGGGCGATGGATGTGCTGAAGTATTTCCTGATTCCTTCTGTGACTATAATGAAACATGCAATTGTATCCGGATTCGCAACAGGAAATAAACCTAAACGATGTTTGACGGATTTGTTCAGACTTGCACGGGATGCAGACAGAAGAAGCAATTTTGGAGGTACCCTTGTTTCTAATAATCCTCTTAACAAAGAGACTGCTGAAGCTATGTATGAAATTGATGGATTTTTTGTTGATGTTGTGGCTATGCCAGGATATGATGAAGGAGTTGTGGGATATTTACAAGGAAAATCATCAAACATACGAATTGCAGAATTTTCGGCCTTAGATAAATTGCCTAAATTTGTTGGTGATGAAACCCATGAGCTTATGTCAGTAAAAGAGTTGCCATCTGGTCGCATTGCAGTACAGGATGTTTATTTGTCAAGCATAAGAGGACAAAGAGATTGGGTTGCAGATCCGATGGTTGTGGGCAATGATGGGGTGGAGCGTGTGGTTCAACGCCAACCTTATGATCGGGAAGTGGATGATTTGTTTACTTCATGGTATCTTAATATTTCTGGAGCCCGAAGTAATGGAATTGTTGTTGTTCGGGATGGTGTGTCGGTTTCAATTGGATCTGGACAAGTTGAACGTGTGGGTGCAGTTGAACAAGCTATTGTAAAAGGAATTCAGAAAGCAATGGACCGTGAAGGTATTAAGTATAATTCATTGTATGGCATTGCCGGGTTTGAGCAGTTAAAAGATAATCCTTTCAATGGTGCAGTGTGTTCATCAGATGCCTTCTTTCCTTTCAGAGATAGTGTTGATTTACTTGGAAGATTGGGTGTTTCGGCTATAATCCAGCCATTTGGTTCATTGCGGGATGCAGAAGTTATTGATGCTGCTAATGAATATAAGATGGCGATGGTTGCTACAGGCGAAAGATGTTTTGGTCATTTCTAGTAAATCTTTTTGATTTTAATTTTTTAAATTGTTTAATTATAATTTATTTTAATATTTTACATAATTTACTTAAATTATTTTACTTATTTGACTTATCATACAAATCGTACAATTTTAGAATTTTATCTACCCAGATTCTTCTGGCTTCTTCAGACATTTTTGCTTCCTTGTAGAGTGAGCTTATGTCTTTAAGAAGTTCGATTGCTCCGTCATGATCTCCTTTTGTGATGCTCTTTGTAATCTTGTCTGCTAATATTTCAAGCTCAGCTTCGTCAGATGATTTTACAACCGGGATTGGAACCGGAATAAATGTTGGAGTTGGTTCTGGGATTTCAGCAGGAGCTTTTGCTGGGACTGAGACAGGTACAGGAATCTCAGGTATCTTTTTTGGAACCTTAGCTGGTTTAGTTTCTTTTGAGACTGGCACAACTGGAACAGGTACTGGAACTACTGGAGCTTCGGCTGGTGTTTCCCAAGGTGGATGGATATCAGTGTATAGCTCTTTTCTGATTCTTGCGTAAGCATAGACCATATTTCCGAATACAAAGATCAATAATAATAACCAGAGCCACCAAAGTGAGATCTTCTTGAAGATTACTTCGATGTCTTCGCCGAATAATGATAAAGTCCAGCTTGTTGATGGATCACTTGAAAGTTTGTCAATTGTAAATGGTACGCTGCCTCCGAGAGAGTCTGGAGTTAATTCTGTGACTGGGATTGGTGAGGTTGAACCAGGAGGTAATGTTGGGCCTGGTGGTGTTGGTGGAGGTGTAACGCAAGTATGGGATATGCACACTTCACTTACAGGGCAGTGGCTGTCTGAACTACATTCATAACATGATACAGCAATTGGATCGCATCCATAGCTACATAAAGTGTCTACTCCAAGTTCTACGCAACTGTCTGCATCAAAGTGACCACATGTCATGATATCGCCTGCGAGACAGAAGTCTGGATCGCTTGTGCTACAAGTATCTGAACATGGTGTTGGTGGTGGACCGCCTCCTCCTCCACCACCGCCTCCACCGCCCCCTCCTCCAGGAGTTATGGTGATGAAGACTTTGTTGCTTGTGGTTGAGTAGATGCCATCAAATGCTGTAAATGTGACGTTTCTTACTTTCGCTTCGGTGCTTCCGAAAGTTACTGCATTAGTTGAGTTGATTGAAATTGGGACGTCTGTGCTTGAAACGAAGTAGGTCAGGTTGTTTCCATCCGGATCAATAAAGAAGCTGTCAAGGTCGAATGGAGTGGTTGTGCTGAATTCAGCATAGCTTACATTTCCAATTGTTAAGTTCAGGATTGGCGCATGATGATTATTTGTGACATTCTTGTTAATGCAATTTGTGTTGTTTAATGTTGAGTTAATTTCAATACAATGATCCAATGTTGAGTTGAAGTTGAAGCTGTTTAGAACAAAGCTGTGCCTGATAATAGTGTTGATCTTTGTTGAATTGATAATTGTTGAGTTGATTATTGTTGAGTTTTTGATGTATGATTCATTTATGATCGAGTCATTTATTTTCGAGTCTATTTCTGTGCTGTTTGTAATGTTGCTGTTGAAGTTGAATGACCTGTTGATTAATGAATTGATAATTATTGAATTTATCTTAGTTGAATTGATTATTGTTGAGTTTATGCAGATTGTGTTGATGATATTGCTGTTTATTATGAGGCACGAATCTGAGGTGGAGTCGTTCATGTCAGTGTCAGTTTCAGTAGTATTTGTTATGTTACTGTTTGAGTTGAATGATTCGTTAACTACTGAATTGATAATGATTGAGTCTATCTTTGTTGAGTTTGTAATTGTTGAGTTTATGCAAATTGAGCCAATCATGATGCTGTCTATGACAATACAGTCATCTTCTGTTGTATTTTCGTTGTAAGAGTTTGTAACTATAGATGCCAATTTTGTAGAATTAATACAGGTTGAATTGGTAATAATGGTGCCGTTCAGGACACAGTTTGTTTCGTTTGTTCGGATGACGGTGGAGTTGTCATTAGTTGAGTTGATTGCAAGAACATTAATTTTAGCTGAGTTGGTGCATGTTGTGTTGACGAGGGTGGAGTTGATTAAGGTACAAGACCCTTTAGGGAAGACTATGGTGCTTTCTGAGGTGATGAATTTGAAGCCTACTGTTTCGTTATGAGCGGTGACGTTTACTCTGTTGATTAAGATTGATCCATTGGTGAAGTTGCCTGAAATGTTTACAACAATGCGAATTATTGATGAAGAGCCGTTGGTGATGTTGCCTAATGAGAAGGTGCTATTGCCGAAGCTTGGAGATGGTGTAGCTGATACAAATGAACTGTTTTCATGGTAAAGGTCGAAGACTGTTACGTTTAATGCGATGGCTCTTCCAATGTTTGTTACAGTTATTGTGTAGTTAAGAAGAGATTCGTTTGATACAGGATCAGGGTTGTCTGTTTTAACAACTGTAAGAGTAGGAGGAATTTCGATATCTGTTGAGACTGAGGTTGTGGCAGGCCAAAGAATACCTGAGAATCTGAAGGTGAGGTTGCCTATTGTTAATACAACCTGTTCATCGAATACGTTCTGGATCACTTTTGTTGAAATGTTGATGCGTTTGACTGCTCCTGCTGGTAGACTTGAAAAGAAGAAGGTGTCGTTGCCTGAAGTTGGTATCGGGGATGAACCTTTGAATACTATCTTGTTAGAATAAATCATTTTTACTGTGAGATTAGTAACTGAAACTGTGTCTGAATTATTGAGTATGACGCTGTAATTGAGAGTTGAACCGTTTCTTACTGAATGTGGGATATCTACTATTCTGATTGTTACATTTGGTTTGAATGCGTTGTTGATTATAGTATCATTAATGCAATTTGCATTGATTAGTGTGCTGTTTATTTCAAGGCATTGGATGATTGTGCTGTTTCTGTTAGTGCTGTTAATTACAGTTGAGTGGATGATGGTTGCGTTGATTTTTGTTGAGTTGAAACAAGTGCTGTTAATCAGGGTTGTGTTGATAAGAATACAGTTTGTTTCAGTACTGTTGATGACGGTGCTGTTAAGGTTTGTTGAGGTTGTAACTAATGAACCTAGTTTCTCAGAATCTATGCAGGTGCTGTTGAAGATAATTGTGTTGTTGATGACACAGTTTGTTTCATTAGTTCTGGTTACATTTGAATTGAAGTTGAATGAGTTAATTGCGGTAACTATAGTTTTTGTTGAGTTTACGCAGGTTGTGTTTGATAAATTGACAATTCCATTTTTGTGGCAGTCTACAGGGATGATTATTGTTGTGTTTGTGCCGACACCTGTCAAGAGTTTTGTGGTGTTGAATCTAAAGGATGCATTGACTCTGTTGAAAATGCTGCTGCCATTTGTTACGTTTGCAAGTACGAAAAGAGTAATGTTGATTTTCTTTGTAGAACCTGCAGTAATATTAGGGAAGAAGAAGGTGTGGTTAGTTCCTGAGACTGGAGTTGGTGATGAAGTTACAAATTGGGTGTTGGCAGGATATCGGTCGATAACAGTTATGTTGAATAAGGTGATTGTTGCGGTGCTTTTCAGGGTAATTGTGTAATTAATGAAGGTGAAATTTTTGACTGGTGACGGGTTTGCTGTTTTTGTTAAATTCAATAAGTCTCTTGAAAGTGTTGCATCAAGGCAAATGCTGTTGTTGTATGCAAGCATTCCTGCAGCACAGCTTGCTACATGTGAATTATTTTTCTGGAACATTGTCAAGAAACAGGTGTCATGTCCAGTACAAGATGAACCAGGTTTGTATGTTACGGTGAAGATTGCATCTGGTGATGAGATACATTGTGGAGTGTAGCCTGCTGTCAATACTTGAGCCTGTTCTACGTGGGCATTTGTTACATTTGCTGCTCTGAGGATTACTGCATGTGATCCAGGCGCGCATGTTGTAGAAAGAGTTGCTCCAGGAAGAGAACAACATACACGAGTGGTGCACATTGAGATGTTGGATATTTCGAAGTGGGAATTTGTGGTGTTGAACAATCCACCAAAATTTGTTTCGCCCACTAAACATCCAGTGGTTCTTACAGTACAGGTAAGTCCAGAAGCCATTGCAAACAATGGGCCAGAAAAGGCTGCGCCGGTTGGGTTCAGGAAGCCGGAGTCAGAAGAAGAATTATTGAATCCAGGAATGACTAGATGGAAGACTGCAACAATTAATACTAACGTTAATACGGTAGTAATAAGCCTAGCTGTTTCTACTTTTTTTGTCTGCTGCACCTGTGTGCACCGCCTTTTTTTCCGGGGCTACTTTGCTGTAAGAAGTTCGCTATCACCCTCTTCCTGAACAGTGTGAAAGACGAACGATTGTTTATAAAGGTTGCGTGGTTGTACTGACAGAATATTTTTTTAAATTCGGTGTGTTTATAATCTTTGAATTTTATATGTTTGTCATGAAAAAAATGTTGGTTCTTTTTTTAATAATCTTTGTGAGTGGGTGCACAGATGATGCAAAGTATGATACTGTGCGTGGACATAGTATGGAGCCTACATTAACCGATGGAATGCAGGTGCTTGTTGATTATGATTATTATAATGATTTTAATGAAGTACAAAGAAATGATATTGTGGTATTAAAAATGCAAAGGACAGATGATTTTTTTGTGAAGCGGGTGATTGGAGTGCCGGGGGATGTTGTTGAGACATCTGGATCTGTTGTAGTTATTAATTCACGCAGGTTGGAAGCAGATTTGCTTGCAAAGCAGCTTCGCAATTATGATAACAAAGTTCCAATGAGAAGTTATATTCTTGCGGGAGATGGAGAAGAAAGTTTTGATAGCAAGACATATGGTGTTATTCCGCGTGAATATATTATCGGGAAAGTTGTGACGAGGGTAAAGTAAAATTTTTTAATATGTCGTAGCCGACGGCAAGACGGATATTTTGCAGTGCAAAATATCCTGTTCGCCACCCCGACGGGGGCGACCCCCGGCTCACCTTGCGTCGGCTTGCATGGAAAAATATTGATGTATGATGCTCAAGAGAAATATTTATAAATGATTTATCCTTTTTAGAATCATGGATAAAAAGGGGCGAACATTAATTTTTTTAGTGCTTTTTGGAGTTGTTGGCGGATTATTTGCGGTAGGACTTGTCAGTTCGGTTGGAACTCAGTTTCACCCGCCAAGTCAAATCAGTCCTCAAGGATCTGGATCTGGATTAGATGCTGATAAAGTTGATGGATTGCATGCTGCTGATTTGCTTGCATCTGGTAGTGGTGGTGCACTTGATGATGTTATAACATTATATGGTACTAGTACTTGTCCGACTGGGGCAAAAAAATTGTTAAATGGATCTCTTGCTGCATTTAGCGCTTTCGCAATTTGGAGCAATCCGGTTGAACCAGCTGTTAATGTATTTGCCTGTATTGGTAATGGTAATACTACTTTGACTGCTACAACTGTGGCAAATGTATCATTTAATATAAACTGGGGATTTGCGAGTCATAAGGCGAATACTTTCGATTCATCAAATGAAGGATTGTTGTGTGTAATTTGCAGATTGAATTCAACATTCTAATTTTTTCTTTTTAGTTATTTATTTTATTTGATAATCTGACTATGTTCTCAGGTTCTTGTTTGTCTAATGATGTGCTTAAATTATGACTGTACTTGTGTAAAAGAATCTTTTACTTTGCTCTTGTATCAAATGAATCTTGTTGCATTGGGTCATGAGAATCTACTGGTATCTTCAATTGATGGAGAAATTTTGGATTGTAATGAGTTTGGAACAGCGAATGCAACATAATATGTCCTGTGCTAGTTAACAATACTGAAGTACTTTCTGCATATGCTGTTAATTAGAAAGGAAATTACTGCAGTTTTGGATTTACTGGTTAGAATTAAGTAATTGTGGCTACAAAACCTGCGTTTCCTACAATTACAGAATCTCCGTTAGCTGTTGCTGTTATACCATTGAGTGTGTTTCCGGCATCAAACTTAGTGGTCCAAACCTCACCATCTCTGGTGGAGAGGATTAATCCAGTTGAAGTTATAGCTGTGCAGTCGCGTGGGATTCTGGCACCACAATCAATTGCGACAACATCAGGGCTAAACATGTTTCCATTTTGGTCCAGAGTTGTTTGTTGAGTCCATGTACCTCCTTCGAGCATCTCAATTCCATTACTTGTGCCTACGTACAACTGGATGTTACCCGGGCCAATTAAAGTACCATCTCCGCGCTTCATATTATTGCCGAAGGGTGAGTTATTTGGGGTCCAAGTAGTTCCGTCGGGAGAAGTCTTAACGTTTCCTCCATCTGCAAGTGCGACAAATGTAGTGGATGTTCCTCTTATGTGAATAACTGCATTGTATGGTTGACCTGCTAAAGTGTCGACTACTGTACCAGCAGGACTTTCAATTTTTCCATTATTCGGGGCTGTAAATCCTACAAAGACTTGTACTCCGTTTGCGATGGCTATGTCGTTTACGGTATCCATTACTAATGCAGGGCCGGCTGATGCAGGTGAGTTCTTGGGAATTGAAATTACATCACTTCCCTCTCCAGCTCCAATACATAGATTATTTGTAATACATTCTACTGCATTAATGTCATCAGGTGAACCAAAAACTGCTATTGTACAACTTGCAAAATTATTTGTGCTTCTTCCTATTCTTCCATCGTCGCCTACTGCTACGCAAAAGAATCCATCAATACTGCAAGAAACGTCATTAAGATTGAATGGACTGCAGTCAGGTTGCTGGGAAAAAAA
>CAZNVD010000007.1:19286-42558 GCA_964576505.1 uncultured Methanosarcinales archaeon
TCTGTTGTGTCTATCATTTCGTCGTTGTCATTGTCAACTCCATCTGTGCATGTTGACTGGGGAACAGTGCCTCGGCTGGCAATATATCTAAAAACTTCTGCTGAACAGTCTTCTGTATTACAGTCATCAAATTCAACTAAAAATGAATTTGTCCGACCTATACCTAAGGCTCCAAGTTGTTCTGATTGTTTAGATTGTGACTGTGTGCCAGGGCGAATTGCGCAAGCTGAAATTATTACTAAAACAAGAAGTACTAGAGAAACAAAAATCCCCTTTTTCATGTGAATTAGTTATGGTTGGCAATATATAAATGTTCTTCTGTGATGGAATTAAGTTTCTGTGGAATGCTAATCTTTAAAAATTAGAGATTGTTATCTTGAATTTATGAGTATTGGCAAAAGAGATCTAGAAAAGTTGCGTAAAGGCTATCGTGATGAGCTTGCTGAGCTTGAAGCTAAATGCAAAGCTGGAAATGCTTCCAGGGATGAGCAGAAAAAGCTTGTTAAGTTGCGCGCTAAAATGAAATAAGTATTGATTCTTTAGATTTTATTGTTTCTTAGTTTCTAAAGAATTTTGGTTGCTTTTGAATCTTAATCGTATTCAATCCTTGGAGCAAGGATAAATGCAAGGAGAAGTTTGTCAACGACGACGAATTCTAATTTTAAAGGCCAATTTTCAGCGAACATGATGTTGACTTTATCAGTCATTTTACCAGCTTTAACAAATTTGTTTAAGTATTCAATTGAATAACGTGCTCGAACTTTTTCTACACCATCCATTGTAATTTGGGTGTTGTTGTCATTCTTTATGTCGATTTTTGCTCTTGAGAAATCGCCTTCACCAGACAAAGTGAATAATTGAGGTTCTGCGATTAATGATACTGCGTCTGCCACAATGTTTACATCAGTAATTGCGCGCTCTAAAATAGAGGCCTTTGTGGTGATCTTTACAGGGAATTCTAATTTTGGTTTATTTGGTTCACGTTCTCCAAGTTCCAATATTGGTAAATAGAATGTGCGTGTTGATTCACCTTCTATTTTGATTTTAAGGCGGTCTTCTTCCAATTCTAATGTTAATGTGTCAGCTGCTGTAATTGTTCTCATAATCTTGTAAAGATTATCAAGGTTGACTGCGATATCTGTGTCTTTGTCTAATTCGTATTCAACGAATGCGGAGGAAAATAGTTTAAACATGACCATGGCAACGTTTGCCGGATCCATTGCTGTGAGTTCTACTGCGTTATGCGTAATTTTGAATTGAACTTCGGTAACGAGCTCAGAAATGACACCAATACTGTCTTTCAGTAAGGTTGGTTCTGTCAATGTTAATTTCATGATTTGCCTAGCAAGGATTACTATATAAAATTTGTTCTTGCGTTTTTTCTATTGGCTAGTGGTGGAGTAAGTGCAGTAATAAAAAAATAACTTAAAAACATTTAAAGATTGAAGTTTCTTTTCTTATATATGGAATCAATAGTTGTATTGTGCGCACATCCTGATGATGAGATATTCGGTGTAGGCGGGACAATAGCAAGGTTTAGTAAAGAGAAAAAGAAGGTTCATGTTCTTGTATTCAGTTATGGAGAGAAAAGCCATCCGTGGATGCGGGAAACTATTCAGAGAAGCACCAGGGAAAAAGAAAGCAAGGCTGCAGGTAAGCTTGTGGGAACTACTGGTATTGAATTTCTTGGACTTAGGGAAGGAATTATGAATAAAGAGCTTAGAAAGCAAATAGTTAGAAATAAAATAAAAGATTTTGTGGGAAAACATAAACCAAACAGGATATTTACTCACTCTTCTGATGATCCTCATCCAGATCATAAAGCTATTCATGGACAGGTAATTGGAATGTTAAAAGAAATGAAATATGCCGGTGAAATCTATACTTTTGATATATGGAATCCGGGAAATGTTGCAAAGGCATCTATTCCACGACTTGTTATTGATATATCTGAAACATTTGATACGAAAATTAAAGCTTTGGAACTTTTTAAAAGCCAAAGCCTTTCATTAATTTCGCTTATGCCTGCAGTATATTCGCGGGCGCTGACGGCAGGGAGGGAGGCTGGGTTTACCTACGGGGAAGTGTTTTATAAAGTTCAATGACTCTTGAAAGATATGACTGGTGAACGACGACTTAAGATTGTGATTTGCAGCGAGGTATTTGCGCCGCGAAAAGATGGAATTAGCAGATTTCTTGTAGAAATTGTAAAAAGACTGAAACAACATTTTGATATTTGTGTCTGCGCTCCTCAGTTCGGAGAACTTCTTGATAAAGAAAAAGAAGTGATCTATGAACTATTTCCATTGTCTGGAACCAGGATTGCGGATCTTCAACTTGCGTCAATTCAATCAAAGCGATTAGTGCCTCATATTGC
This sequence comes from uncultured Methanosarcinales archaeon, assembly GCA_964576505.1. Taxonomy (GTDB): domain Archaea; phylum Nanobdellota; class Nanobdellia; order Woesearchaeales; family WJKV01; genus CAZNVD01. The sequence continues at coordinate 21,664 of CAZNVD010000007.1, forward strand.
AGCAGCAGATATTGTATGGATTCAGACTTATGGTCCGGTTGGTAGGCGTGCGTTGAAGCTTGCACGAAAATTTAAGAAGAAAATCGTAATTTCAAGTCACGTTGTTGAATGGGAATTATATGTTCAGGGAATATGGTTGCCTCCTCTTGTCAGACAGTTTGCTGCCTGGGTAATTAAGAAGCTGGCAGTTCGCTATTACAATTCAGCTAATCTAGTATTTGCGGCATCATTTGATCTTAAACAAGTACTAAGGAAAGCTGGAGTAAAATCTAAGATTGAGGTAGTGCATCTGGGTGTGGATAGCAATCTTTTCAGCCCAAGCCAAAATAAGTTGCGGTTTAAGAGATTGCTTGGATATCAACCACGCTCAATTGTGATTGGGTACTGTGGAAGATTTGGACGGGAAAAAGATTTGGGAACTCTTGTTGCTGCATTCAAGGAAATTCGCAGGGCTAATCCAAATGTGAGACTGCTATTAATCGGAGATGGACCTGAAAAGGAAGATTTGCAGGGAAAAGGGATAACTATTACCGGGTTCGTATCAGATGTTGCGTCTTATCTGAAAGCATGCGATATTTTTGTGTTGCCGTCTCTTACTGAAACAACTTCACTTGCAACACTGGAAGCTTTGAGTACAGGTCTGGCTGTTGTGTCAACCAGAGTTGGATATGTAAAAGAATACATTACTCATGGACTTAATGGATTATTCTTTGAGGCTGGTGATGTGGAAGATTTACGTAGAAAGCTAGAATTATTGCTTTCTCATCCTGAGAAAAGGGAAATGCTCGGGCTGAATGGAAGGCAAACTGTTAAATCACACCTGACATGGGATAATACTAGTCATAGTGTTGAGAAACATCTGAAGTCAATTGTTTGAAATTAATGCTGAAATGTAAGAATCTTTAGTTTCTAGAATCAATAGAAGCAAGTTTCTATAATGCAAGGCTTGTAACTTTACTCGTACTGTGTTCGTCCATTGAGATACCGTATAAGTTTGAGGCTTGCGAAATAATTGCGTCGTTGTGGGAGATGACGATGTATTGTGCGCGACCTGAATAAGATCTGATTAATTCTGCCAGTTTTTCGCTGTTCTTTTTGTCTAATGCTGCGTCAACTTCATCCAAAATGTAGAATGATGCTGGATTGTGCTCCTGAATTGAGAAGATGAATGCTAAAGCTGTTAATGTCTTTTCACCACCTGAGAGAGATTTTATATCTAAGAATTTTTTAGATGTAATTTTAACTTTGATTAATACTCCACCATCAAATGGATCTTTATCGTTTTCAAGTTCTAAGAATGCGTCGCCTTTTGTTGTCAGTTTTCGGAACAATGATCTGAAAAGGTCATTGCAGATGTGGAAATTCTTCATGAAAATCTCCTTTTTCTTTTCATCTATTTCAGCCATGAGGTGGAGGACGTCTTCTTTTTCCTTATGCAAGCTGTCTTTCTTTTCAAGGAGTTTATTGTATTCGAGTTCTACGTTATCATACACTTCGAGAGCTCGCATATTTACGTTTCCTAGTGATAGCAATTTTGACTCAAGGCGTGAAACAGTTTTTTGCATTTCAGGGAGATCATCTTTTGATTTGAATGGTTCAATGCCCTGGAATTCTTCGGATTGTTTATTTAATCCTGCGCATTCTGCTTTTAATCTTGTTTCTTCAAGGACTACATTATTTACTGAAATTTCTATATCTCTGGTTTTTCTTTCCAGGTCACTTAGCACTTTAGATTCTTTGTGAATCTGGTTGTTGTATTGATCTCTTTCCTGGAATAATTTCTTGAATCTTTGGTAGAATACTGCTGCTTCTTTTTCTTTTTCTTTTAAGACTTGCGAATTCTGTTTAACGCTTTCTTTTAATTCTGATGACATCTGTCTGAAACGGTGTTCTTCCTTTTCACTTTCTTTTAGAATTGAATCAAGCTTTTTCAGTTCAGGTTCCATTATATTTGATAACTGGGCTTCAAAGCTTTGTTTATGAGCGGAAAGTTGCATGACCTTTTCTTTAGTCTGATCTTTCTGAGCCTGGAATGCGGAAAGTTGCGCAAGCAGTTCTGGTCTTTGCATCTGGTTTATTGTGTCTCTTAATTTCAATTTCTTTGTTTTCAAATCAGCAAGTTCGCGATTGGTTTTAGAAATTCTGTCCTGGAATTCATCAATATTCTTTTTCACGAATTCAATTTGCTCTCCAAGAGTGTGTTTCTTTTTTGCAATATCGTCGGTATCGCCTGAAATATGCAATGATTTTTCTACTTTGATTATTTCGCCTTCTAATGCTGCTTTTTCCTGTCTGAATGTTGTAATTTGAGCGTCTCCCTTTTCTTTCTTTTCAACAAGTTGTTGAATCGAGGATTCCAGAGATGATGAACGCTTTTCTAATTTTTCAAGGTCTTCTTCAACTTCAGTTTCTTTGAAACCTGCAGTTCTCAGTTTAATGTGACCACCTTTCATGGCTCCTGCCTGTTCAATCAAGTCTCCATCAAGGGTGACCATTTTCATTTTACCGATACCTAAAAGTTGGGCGGTTTCTATATCATCAACAACAAGAGTATTACCGAATACGAATCTGAACACTTTCTCATAATCTGGATTAAATTCTACTAAGTCAATAGCTGAGCCATGAATACCTTTCTTCTTTCCAAATTGTTTAGCGTCTATTGTTGAAGTAGGCGGTCGTATTTTGTTGAGTGGAAGGAAGGTTGCAACTCCCAGTTTGCTACGTTTCAAATAATCAATACATTGTTTTGCTATATCGTCGTCATCAACAACAATGTTTCTTAATCTTCCACCAGCTGCAACATCTAATGCTTTCCGGTATGTTGTTTTTACGGTTCCTATGTCTGCAACTGTTCCGTGAATGCCTTTAATTTTGTGCTTTTGTGAAATGATTTCGTCAACTGCTTTGTCGCCTGTGAAACGTTCCTTCATATTCATTTGAGCAGCATAAATTTTGCTTTTCTGATTGTTGATAGTCTCGAGCTCGCTATTTAGTGATCTAAGTTTTACTGAGAATTCTGAATCTTCAGATAATACTTTGTGCAATGATTCAGTCAATTTTTCCATTCTCTTCTTTAGTCCGTTGAGGTCTTTAAGTGTGGATTGCTGCTCTTTTTCTAAGTGCGTTACTTTCTTTTCCTGCTCGATCATGGACTCAAGCTTAACTTCTAATTGGTCCTTTTCTCTGAGGGCTGATTGTTGAGCCTGGCGAAGTTGCTGGATTACAGTCTGGAGGGATTCTTCCTGCTTTTCAATTTCTGTTATTTGAGTTTCAATGGCTGAAATGTCCTGACCAACATTGTTTTTTTGTTTGAATGAACCAATCTTTTTGTCAAGTTCTTCTAGATCTTTTTGTTTTGTGGTGATGATTCTATCTGAATCTGATATTTCTCTGTCAAGTTTTGTTTTTCTTTCTACAAGCTCTTTTTTGTTTCTGATGAGGTCGTCAGCTCTCTTTTTCATTCTCTCTAATTCCTGGTCAAGATTTTCTGCTCTTGTCTGGCTTGTTGCGAGTTCAATTTTGAGAGCTTCGATTTCTTTGTTGAGCTCTAATTGTTTCTTTTCACCTTTTTGTTCAATTTCACGATCAATATCTTCTATTTTTTTTCTTTTTTCTGCAACACCTTTTTCTGTTTCTGATGATTGAAGTCTTAGTTTTTCAATTTGTGAACGCCTGTCTTGTTGTTGAGTGGCTAGTTGCTGCAACTTCTTTTCACGTTCTTCAATTTGCAATGTAAGAAGAGTTAGTTTGTATTTTCCTATGTTGTCCCTAATGTCTTTGTATTCTTGTGCCTGGTCACGGTCTTTCTTTAACTCTCTAAGGTATGTTTTTCTTTCCTCAAGAATGATGTTTGCTTCATTTAGTTTTTCATCTACTTTGTTGAGTTCATTTACTGCCTGTTGTTTCTTATCTTCATAAACATTAATTCCAGCGATTTCTTCAATAATTTTTCTTCGCTCTTCTGTGGCCATTTCAACGAAACGGATAATGTCGCCCTGAAGGATAATGTTGTAGCCGTCAGGATCTATGTGAGCGTGTGAGAGAAGATTGAGAATGTCGACTCGATTGGATTTTTGATCATTGATTTTGTAGATTGAGTTTCCCTTTTTGTTGACTACTCTGGAGACTTTGAGTTCCTCATCAGGGATGGGAAATACTTTGTTTTTATTGTCAAAGAAAATAGAAACTTCAGCGCTTGGTGATCCTGTATTTGATTTGCCACCATGGTAGATGAGGTTGGCTGTTTTTTCAGCACGCATGGCTTTGGATGAACGGCGGCCGAGAACGAAAGTCAAACCGTCAATTATATTTGATTTTCCTGAACCGTTAGGGCCTAGAACGCAATTGAATGTATCTCCAAATTCCAAGACTGTCTTGTTCTTGAATGATTTAAATCCGTGAAAAAGTAGCTTCGTTATCTTGGTCATTCTCTTTTGTATCTAAAGACTTAGGATTTTTTATAAATTTAACCATTGGGCACTTGTGGTGTATCTTTGCTCCTGCGCAGCTCGTACATATTTGCACTGTGCCCACCCCGAAGGGGCCAACCCCCGGGCACAGTGTATCCTGCTGAATGTACTCGCCCTTAAGCGCAGGAGCAAAGTTAAATGAGCAAAACCTTTATTAATTATAGCAAGTCTGCGTATGCGTGAAATATTTGCGCAAACTTGCTAATAAGCAGGTTTGGTGGAAAGAAAGATAATGGATTTTCCAAACCCGCTATATTTCTGGATTTGATTATAAATGACTGAAACTAATAAAGAACAGCTTATGTTTGAAGTTCAGCTGCTTAACCAGGAGTTAATGCAGGTGTCTGAACATATGAAACAAGTCCAGGAACAGTTACAAGAGCTTGCATTGACAGAAGAAACCATAGTTGAACTTCCGCAAATGAAGAAAGACAATGAAATTTTAATTCCACTGGCATCAGGTATATTTGCCCGGGCTACCATTATTGACACAAAAAATACTATTATTAATGCGGGAGCTCAGGTTTTTGTGGAGCAACCGCTGGAAAAAACACAGGAACTTATAGCTGAACAAAAAGAGAAACTAGAAGAGTATCTGACCCGACTGAGTATGCAGTTCCAGCAGATGTATGCACGGATGCAGGAGATCCAGCAGGCAGTTGCTGAGTAAACTTATGTTTTCATTCTTCAAAAACAAAATTAAGGAAGCGCTGACAAAGACAGTTGAAAAAACAGTTAAAGCTGTAACTGAGAAAAAAATTGATCAACAAACATTTGAAGATTTATTCTGGGAATTAGAGATTGCACTTCTTGAAAATAATGTGGCTCTTGAGGTTATTGAACAAATTAAAAAAACGCTTGAAAAGGATCTTGTGGGAAGTTCAATAAAACGGGGAGCAATTGAAAAAAAGATTACTGAAGAGTTGGGTAAGGCTGTTTCTGAGGCGATGGCTATTCCAATTCCAGACATTGTTAAGGAAATCAAGAAAAACAAACCATATGTGATTGCTTTGTTTGGAATTAATGGAGTCGGGAAGACGACGACTCTTGCGAAACTTGGGTTCTGGTTGAAGAAGGAAGGATTTGAGGTAGTGTTTGCGGCCGCTGATACTTTTCGAGCGGCAGCTATTGAACAATTGCAGGCTCACGGAGATGCAATTGGGATTCCTGTGGTAAAACAGCAGTATCAATCAGATAGTGCTGCAGTTTGTTATGATGCGATTGAACATGCCCGGGCGAAAAAGAAGGACGTGGTATTGATTGATACTGCTGGGAGAAATCATATTAACAAAAATCTTATGGAGGAACTTAAGAAAGTGATTCGAATTGCACAGCCGAATTTAAAGGTGTTTGTGGGGGATGCATTGACTGGAAATGATGCCGTTGAACAAGCGAAACAGTTTGATAAGCTGGTTGGTATTGATGGGATTATTCTTGCGAAACAGGATGCTGATGAAAAAGGAGGGGCAGCTTTATCTATTAGTTATGCTACCAAAAAACCAGTTATGTTTATCGGTACAGGCCAAAATTACGAAAATCTGGAAGTGTTTGATCCCAAAAAGATCATTCGCGATGCAGGCTTGTAAAAGTTCATAGAGGATCGTATGAAAAAAGAAAAAGGGGTTTTGGAGTCGGTGGCGGGAAGTTCGCAAGTTTCTCAAGAGGTTCAAACAGCTGTAACTGAGATTGTTAAAATGCAGCCTACTCTAAAGAATGGATTGCCTGAAGTTGCGATTACTGCAAAGAATGCACCTGAAAAGAAAATTAAAGTGGGAAATATTCAGGTGGCTATCTGGAGAAATAAATCAAAATCTGATGATACATTTTATTCTGTTTCATTTGAAAGATATTACAAGGATGGAGAGTTATGGAAGTCTACAACTTCGCTTAATAAAAATGATATTCCAAAAGCGATTCTTGCGCTCGAGGAAGCTTACAAATTCTTAATGGTCAAAAGAACAGGAAAAGAAATCATTGAGGATCATGTCGGACATGATGAGTAATGTTATTATGTGCCCGAAATGCGGGATAGTACAGGCTTCTCAGGCTGCAGTTGTGTTTAAGTGCAGAGGATGTGGGGTAGCCTCTCAAATTAAATCTAAGGCTAAGTTGGGACTTTCTGTCAAAGTTCTTGCAACATTTCAGAATCCTTTAGATGCTGCTGCGTATGTGCAGGAATATACTAAGAGAATCTGGGAAATGAATGAAGAGAAAAAATTATAACGAAGAGCTTTAAATTTTAATAATTATTTGTAAAGTTCTTCGAGTATAATATAGAAGATTTTAACTAAAGTATATTGTTCTATATTATAAAGTAATTATTTTAAATCAAATTTCTTATCAATCTCACTCTTAGCCATTTCAATAAAACTTTTGTATGGTATTGCGTGAAGGTTCATTTTCTCAGCTTTTCGTTGCATCTGGGTTACTTCCACTGCAAGGCTTGATTGTCTTAATTCAGATACTGATTCTGTCAGGCAATCCCTAACATATTTCAAATCCTGAGTTATGGTGTTCATTCTTTTTCGGAGATCAGTAAGCTGATTTTTTTGATTGATCTCTGCTTCTTTTGTTGATGTTTGATTCTTTTCAGTACGTGTTACAATTAGATCTACTTTGCGATCCAGGAGAATTGCCTGGCTTTCGGTCTCTTTCAGCAAGCCTTCAAACATATTGTTTAATTCAGTCATTTTGTAGTTTCCACTGTTCGAAATCCTTGTATACTATTTCAAGGTTTGGAATTTGATTTAAATCAGTGTTGTAAAGATCTTCAGATGCATTGCCTGCAAGAATATCTACTTCTTGAGTCTGGTTTTTTGCCTGATCTTGGGTAGTTTGTGTGGTGCATCCTATAATCATTGCACATACAATGATCAAAGTCAAAATAATAATTTGTGCTCTCATGTTAGATCCCCCCTCTTTTGTTTTGCACCATTGGTTCAAGGATTTGGCGGTCAATTCCTGTTGCTGCTGAAATTTGAGCAATAAAGTCAGTTGTCTGATTATCCAATTGCATTTCAGTTACGTAAATACCTGGAAGGTAGACCTGGACTATATTGTTGTCGGTCCTGACTATTCTTGATTCAACCATGGATTCTTTGCAATCTTCGATAGTTCCACCATCTGCAGGAATTTCATGAATAAGTTGGGTTAGTTTTCTTTGAGACATTGCAAGTTGCTCTGGGTCCCGTGTTAAAGTTATTGTGTTGAGTTCATCTTGAAGCTGAAGTTGGCGTCCTCTGCTTTTTACTGTGCTTATGCCACAAGATACAACTTCCTGCATTGCTTCGATTTTTACTTTGCTGGAAATTGTTTTCTTCTCGGAGATTATCTTAAGAGCGTCAAGCATTGTTTTCTGGTAGTCTTTGTTTACTGCTGAAATTTCTTTTGCAATAGCTTTTATGTCTACTCTGGTGTCCTGTTCATCAACTTTGTTTCTCAGGCTGTGAAGTTGTTCAATTATTCTGTCGATTGAATCGCCGATGTTAATGCGTTCCGGATCGCTGAATGCAACAGCATGAACATATACTTCATTTTTTACAAGAGCTGCATGAAATATTGATTCTTCTATTGCTGAATTCAGGTAAATTTTTGCGTATGCGTTTTGCTCAATAATTCTATTGAGCTTTTCAGAGATGAACATCTTGTCCTGGGACTCTTTTTTCCGCATTTGGGCAACAGCTTTGTCTTGCAAAAGCTGTTTCTTATTTTTCTGGCCTCTCTCTGATAAAGCGTTATGACTTACTCTAATTTCTGAGCCCACATCGTCTTGCTGAAGGCCTTGTTGCGACTCTATAATTCTTCTCTTTCCATCTTTATACATGTCGTCAAGATAGGTAAATTCATCGTGAATATCTTTTTTGATAACTGTGAATAATTCTCTTTGTGTTTTGAGTTGTTCTCTGAGCTGTTTCCATTGGGCGAATATTTCGTTGAGTGATCTTCCTGTTAATCCACTTTCGATTGCAGCTTCTCTATGTTGTTCTGGAGTCATAGCTGGGCTTTTCTCTTTTTGCGTGAGATCGTTAGGTCCTGTTAATGGTTTTGTTCCTTCTGGTAGTGTTCCTGATTGTGCAACTGTAATTGTAGCTGTTAAACATAGCAGCATTATCATCCATGCGAATATTGTTTTGCTCTTCATATTTTGATTCACCGATCTGGTAAATGCGTATTTTATTTTTAAATATTCTTTCTGCGTTAGCCAGAATAATGATGCAAAATACTTTAGTTCGTTTGAATTCAGTTAAATGAAGCTTTATCTCAACTTAGAATAAATTGCAATAATAGTAACCATAACGAAGAGCTTTAAATTTTAATAATTATTTGTAAAGCTCTTCGGATATAGTGGAGGAATTTTGTATTAATAATATATGCCCTCCACTATAAGAACAAATAAATAAAAAATAAATAAACTATGACAAATAACAACTAATTTTAAATACATTTCATAATTCTTTATTTATTATGGATATTATTACTGCACCTTTTTCAGCTGGAAGTGTGGGGCGCAATCCTGGAACCAAGAATGCGCCTGCAGCAATTCTTGATATGTTCAAGAAATGGGTGTGTGTGACAGATCGCGAATTTTCTACCTTGGATATTACTGAACTTACACTTAATAATTCCCATATTAGTGAAAGCCAGAATATGTTGTATGGTGAGTTGAAGAAACATAAAACTGGAGTTGTATTAGGTGGAGATCATTCAATTACTTATCCCTGTTTCAAAGGGTGGATTTCACATTATAAGAAACCAGGAATCATTATTTTTGATTCGCATCCTGATACTGTACTTAATGAGAAAATTCCTACTCATGAAGATTATTTGCGAAGTTTAATTGATCAGGGGTTTGTTGACAAAAAGAAAGTGTTGTTGATTGCAATTAGGAAGATTGTTGCAGTTGAAGCTGCGTATCTTAAGAAACAAAAGATTTCATGCGTTGTAATGGATTATAATTTTGATATAAAAAAGGTGTTGGCTGCTGCCAAAAAGCAGTTTGCGTCCTGTGATGGAGTATACATCAGTTTAGATATTGATAGTGTTGATCCTGCACATGCGCCTGGTACTGGGACTCCAGAGCCCGCAGGAATGACTGGCCGCGAAATCATGTATGCAGTTGATCAATTGCGGAACTGGAAGAATGTTAAGATGTTAGATATTGTAGAAGTGAATCCTGAGATTGATGTGAATAATCAGACTGTGAAGCTGGCGGCACGATTACTGGAAACTTTCGTATTCGGCTCCAGATAATACTGCGTAGGATGCTTGTTCTTCCTTTTTTGGAGATGGTGCGGCTGATGAGCTGCTTTTTGAAAGGAATTTCTCGTCAATGCATTTGAAATATTCTTCGACTCTGTCTTTAATTGATTTGAGAAGGAAGTGCTCGACTTTTTCTTTGTATATGTTTGACATTAATTCATTTTCGTGAATTCTGTAGTTGCTGGCGACTTTCTGAATCAAATATAATTCTCTTAGTCTCCTTAATTGTCTTCGAATGTTTGACTGGGCAATACCTAGTAATGGAAGTTTGTGCAATTTTCTGGATTCGATGACTGCTTTTTCGATTTGAGGCACACTTAACTTTTTGTCTCTGAGAAGAACCATGAAGATGTCAACGACGACGTCTCTTGAATCGCCTGGCTGAAGAAGGCCAACTGAAAGGCATAATTTGCTTACTAAATCGCGACCGTCTGTCTGGTATGGTCGCTCATATTTTCGTAAAGTAATTTCAGATAAAGGCACATCTTTTGATTTCATTGAATTTTAGAATTGATTGTATTTATTAAAAGTTTTGCGTATTTTATTTTATGTTGTTCATGAACAGTAGTGAGTATCGTGTGTAACGAAAGATGCAATTGCATCATGAGATTCTTTGTTGTGTTGATACTTTTGTCTGCGAAACATATATAAGTTGTGAACTATTTAAACGGGGTAGTATGAATAAGCGAGGGGCTAAGGGATCAGGTGCAGCTGCGTTGGTTGCGATTATTGCAGGTTTATTGCTTCTCTATATTTTATTTATTCCAGAATCATATCGTAATGAAATTCTTTCAGGAGATGGAAGTGGTTTAGGTGGACAGACTGGCGGGATTTCAGGCGGAACTAAAGTAATTCTACTTCAGGAAACGCCGAGGAAACTTACAGAACAACGTGATCAACCGATTCAACATAATCTTCCTTCGATTCATCTGCGCGCGGATTTTGTGGGGCAGGAAATTGTTAAAGTGAATAAAGTGCATCCAGAGCAGGGAGCGTTTGCCGGCAGACCTGACAATTTCGGATTTAGAATTGAAAATCCTGAGGGTGTTAAGAATGTGCTTTTGAGTTTTACGAAAACTGCCGGTCGCGGCAACATTAGAATTCTTGTAAATCACGAGGCGGTTTTTGAAGGGAAGATTGATCAACCGACAATGACGCCAATTACTATTCCTACTGGACTTTTGTCCCGCGAAAATACTATTGAATTTGTGGTTGATGGCCCGGGTATTTTATTCTGGAGAACAAATTATTATGATCTTGAGAATGTAAGGGTGACTGCAAATGTTCGTGAAGAATTACTTAGAGAGGCTTCTACAAGTTTCATTTTGACTGATTCTGATCTGCAAAGCATTGAGAAGGGTAGTCTTCGATTCCTTCCTGATTGTTTGCAGGCGGAAGTTGGACGGATTACTGTGACAATGAATGGTGGAGTACTGGTTGATGTATTGCCTGTTTGTGGAGATCTCTATCGTAAGGAATTTTTCCCTGACAGATTGATTGCTGGAGAGAATGAACTTACATTCCAAGTGGATAAAGGAGTTTATCTTGTTGACAATATTGTGATTATGCTTGAGACTAAAGAACCTCAATTTAAAACATATTACTTTGAAATGGATGATAAGCAAATGCGGGATTTAAGCAGGCTTGATGTTGAAGCTCTTCTGAAATTAGAATTTGCGTCACCTGAATTCAAAAATCTGAAAGCTTATGTTAATGGACATACTGTATTTGCAGATGTTGAAGGAAGAAGCTTTAGCGAGAATGTGGAGCGATTCTTAAAACTTGGAACTAATGCTGTTCAACTTGTACCTTCTGGTCAGGATGTTGATGTTGTCCGACTGGATCTTCGCATTGAAGAAACAAATTAAGGAATGGTGATTTATGGCTCTGATTGATTTTGGAAATGTACTTTTGTATGGAGTAGCACCATTTATTGGGGCAACAGGAATGCTTTTCTATATTGTTGGTTTTAGATATTTACTTTTTCTTTTAGGATATGGGGCTTTTTTGAAATTTAAAGATGAAAATGAAATAAAACGTGACATTCTGATTGTTGGAATTGGACTATGGTTGTTCATCGGGTTGCTTCCTGTTGTGATTTTTGCTGTTCTTGCTGTTGGCATCAAACTTCTTATAGATGAAAGTCCAGCTATTCAACGTAAATTATCATTGCTTTTTGTTCTTGGACCATTTGGAAATGTTGTGTGGATGTTGAATTTTCTCCTGATTGCTTATGCTGTCTTTTTTTTTGAGAAATTCTTTCCTGATGGCTTGATTGCGGCTGGTTTATTGTCTTATATTCCAGAAACTTATGGTAAAGTATTGATTTTGTTTATCATACTTCTGACTACTTTATTTGGAGTTTCGTTTGCTAACCAGAAAAAAGGAGTGAGCTTTTCTATTTTTGAGATTATCGGGTTCTGTATTCCTCTTGTGTTTGTGATTGTGCTGGGAACTGGAAGATATTTTGTATTGCTTCTTTTGGCTTTTCTGGTACCTATAGTTGAGACACTTATGCTGATGGTACATCCTGATTCTGTTGTTGCTGCTGGAAATCATCATGTGGCTAATCCTACATCTGTTATTGAAAGAGCTGGAAGTAAAATAGGTGCGCCGCTTGTCGCTGTTTTGCGTGAGATGGCTCAAGCACAAAGGGATCAGGCGAGAGCCGCTTATATGCAGGCAAAAGCAGAAAAGGCTGAAACTTCAAAGAAAGGATGGGATGCGTGGTTGCACTTCTTTTCATATGATGCTCTTGGAAGGGTTATCATGCTTATGGTTCCATTTGCAGCTGCACTTTTGTTCTTTCTGTGGTGGGCCAGTTCTCTATACACTGCAGGAATATTTGCGTTATTTTGTCTTGCATGGGTGCAAGTAGCGAAAGAAAAAAAACATGCTCTTCGTGCGTGGTTTTTGTTTAACTCTGTCGTTTGGACTATTGTCTTAGGTGGATTTATTGGAGCTACTGAGGGAATTGGGTTTGGGGTTGTTGTTGGATTAATATTTTATTTCCTCTGGGGAGTATTGTATGATATTGCTTTGAGGGATTCAGAGACAAAGGAAGCACATTTGATGGCAAATCAACTTTTGCTGCTTATCTTTCTGGTGATTGCTGGATTTATAGTCGCCCCAATTTTTGGCTTGCCTGTTGGTGAAATATATAATCAGATACCAGGTTCAGAAGATTTAGTTTATGAACAACTTACATCACAAGAATTTCTTGCTAAAATTATCAGTCTTCCTTCTGATTATATTGAGGAGCAGAGAGCGATCATTTCGGGAGATAAGTATACATCTGAAGTTGATACCTCATCAAGCAGACCTGTTGGAGTGCAACTTGATTTTGAACCTGTTCAGGATGGTTATGCTTTTGATGGCAAAATGTCTTTGTTAGGCAGAGTGAAGGGAGCATATCTTGATCCTGCACTTTGTAAAGAGAGATGTCCTGCTGGAAGCGCTGATTGTAAAGCGTGTACTGTTACATTGAATTGTGGATCGCCTGAAGGGCGGACTACTGATGCTAAAGACTTCAAGTCTGAACCAGAAAAAATTAATCTGGGAGAAGGGGGAGTGTTGTTTGGAACTGGGGTTGATTGCAGTTTTGCTCCTATCAAAACAACTGGAAGCATTGTGGTTGATGTAACGGCGACATATGACTTTGTAACAAAATCTTATATGCCGCTTTACTTTATCAGTCAAGCGGAGTTTGATCAGGCATTCAAACAATCAACAAACTTTGATATTACTTCTGTGAAGAGAGAACTTATTACAAAAAGTGATCTTCCTACGCCTGTGGCTAAATCAAGTCCCGGGCCTGTACTTGTTGGACTTGAAAGTGGGGTAGCTGAAGAGCAACCTATTGTTGTTCCTTCAGGTGGAACAGTTGAACCACGGGTGTCAACAATCGGATTTACTATTCAGAACTTTAAGAAGGATGATGGGAAAATAATTGAAATTGAGAAAGTGGAGTTGTATTTGCCAAAGGGGTTAACTGTAGCTTCGTGTGGCAGCAGTAGTGGTGAGTATGAAGTTAAATCCGGTGCTACTGAGAATGATTATGAATTAAAATGGGACCTTATTCCAAAAACTCAAGTCCGAAATATTGAACGATTTGAAACAGTGCAATGCAAAGTTAAGATTGAAACTCCGGATGACTTGATTCGTGGACCGGGCATTACTCAAGGCAGAATTAAAGTGAGTGTGTTTTATGATTATCAGGCGAAAAAGAGTATAGTGGTGAGGATTAAGACATTGACTGGAATTGGGGACAAAGTTAATTAGAGAAACATATGAAACAAAGGATGCGATTGATACAAAAGATTCAGGGGATTGTGTTGATGGTAGTAGTATTGATACTTGCTGGATGTACTCAAATTGAGACAATAGTTCCCGAGCATAGAGTGGGAGTTGAGGGGGTTGAGCTTGTGTTCCCTAATTTTCCTTCAGGGCCTTTTTATGAAGGGGAGCAGGTTGCAGATTTTGAGATTGATGTTGAGAATAGGGGAGCGTATGATGTAGATAAAGCATTTGTGTTACTTCGTGTTGCTTCACCTTTGTCTTTGGGCAAAGAAAAGAAAGAAGTTGCTCAGGCAATTCCTTTAAATGAAAAACTTGAGGGAAGATTTGGGCTGGAAGATAAGGGAGATGTAAAAACAGTTATTTCTCAGATTAATATTCCTGCTACTGGCGCAGTTGTGACTGGGGATGAGCAGGAGTATAGTTTGCAATCATTTGTCTGCTATAAATCCCGGGCACAGGCGGATTTATCAGGTTGTGTTGGTGCGAGGAGAGGATTGGAGAGTTGTAATTTTGAAGAACTTAATCAAGAAATTGAATTGCCTTCTGGTCAGGGTGGCCCGGTTGCGATTACTGATGTGTCTCAACGCATAATTGAGAATGAAAAAGGTATTCAGACTTCATTTGAAATTACAATCCAAAATATGCAAGGCGGAGAGGTGTTTGCTCCAGATTTAGAAGTTGATGTGGCGTGTCAGAAAGTGAATAAGCAAAGTTTTAAGGTTGTTGCGAGTTTTAAAGGAAAGCCACTTATTTGTAAAGCTGTTAAAGAGACAGCTGCTGTTAAAGATGTGGCTGATCATTTTACGATTGGAACTGAACCAGTTGTGTTGAAATGCGATACAATGGATCCTATTGAAAAAGGTGCTGCGTTTACTACTGAGCTTGTGATTAAACTGGACTTTGTTTATCGTGATCAAGGAGAAACTCAGACAATTACTGTGAATCGGATTGTTAATTAGAACTAGTTTTGATTTTAATTATTAATTTAGATATATTTAAAAGAACAAATTGATTCTTTTCTTGCGGTGTGAGATGAGAACTGCGAAACTTAATACATTCGAAAAAATTCTTCTGTTTATTGGTATCATTGTAATTATTCTTGGATTTGGATTGATCCAAAGCAAATTTATTGCTGCGGGATCTGAAATATCATGGGATTTTATGAAGACTGTTCTTATCTGGCTCGTGGTTGTGCTTGGTGTGTTGGTGCTTGCGGTTCTTGAGAATATGCGTGAAGAGCTGTCAGAAGTTATTCAAAACCAGACTCAAGAGATTAGATTGATTTCATTCGAATCACGATTATTGCAGAAGGATATGAAGGCGCATCATTCTGGTAAAAAGCCAAGCAGCAAAAAAAGAAGAAGATAGTTGTGTTTCTGGTAACTATTGTTTCTCAGGTATCAAGTGGATCTTGAGGAAATGTTTATAAATGAAGCTTTTAGAAATGCAATCTGGTAGTTGACATAATTGCCCTTCCGTCTAACGGAGGAACGTCCACCCACCATCAAAAGGCGACTGCCGGGATGCAGCACAGGAAAACTGTGGCTCTTCCTACAGAAACGAAATCCCGGTTCCAGTGGTATGAATCATGGGGCTTTCTGGTGACAGAAAGGGAATGAGGACTTTATTGGAATGACTGAGGCTGAAACGCGGAACCTCGCCGGTGCAACCGAGTTTCTCGGGCTTAGTAAAATGGCAATATGTCTATCATAGACAACAAAAGGTGGCGTATGTGTTGACTACCTTCTTTTTTTCTGACACTATAAAACTTAAATAGATGTAGTTGTTATTTGGAGATATGAAAATGAGGTTAGTGATTGGTTGTTTATTGTTTATGTTTCTAATGGGTTGTACTATGCTTGAGAATACTGCAACTTTGACTACAAAAGAAGTAAGTGTGGTGACGCCTGATGGGTTGAGCCTTTCTGTTTTGTATATTGAGGGACCTGTGAAAGAGAACGCTGTTATTTTAGTGCATCAACTTGGGGGACGGAAAGAGGATTGGGTTGATTTTGGGAATAGTCTTGCTGAAGAAGGACTTGGAGTTGCTGCTATTGATCTTCGGGGGCATGGAGCGAGTCAAGGGAATATTGCTTCATTTAATGAATCTGATTTCCAGCTGATGGTTGAGGATATTAGAACATTGAAACAAGTTCTTGTGAGTAGCGGATATAAGCAGATTTCATATGTGGGAGCATCACTTGGTGCGAATGCTGTGTTGCTTGCGAGTCAGCCCGAGGAAAAAGTTGTATTGCTTTCTCCTGGTTTGAGTTATCGCGGGTTAGATGTGAGAGAGAAGATGCTAAATTTCCAAGGACTTGGGATGATTGTGGCAAGTAAAGAAGATGAATATAGTGCACAATCTGGTGAGACGATGAAGCATATTTGCCAAAATAGATGTCAGTATATATTATTGGAGAATGCGAATCATGGGCTTAGGATGCTTGAGAGGAATGAAACGATTAAAGGGAAAATTGTTGAGTTTTTGAAGAATTAGTTCTGGAATCATGGGTTTCTGGGTTGCTTGGGATCAATAGAATCAAGGGTTTCTCATTTGTTTTAAGGGGGGTTTATTACTGTTTTAGGGTATTTTTGGGGTACTTTGATGGAAATCTTTATATATTGGTAAAGTGAGGTCTCTTCATAGTGGTGAAAAATTAACAATGACTGGATGGTTTGGTAGGAGATCTCGGAATGAATCTGCTCGGGAGAGGCCAAGAGGTCCAGACGGTACTTTTTTGCCTAATGAACAAGGCGATGTTTTAGAAGACGGAGGAAAAGAAAAAATGGCAGCACCTAAAAAAATAGATGATAAACAGATTATAACAGATCTTGAATCAAAACTTGGAACTTTGCTTAGAGAAGGTTTTGAAAGAAGTACAGCAAGCCAACCACCAGTAGATCTTTTTAGGGCAGTTGAAGAAGCATATGGTGATTTAAGTGGTGATGCACCTGCAATTCCAACTCAAAATCAAATTGATGCTTATCTTGCTAAATTGAGGAAAGAGAATGATGAGTATTTGGATCAAGAAAAAATTGCTACACTTAAAATTGCAATTGGATATGTAGAAGCTAAAAATGCTATCAAATTTGATAAAGGAGAATATCTTCAACGCATTAAAAATCAGGTGAATCCAGGCAGTCCAAGTGCTTAATTTGGTAACTAAGTAAACTTATGTTATTATTTCTTTTTTTATTATCTAAAAAGTATTTTGATGCGACATGACTGAGATTGAACATAATTCGGGTGAAATAGTTAGAGAGCTTGAGCAAAGATTAGCTGATGCTATTAAACGTGGAAAAGAACTTGATCAAAGAAATGAACAACTCCAACGAGATCTTCTTCCACAAAATTCAAATCAGTTGCCTTCTGAGCCTGTGAATACAGTTCCAGCACCAGCTGTTGCTACATCCCCTACATCTTCAGCTTCTGCACCAACTCCAACTGTACCTCCTGAACCTGTTGCCGTACCAACTACAGTTGCACCTCCTGCTCCAGTACCAGTTGTTGCTCCTGAAGCACCAACACCTATACCTCCTGCTCCTGAACCTGTTGCAGTACCAACTCCAGTTGCACCTCCTGCTCCAGAACCAGCAGCTCCACCAGTTCCAAAACCAGTTCATGCTTCTGAACCTGTGGCAGCTCCTGCTGCATCAATACCTCAAAGACCAGCTACATTGGCTGATGATTTGAATCATCCACTGAATCCTGCTGAACTTGCAGATTTAGAACAATTAGCTGCAGTTGATCAAATAAATGTTTTACCAGCTGAAGTAACTCCACGTGACACTCTGACTGATTCCTATTATTCTAAATTATCAAATTATGATTGGTCTTGTGTGAAACCAGCGAAAAAACATTATTATGATGTTTTTGCAACATTGGATCGATTGGAACGAGAATATCTTAAGTTAACAGATGAAGATGCAATCATTCTAAAAGGACGGGAGATTGCCGAGGCTTTGTTTGCGAAACCTGAACCTAGTCATATTCATTTAGGAAAATTCTGCCGTGAGGCGATTCAAGCGGAAGATCATGGTGATAGACGAAAGAAGAAACAATATATGGAATTGCTTTCAAGCATTTTGTATTATGCGGAAAATGTACACCACATTTCTGATTATGATCTTAAAGTGTTGTTTTCTACTTATCGTGGCAAACTGCTTAGGATTCAAGATCAACAATTGTATCTTACTGAACATTTGAATAATATTTATTCAAGAACTCCAAGTACAAATATACCACAAGTGACTCCTGCACTGAGAACGCCATCTGTAGCACCACCAGTTGTTCAAGCTGCTCCTGCACCTGTGCAGAGTGTGCCAAATTCTGTTGATACACAATCTGGAAAGAAAGTTATTATTCCTAAAAAGCTTGCTACTTTTAATTAAAGAATATTATTGGTGTGAAATTTATGCCCAGACGAAATTTTCAAACTCTTTTTTGAGGTTTCTTAATTTAGATTCCAGTTTTGATAGTTCTGCAACTGTGGTTGCTTTTGATACTTTAGTTTCTAGAGAAACTTGTTTAGCAATGATGGTGTCGAATACATTTTGATTAGCTGTAGCGTGGCCAGGTATATTTTCTTTATCCGTCCTTGCTTGTTTAACTTTGGCAATTAGATCATTTGCATGAGTTTTGTCAACTCTACCAAAACCAGGACGAGGAAGTGTTGGAGATTCATGACCTGCGAATTTTACGAATAAGCCTATGCCTACGACTGCCATGAGTGCAAGATATGCGAATCCTTGAGCAGTTGGACTATTTGGAGTATTTATTATAATAAATGAAATCCCGAATACTGCGCCGAGGAAACTTGCTAATCCAGCTTTGTCTTCGTCTTTTGGTTCAAAGGCCTGGAATAAAAAGAATATTAAGAAGAATCCACCAGCTGCAAACAGGAGCGTGAGTGTTGTGTTAAGGCCACCTAACAATTGTGTTACATTATTTGTAAGATCTGATACTGATTTTGAAACAAATAATGCGAGAATTGCGATGCCCGCCAAAGAAAATGCTGCGACTTTTGCTTGTTTATTGATTCCGCCGCTCGAATTTTGAAATACGTGCTTAAACATTGGAGTTGAGAATACTGCAAGAAGGATTGCATACATAAGAATGAAAACAAAAACTATTGTAAAGAAAATAATTGTGTTTTTATCTCCTCCAAAGATTTGAGGAACAAAGGCAAGTGCATTGTCTAGTGCTTTTGCAACTTCATTTGTGTCTGAAGCAACAAAGAAGTTTATCACCTGATTCATGGTTTCTTAAGAATAGTTGATGTTTATATAGATTTTGCTGATGATCTAGGGGTGTAACCAGCCAAAATATGTACCTATTATGAGAACTAGCATGTATATTAGCATAGTGAGTGCAATTTTATCACATGCGCTCCAATTATTATCTTTATTTATTTTTTCCATGAATCAACTCCTTACTTTAAGATTACCACAAACCAGCATATTTAGAAATTATTAAAAAGAGAATATAGAAAATAATGAACTGAATTGATGTGTCATGACGTTTGTAGAATTCTTGAAACTTATTTGCTCTGTCCATGGTTTTTACCACACTCCTAAAAATTTTCCAATAAGCATAGCTATCGTTAGGATAAATAAAAACTCTAATAGTTTGCTGTGTTTTTCAAAAAATTCTTCATATGTGCTTGTTTTGTTCATTTGAAACCTCTTCTATAAGTATCCTTGCTAATATATAAAATATTGCTGAGTAAAGGATTATGAGCAGAGGATTTGCAGCAATGTTTTCTGTGAAAGCAAGTAACTCATTGGCTGAAACAACAGTTGTTATGGCTGCAGTAAAAATTATGTATGGGATTGTTCTTTTTGGTGTGAATTTATTCAATTCTTGCATATAACTTTGATATTTTTACTTTTTATAAGTTTAGTGCAGCTATTTTTGGACTGAGTCTAATGAGAAACTTTATCGTAGACTAAACCCGATATATTTAAATAATCTGTAGCTCTTTTATGGCTGTGAAAAAGGGTTGGTGTCAATGAATATTCGATTATTGCGGATAATTTTCTGTATCTTTCTAGTTGTTTTAGCAGGGTGCAATCAAGCATCGACTACTAAGCGATTTCTTGGTATTGGTGAAGGAGATAACAGTGTGAGCAGTGCAGAACATTTGAAAGGAACAGAGGCATTGGTGATTTCGCTTGGTGATGGGCGGACAATTCAGATTTCTCCTAGTCAGTCATTAATATTTGATTTTTCTATTGAAAATAAAGGTTCACATTCAGTTGAAACAACAAAGGCTACATTTAGTGGATTTGATCCGCAGATACTTACTGGGGTTGATTTTTCATCTGGGAAACTGCAAAGATTGCAAGGAAAGAGTCAGTATGGACCAGGACAACAGGAATTCTATAGTGTTAAGGGAAGTGCTGGTATTATTACGGGACAAAGATTGCGGCAGGATATAACTTTGAATATTTGTTATCCTTATCAGACAATTGCTACGTTTGAAGTGTGTGTTGATGGAAATGGTCGTGATGAGCCTAATGGATGTCCGCGGGATGCAAATTATGCTTTAAGTGGAGGACAGGGAGCGCCGGTTGGGGTAAATTCAGTGCAATATACTTCACGGAGAAATGAGAATGGAGCAAGAGCTACATTTGTAATACATCTTGGTCAATTAAGCACATCTAATAATTTACAGATTCTTGATTCAACTAATTATCCTAAATATTGTCCTGAACGGGGAACTCAGGTTCCACAAACAGGTGATTTCAGACAAGATTCCGGAGTTGTTCTGATTAGAGAAATTAAACTTGGAACTCAGTCAATTCCTCTGCAAAATTGTCCTTCTTTACTGGATGGCAAATTTAATATTGAGAGAAGATCAGATTT
>CAZNVD010000008.1:0-4517 GCA_964576505.1 uncultured Methanosarcinales archaeon
AGCGGCGATTTAGGATGCAGTACTCGGTTTTATTCAAGCCGACGCATTCAAACAAAATTGTTCAATTTCAGGTGTCATCATTACAAAAATGGACGGTTCCGCAAAAGGCGGAGGCGCATTATCGGCCTGTTCATCCGTAAACGCTCCCGTTGTATTCATCGGAACTGGTGAAACAGTAAAAGATTTCGAAAAGTTCGAGCCAGTTGGATTCGTTTCACGTCTTCTTGGAATGGGAGATCTAAAAACTCTTTTAGACAAAGCAAAAGAAGCTTTCACTGAAGAAGAAGCCGCCGACATGTCTAAAAAATTGATGAAAGGTCAGTTCAGTCTTATCGATTTGTATCAACAATTAGAATCAATGCAAAAAATGGGTTCGCTCAGTAAGATCATGGAATTAATTCCAGGCATGAGTAAAATGAATATTCCAAAAGAGATGCTCGAAGGCGAAGAACAGAACATGAAAAAGTGGAAATTCATAATTGATTCCTGCACTGAAGAAGAATTATCAAATCCTGATGTGATTACAGGCGCTCGCGTGAAACGGATTGCAGAAGGCTCAGGCACTTCCGAAGACTCAGTCCGAGCATTATTAAAAAAATTCCGTCAATCCCAGAAACTTCTCAAAGTCATGAAACCCGGCGGAAAAAAGATGAAGCAATTCATGAAACAGTTTGGTGGCGATTTGCCTGATATGGGTTAATGTGTTTCTAGTGTTTATAGTTTCTCAGAATCATTTGTTTCTCAGTCTCAGAATTAAAATAAAAAGCGCAGGCACACAATTCCATGGTCATAACACGAAAGGGTGGCTACCCTTAACCATTCTCAGTCCTGCGCTCCTGAAAGCATACAATCAAACCGTAAGGGCTGCTTCCGTCAGGATCTGACCCGGTTCCTGAGTGATCGCATCAGACAGGACAAGACCTCAACGTCCGGCTAAGGACCAGACCTCCCGCATTACGTCGCTGGAATTGCTTCAGCCCCGCATAGAGCCCGTTTGCGGTTACAGGGAAGGGCTAACTCCCCGGCCTAGCCTGCAAACCATCTTGATAAATAATGCTTTTTAAAGGTTGTGGAATCACCGATGCTCTAAAGTGATTTCTTAGCTAAAAGTGAGGTGATTCCGCAACTCAAAAAATTCTACAAATTTTTTTATAGTTGTGTTAAAATTAGAATAATTTTTTATGGTTGTGTTAAAATCTGGCTTACTAGAATCTGGTTACTTGGAGTTTCTCTTAGTTGCGTAGCAAATTACAAAATGTTGCATTAGACCTTTGTTCTAAGAACTCAACTCAGAAATCATCCATCAATACTCCTGCCACAACCATGGTTTATCTTCTCTTGCCGCCATAAACATCTCAAAAAAATCACCTGGTATTTTTCTTGGGTTGTACGATGGATATCTATCAATCTTGAAATCTGGATCCTTCAATCTCATATTAAAAAATTCAGTTAAATCCTCATCAACAAGTGTATCTAGTCCTCTTTCATATGCTCTCTTTGCTATCTTTTCAACACAATCCCACATATGAAATCCTGCAATACGTAATACATTTGTTTCAGGAATTTGATTTAGAACATAATCTGGATCAGGATAAGGAAATTCGCCATTTGCTTGCGTTGTTGTATGAGTTTCAAAATTCATTCCAACCTGAATAATTTTATCAGATCTTTGAAGTCTGATGACATCAGACACAGGACTTCCATCAAACACCGCATAATTTATCCCAAAATCCTTCTGTCTATATCTTGCATCAATACAAGCATTTAACTGATCTCTATACCTAACTCTAAATTCTAATCTTATTGCTTGCAAAGCCTCTTGTCTTATCACTTCTTTTTCATGTTCAGAAGTTGCTTGATTCAATCGTTTCAGAAATTCTTTTTCTTTATTCTCATCTCTAATAATGTGAGCTCCCTTTTTTATCTCCTGGTCTATGTATTGATGAATTGGATACAAAAATAAAAATTGTTTCATAAATTCTTACTCCAGCCTAAAGTTCCATTATCAGATTGAGTAAATATTCCTGCACTTCGTAATTCAGTTTCTGCATCTACATAATCAAGTTGACAATTTAAAATTTTACTATCGAGAGGATCTACACGTTCTAATTCTCTTCGAAGGGCAATACGGAATTGAGGATCTGTAACAAAAAATTTATTCCCCAATTTAACAAGTCTAATATCTGAAGTGCCTTCTAATATCTCATCTATATTTTTGGCCAATGATTGAATCAAGATAGGTTCTCCAGGTATAATAATTCCATCAACATGTAAATCGATATGATTATTAGCCGCAGGAGAATAAATATATGCGCCTCTGAGTGGAGCAGTTTCATACGGAACTTTTTCATATAATACTACAGATTGATTGACATTCCTCGCAGGTATTTCTTCGGCAAACACGTTATTTATTTTCTGTCTCATTGCTGAATCTTTAAAATCAGCTAAGACGACATTTTTCTTTTCTTCTATCCATGGATCATTTACTTGAATAGGACAGTATAAGATGTGTAATATTCTTACAATTCCAGCATAGGAAGATTCTATTTCAGCCGCCATTTTAAACTCCTTCTTTTGGTTCGTTTATATGGTTTCTTGCTTTTCACCTTAAACTAGCCTATCTTAAGTTTGTCAAAATCCACAACTTCAGCTTTTCCAATACATTTAAATACTAATTAATACATAATAGTACGCATGAGTACGCAAATAAGCTTGAAATTGTCAGATAAAATGTTTAATACTGCTAAGTCCTGTGCAGACTCTCTTGGCTTTGACAACTTGCAGGATTTCATCAGAGAATTAATTAGAGAAAAATTGTTTGAAGATGAGTCCTTGAATGGGCTTCAAACATATTTGGCAAGTGAGGAATCATTAGCAAAGAATTGGCTTTCTAAAGAGGAGGATCAAGCATGGGCTCATTTGCAAAAGGAGATATAGTCTTATTTCCTTTTCCGTACACTGATTTAAAAGATAGAAAACTCAGACCTTGCTTGGTACTTTCTAATGAGATGAGAGAAGATATTCTTCTATGCCAGATAACTTCGCAAAAAATACCTCAAGATAATTATTGCATTGAACTTAAACAAAAAGATACTGGCTTGGGCAGTTTAAGTATTGACAGTTTTATCCGTGCAAACATGCTTTTCACTGCAAACAAAAAGCAAATAGTAAAACAACTATGCAAAATCAAAGATTCCAAGTATCAGAATGTAGTCAACATGATTAATACAATAATCAGATAATCCTTCCTCATTTCCCTCTTTACTTTCCCCTTCCATAACTCACAATATTATAAACAGCCTGACCTTTCTTAATTGTTACTTCTTTCTCCATTTTCCATCCTGCTTTAGTCGCCGCTTCCCTGAACAGCGGATTATCAATCACCGTCACCGTTCCACTTTTAGAAACAAGATATTTGGCCTGCTTCCAGAAAGTATCATATTCTTTCATTACATTCTTCAGAAGATATTGTCGAGGAAGAGGAGGCATTGTCACAATCAAATCAATCTCCCCTTTTTTGAACTTAATATCAATCCATTCTAAATCAACTCTGCACCATTCAATCGAATCTCCCACCCCTCCAATTTTAGCATTCTTCGTTCCCGCTTGAATATTCTGAAATAACCCATCAGCTCCATTTATCTTTCCTTTAAACTTCTTTATTGAAACATCCATTTGCTCTAAAAACACCCGTGGAATAAATGCCATTTTATCTTTCTCAAAATGTCGCACCGGAAATCCGCTAGCAATATACGCTGCCTCAATCACAATATCTCCTCCACGACAGAACGGATCAAGTATCTCCTGTGATCCATCAAATCCGCTAAAAGCTACAAGTGCATAACTTATTGGACCTTTCACAGATTCTTTATGACTAAACACTTTATACTCTCTTCTGCTCAAATCATAACCCGACACATCATTCCCAAGAATCATCATCTCTTGAGAAATATGACAAACCACAATACATTGAGGCTTCTTTAAATCCACTTTACACTCAACCAGCTCGAGAATCTGTTCACCCACTGCCGCTGCCATTTCAATTCTATCTTCAATTTCCGATATACACTCAACTTTGAACGTTTTATGTTTCAGAAAATTAAATGATGTTTTATCAGTTAATTTGAAATTTCCATCTTTGCAAGGAACCTGACCAACATATGCCGCAATCCTGAACAAACTCTGTGTAAAATACGCAAGCTTGTGTAAATCCTCTTCAGTACACTTATCAATAATTATTGCACCTTCAGTAGCTATCCCTTTTTTCCCGATCAGCCTTTTTACTTCCTCAATAGCAATTTGCTCCATACCTGAATAACAGAATCCTACAATATCCATGGCTTACAAAATGTACTATTTCTTATATGCTTTTGCATCAAACCTTATTAATAACAACTTGATCCAATCTACATGATCTGGCGTTATTTCTCACCCCACCCATATTCCCCTGCACAGAATATGGCCCTTGATGAAACAATGATCCAAATCGTTTCTCAAACCAACATTCCAATGCTGCG
>CAZNVD010000008.1:4527-40809 GCA_964576505.1 uncultured Methanosarcinales archaeon
ACGACTGGAAACCTGCAGGTATATCGATAGGCGTCAACCAGTCAATAACTGAAATCAACACAACCCTCGCAACCAAACACAACATTCCCATTGTCCGAAGAATCACCGGTGGCAGAGCCGTATTCCATGGCTCCTCAGATTTCACTTATGCAATCGCCGCTCCCATTACATTGTTTCAAGACACCTCAGTAACTGGAATCTATCGTTTCTTTTGCAACAAACTATCTGCCGCATTTCAATCCCTTTCACTTTCGCCTGAAATAAAAAACAATAATGACATTCTCATCAACAACAAAAAGATTTCAGGCAACGCCGCTAAAATAACAAATGGCATCTATTTGCAACACGGCACAATCATTAATGAACTTGATACAAACCTCCATTCCTCATTATTCAATCTCTCTCCTGAGTTCCTTGGAAGCAAGGTTACTTCATTGCAAGACCACATTACAATCTCTCGTCAATCTTTTTACAAAGTACTTCAAGCCTCTATCCTTGATGGTTTTGAGTGGAAGCCATCAGAATTAACAAATGTAGAGCATGCAATATTTAAGACTCTGACCAACAAATACTCATCAGATGAATGGACCAACCAGCCTGGATTAGAAAAAGGAGCCTGTTATACCCAGTTTTAATCTACAAGAAATCCATCAACAATAATCCTGGATCCTCAAGATGTGATTTAAACGTATTCGCAAATCTTGCAACTTCCGCTCCGTCTGTAATCCGATGATCAAATGAAATTGAAAATGGAAGCACTTTTCTAACCACAACTTTCCCATTAACCACCATGACTTTCTCCTCAATTCTCCCAAGCCCAAGAATCGCACACTCTGGATAATTTACAATAGGCGTTGCAAACTTCCCTCCAACAGATCCATAGTTCGTGATGGTAAACGTTCCACCTTTCATATCCATTGCATCAAGTTTGCGAGCTTTAGCTTTAGCTGCAAGTTCATCAATCTCTTTCGCAAGCGTCAAAATACCTTTTTGATTAGTCTGCTTCACAACTGGAACCAGCAATCCAGCTTCAGTATCAACCGCAATCCCGATATTGTAATAATCTTTAACAATAATATTTCCTTCTTCCTCATCGAGACTGCTATTCAGCATTGGATGCTCCCTGAGACTTTCTTCAAGAGCTTTCAACACAAACGGAAGGAACGTTAACTTTACCCCCTTTTTCTCCGCTCCCTTCTTCTCTTTCTCTCGCAATTTTGCAAGCGCCGTCACATCAGCTTCATCATGATGTGTTACATGTGGAACTTTAGTAACTGCCTCCACCATGTGATCACCAATAATCTTTCGAATACCAGAATAAGGTATTCTTTTCACCATCCCATAGAAATCATATTTCCTTACATGTTTAATTTCACTTGAAACGCTTGTTACTTTCGAACCCTTTGCAACATCTGACGCAACCACTTCCCCTTCGGGTCCACTTCCAGTTACTAATGATAAACTTACTCCTGAATCCTTAGCAGCCTTCCGTGCTTTAGGACTTGCCATAACAATCTGCTTTTCATTCCCCTTTTTAGCTTCCTTCTTTACAGCCTTAACAGGCTCTTCAGCTTCCTCAAGTACTCCTACAACTGACTTCCCGCTACCATGCTCATCTATCTTAGGCGATATTTTTGTATCTTGCTTCATTGGTTTCTGCGCTTTCTCCCCTTTCTGTCCAATAACTAGAATTACCTGGCCTACCTTGATTGTTTCACCAGCTTTTGCAAATAATGAAATAATCGTTCCCGCAACCGGTGCCGGCACTTCGACTACAGCTTTGTCAGTTTCAACTTCTGCAAGCACCTGATCAACTTTAACAGTATCTCCTTCTTTAACTTTCCAAGACACAAGCACACCTTCTTGGATTCCTTCTCCTACATCCGGAAATTTGAATTCATATCCCATTATTGGCACAACTCCTCAATTTCATGAATTATTTTATTAACACTAGGAATATACGCATGCTCTGACAACGCAAGCGGCATTACAGTATCCCATCCAGTAATTCTTTTAACTGGCCTATCAAGGGAATAAAATTTATTTTCAAGAATTGTTGCCCCAAGTTCAGAACTCACAGAACAAGTACGAGGCGCTTCTTGCACAATCAGCACTTTCCCGGTTTTCTCCACTGATTCAAATATAGTCGCATAATCAATTGGATAAATTGTTCGCAGATCAATAAGCTCAACTGACCTTTTACTTTCCTCAACTGCCTTTCTGCATTCCCTCATCATAGCTCCCCATGCAATAACTGTACACTCATTTCCTTCTTGCACAACATTCGCTTTCCCAAGTGGAATTTCATACGCTTTCGAAGGAACCTCTTCCCGAATAGCGCGATATACTCGTGTCGGCTCTAAAAACACCACCGGATCTGGATCACGAATTGAAGCAATAAGCAATCCTTTCGCATCATACGGACTACTTGGAATCACAACCTTAACTCCAGGTGTATGCATATAAAATGCCTCTGTACTTTCCGAGTGATGTTCTGGTGCTTTTACCCCTCCACTATATGGAGTCCTGATTACTATTGAACACCCAAACCTTCCTCGTGATCTTGTCCGTACACGCGCAGCATGAGAAATAATTTGCTCAAACGCAGGCGATAAAAAGCCCATAAACTGAATTTCAGCTACTGGCTTCATTCCCGCAACCGCCAATCCTATAGCACTCCCAATAATCCCCGCTTCAGCAAGCGGCGTATCAACCACCCTGTTCTTGCCATACTTCTTCTGCAATCCATCAGTCGCCCTGAACACACCACCATTTTTCCCAATATCTTCTCCAATAATCATGACATTTTTATCACTTTTAAGAGCACAATTCAATCCATCACGAACAGCTTCAATTATCGTCAGATTCACTGCCCCATCACCTTTTCAATTGCAAATTGAATTTGTTTTACATGTGGCATATACGCATCCTCTAACTGAAACAACGGAAACACAACATCATACCCTGAAACCCGTACTGGCGCACTTTCAAGATGATAAATGCAATGTTCATTAATACTTTGAATAATTTCAGACGCAAATCCTCCTGTTCTATGTGCTTCTTCAACCACAACAACCCGTCCGGTCTTATTAACAGATTTCTCAATTGTTTCGCGATCAAAAGGCGAAATTGTCTGCATATCAATAAGCTCAATATCATATTTTGATTCTATCACCACTTGTCTGCACTCTTTCATCATGGCTCCCCATGAAATAAGTGTTACATCATTCCCCTTTGCTTCAACCCGTGCCTTTCCCAATTCCATTGTAATATCTTTCTTTTCAGGTACATCTTCTTTGATAGCCCTGTAAATTCTCTTGGGCTCTAAAAACATCACAGGATCTGGATTGCGTATTGCAGCTGCAAGTAATCCCTTTGTAGTCAAAGGCGAAGATGGAATCACAACTTTTAGTCCTGGAATATGTGCATAAAGAGCTTCAAAACTTTCTGAGTGATGTTCAAGTGCATGAATCCCTCCACCATACGGTGCCCTAACAACCATCGGAGCAGAAAACCTTCCCCTTGACCTTGTTCTTATCCGTGAAACATGGTTAAGCAGCTGATCCATCGCTCCATGAACAAATCCATCAAACTGAATCTCTGCTACAGGTCTCATTCCGGCAGCCGCAGCACCAAGTGCCATTCCAACAATACAAGTCTCAGAAATAGGAGTATCAATAACTCGATTTATCCCATACTTTTTCTGTAATCCATCTGTGGCCCTAAACACTCCTCCATTTTTCCCTACATCTTCCCCAAGCACAACCACATTTTTATCTCTCTGCATTTCTCTATCAAGTGTATGCCTCACTGCATCCAGAATTGTCATTATGGTCATTTTTCTTTTGGTTCCTCATGTAACTCAAGCATTTGCTTCATCTCAGCCATCTGCTCTGCAAGAATTGGCGGCATTTCTTTGAAAGTGTACTTGAACATATCTTCTGGATTCGGTTTATCAAGAGCTTCCATTTTTGCAACTGCCGCTTCCACTTCTTTGTTCACAGCTTCAAGTAATTTTCCTTCTTCTTTTTTATTCCAGATTTTTTTGCCTGCCATATACAACTGTAATCGAAGAATCGGATCTTTCTTTTCCCACGCTTTCACTTCTTTCTCTGACCTATACCGTCGTGCATCATCAGATGTAGTGTGGTCTCCCATTCGGTACGTGATGCATTCAATAAAAGTAGGCCCCTTTCCTTTCCGTGCCCTATCAACAGCCTCATTAGTAACTTTCAAAACAGCAAGCACATCATTTCCATCTACTTGCACTCCATATATACCCACACCAATCGCCTTCTGCGCAAGAGTCTCTGCAGCAGTCTGATTATTCCGTGATACTGAAATCGCAAACCCATTGTTCTGGCATACGAATATGACTGGCAACTTAAACACTCCTGCCATGTTCATTGCTTCATATACATCTCCCTTTGAAGTTCCCCCATCTCCCATGTACACCAGGGCAACATCTTTCTTCTTTTGAATTTGTGCCGCCCACGCCGCTCCAACCGCATGTGGGGCTTGCGTTCCAACCGGAATTGCAATAGGAAATGTTCTATTATCCTTAATTAGCTGTCCTCTTTCATCTCCATTCCAGTATTGGAGCAATTGATGCATAGGCCAGCCTCGTGCAATCACTGCGCCATTCTCTCGAAATGTCGGAAACACCCAGTCTGTCTTTTTCAAAGGCCACACTGTTCCTACTTGACTTGCTTCCTGTCCCCATGTAGGTGCATATGTTCCAAGTCTTCCTTGTCTTTGTAATTTCAATGCTTTAAGATCAAAAGTTCGTATTTTCACAAGCATTCTATAAATATCTTTGATTTCACTGTCTTTAATTTTGGGCATTAACTTTTTGTCAATCTTCCCTTTCTCATCCATGACTTGCACATATTCAATTGCAAACTTAGCTACAACTTTCTGAGTCATGCTGCACCCCTCGTATCAATATGATGTTTCAAAAAATATTCTCCTGCTTTGTACGAACTCCGAACAAATGGCCCTGAAGCGCAGTAGAGGAATCCTTTTCTCAATGCCGTATTTTTGTAAGCCTCAAACAATTCAGGTCTCACATATTCCTGCACTTGTAAACTGCAATTCTTTGGTTTCAGATATTGTCCAAACGTTACAACATCAACCTCATGAATTCGAAGATCATCCATTGCTTTCTCGATTTCATCTTGCCTCTCTCCAAGCCCAAGCATGACTGACGACTTAGTAATAATTTCAGGATTAATCTGTTTCACATATTGCAACACTTGCAATGATTGAATATAATTTGCTCTCCTATCTCTTACTTTTCCCTGCAATCGTTCCACTGTTTCAACATTATGTGCAATCACATCTGGTTTCCCAGAAATAATTGTTTCAATCGCATCTTTGTTTCCTCTGAAATCAGGAATCAACACTTCTACAAGAATCCCTGGCACTTGCCTTTTAACTTCTGATATACATGCAGCAAAATGTGATGCCCCTTGATCTTCCAGATCATCTCGATCAACAGACGTTATCACAACATAATCAATAATTCCCATTTCTTTAATGGCAGACGCAAGTTTCCTTGGTTCATCTTGATCAACAGCTCTTCCAATTTTTGCGCTCTTAATCGCGCAAAACTGGCAACCTCGTGTACACGTATCACCTAAAATCATGAATGTCGCAGTTCCCCCGCTCCAGCATTCAGACATATTCGGACAATGCGCTTCCTCGCACACAGTCACTAGTTCATGTTTTCTGAGAATATTTTTAACTTCATGAAACTGATTTGTAGGTGGACGTATTGTCAACCACTGCGGCTTGTGAATCGCACTAATCATATCTTATTTGGCTCCCGCCCACTTCTTGAGTTCCGCAAGTGTAGCTTCACCACAAATTTTTGCTTTTGTTTTCTCGTTGTAGAAAAAAGGAACTCCTCCACAGAAACCGCCATCACATTCTTCAAAGAATGCAGCATTTGTTCCATTATGCCACACTTCTAATTTCTCAATTTTTTTTCCAGTTTCTTTCTCAAATTGTTTAATTACTGGTTCCATTGCATGACAATGTCCGCACTCAGTACCATAGAATCCAATTAATCGCTCACCCTTTTTAGCCATCACGCATCACCTTAACAGATTAAACAATTTCGCTCTTTTAAATGTTGCGGGTTACCTGTTTAATTACCTACCTTAACCCACAACTTAAAAACCATTGGCTTTAACAAGAAATTTAAAAAAGAAAGAAATATACCCTTACCTGTTTCTAAAGGTTAGGAGATGTTCTCTGCGCAAGTCATAAATTGATTTACAGATTATTCCCTTATTTTGAAGTTCATGCATACAATCCTCAAGTGAGGCTCGAAATTTATTAAATGCAGCTTCAGTTTCTAGATCTCTTATGAGTTGTTCTCTTTCATTCGCAGTAAGCTGGTATTGATTATCTTCTATGACTTTTGCTTCATATGTGCGAATAGGTCGCAAATAAACGACCTTAACGCGCTCATTCGTTTTTTTGAAATATTCTGCAACATCATAGTGAAATGCTCCGATTACGCATAAATATCTTCTTTTCTCTTCTCCTTTTTGGTCAAGGATGGAGATTAGTTCATGTTTCATGAATGCATTTCTTCCATGTACTACATTCTTTAAATTCTGTCTCTGTGATTGCTGCCAGTAATCAGGCATTTTCTCTTTTGCTACCTCGCTTTCAAAGCCCTCAACTGGAGAAGTAATATCACGTATGCATAATTCGAGATACTTTTTTGGAAGCGCCTCGAAATACTGGGGAAGCATTCCATAAGCCCAGCACATAAGAATTTTTGAGACTTCCCATTCAGAAAAGAAAGGAGCTTTGTTTCCTTCTTCTAATTTTTCAGAAGGTATTTTACTTAATTTTTCTTTTACCTTTTTGTAGAGAAATTCTCTTAGTTTATAATAATTAAAATAATCATTTTCTTTTTCAAAATTATGTATTTGTTTATCTTTTTTAACGCGATCAAAAACATATTTTTCAGTAATATTACTAATATCTTTTCCATATTGGGTCAATGGCCCTTCCATTAAAAGATGTGTATAAGGTTTCCCTTCTTTTATTGCAGGAACAACAATTTGTTCTTCTATTCTGAGCACATCACGGTCAGTCCCATGCTCTGTTAATGCAAAGGTAATGCTTTCAGTAGCACTATCTGCCGGAATTGTATAACTTGAAGAAATGATGGGCAATGGAATCTGTGTTTCTTGTGATTTACATCCATTCAAAGCCAAAGCAGCTGCAGCAATTAGTGCGCATAATGTTTTCTTTCCTTTCATGTTTCCACCTTTAAGTATGTCGCACTAATACACATCAGAACTCTTTAACTAAAAAAAGCCCTTGGAGGGACTTGAACCCCCGACCTACTGCTTACTTTTGGGCGTCCCAAAAGGATTGGGACGAAGTACCAATACAAGGCAATCGCTCTGCCACTGAGCTACAAGGGCAATATATATTCTAACAACGGCTTTGCTTTTTAAAATTTTGCAATGGAATGCGCGCATGATGAGCCGGGGGTCGCCCCCTTCGGGGTGGCGAATAGGACAACTGAAAGTTGTCCGTCATGCCGCGCATCAAACTGAAGCAATCTAAATCTAAATGAGAAAACTATCAATCCCTAATACTTTTTGAACCGTGCAACAACTTCAATAAGATCATTTTGACCTAAGAATGTGGATCTGCAGCAATATCTTTCAAGGCCTAAATCATCAAGAATCTTCTTTTGATCAGCATTCTTTTTGCTTCGCTGCTCTTTAAACTGTTCCCAGAGATGAGCTACTGGTTTTCCGCAAGAAAAGCATCGTACTGGAATTATCATACTCTTTTTTTAAAATAAGTAATATTTAAAGGTTGCGGAATTACAGATTGTCAAAAGCTGAATATTGTGTCAAAATATTGTAATTCTGCAACTTAAAAAATAAGTACTATTTTTTATTGTTGCGTTTAATGTGACTTCATTCCATTTAGAATCTTAATCACTAAGTCATCTCTAAAAATATTTATAAACTAATAAGCCCTTATCTCTTCATGGTTGAAACCGAGCATCCAGCACCAGTTTGTCGAAAATGCGCTAACTGGCCCGTATTTAAAGAAAAGTGTTGGTTTTTCTGGCCATCCAAGAAGGCTTGCAGCCAATTTAAACGCCATTCCGGGCAGGATGTGGGATTTAAGGAAGACGAAGATCATTCTGAATATATCAAACTTATTTCTATAGGAAAGCGGTAGAAAATCCCCTTTTATTGACTTCTCAAGAGAAATCTTTATATAGACTCAATTCGGAAGGGAATGTGGTGATACACTCATGAGTATTGTAGGATTTAACTTTAAGAAAATTGAAGCAGAGCGCAAGTCCCGCGCACAGGGAAGAATCAACATTCAGAATAACCTTTCTCCTAAGGAAGTAGCAGCTGAAGACCTTCCAATGTCTACCGACGATCGTGAAGGGCTAAGAGTTACCTTCGAATATGTCTCTGAATTTACCCCTAATATTGGTCATATCAAGCTTGTAGCAGATGTTTTGCTGCTTGAATCTACAGAAAACAAGAAAAAACTATTAGATGCTTGGCACAAAGACAAAAGTTTGCCTAAAGAGTTCATTGAACCGCTTTTCAACTTGGTTCTACGAAAATGCAATCTTATGGCTTTAAACATAGCGGATGATGTCCGTCTTCCAAGCCCTATCAAACTTGGTAATGTAAAAGTCCAGGATAAAAATTAACTATTCTTTTCTAACTTTTTTTGTATTTCATTTGTTTTATTAATTAAACAAAACCTTTTTAAACCAGTTTTACCCAAAAATTTTACCAAATGACAGATCAACCACGAAAGGTAAAGCTCAAAGTTGTTGAAGCTGGAATAGACGACGTAAACAAAGGAATAGTAAGAATTGATTCTAATTTCATGCAACAGATTGGGGTAAAGCATGGAGATTTTGTTGAAATCGGTGGAAGTCGCAAAACAGTAGGCATAGTAGGTCGTGGTTATCCCGGCGACATTGGAAATCCAATCATAAGAATGGATGGACTTATGCGTCAAAATTCTAAAGCAGGTATTGGTGATTTAGTTGAAGTTCAGAAAAGTGCAGTTGCTGAGGCCGATAAAATTGTCATTGCTCCAGTTCAAAGTAACATAAAAATTAAAGCTATTCCTGCAGTATTCAAGCGCGGACTTTTAGGCCGCGCATTAGCAAAAGGCGACAAAGTAGCACTCGGTGGTGCTTCAAGGCGTCGTGTCACAATGTCTGGTAACCCATTGTTTGATGAAATTTTCTCATCAGTATTCGAAGAATTGAACATGGGTTTTGGTTTAGGCGCAATCCGTTTCATGGTTACAGATACAAAACCTAAAGGCTATGTATATGTAACAGAGAACACTGAAGTTGAATATCGTGAAGAGCCTGTAGAAATTCTAGAAGAAGAAAAAGTGCTTGAAGTTGCCTACGAAGATATCGGTGGATTATCAGAAGAAATCAAAAAGATTCGTGAAATGGTAGAATTACCTTTGAAGCACCCGGAAATCTTTGCTCGTTTAGGAATCGAAGCACCAAAAGGTGTTTTATTGCACGGTCCTCCTGGAACTGGTAAAACATTACTTGCAAAAGCAGTTGCAAATGAAACAAACAGTAATTTCATTTTAATCAACGGCCCTGAAATCATGGGCAAATTCTACGGTCAGAGCGAAGAAAACATCAGGAGAAAATTCGAAGAAGCAGAAAAAAATGCCCCGTCCATTATATTCATTGATGAAGTCGATGCAATCGCTTCAAAAAGAGAAGAAAGCCACGGTGAAGTTGAACGAAGAGTCGTCGCCCAACTCCTAGCATTAATGGACGGCCTGAAAAGCAGAGGCAAGGTGGTAGTAATCGCTGCAACTAATATTCCAAACTCACTTGACCCTGCATTAAGAAGACCGGGAAGATTTGACCGTGAAATTGAAGTCGGCGCTCCAAAGCGTCAGGGTCGTTTAGACATTCTAAAAATTCACACAAGAAACATGCCATTAGCAAAAGATGTTAATCTTGATAAATTGGCAGAAATCACCCACGGATTTGTTGGTGCCGATGTTGCAAGTCTTACAAAAGAAGCAGCAATGATTGTTCTCAGAAAAGTTCTTCCTGATTTGCGCATGGACGAGGAAGAACCTATTCCACCAGAAGTATTAGACAAAATGATAATTACTCAGGAAGATTTCACCGATGCACTGAAAGTTGTTAGACCATCCGCACTCCGCGAAGTTCTTGTAGAAATTCCTGACACAAAATGGTCTGATGTCGGTGGTTTAGATTCGATAAAACAGGACGTAACTGAAGCAGTTGAGTGGCCTCTCAAACATGCAAAGGCATTCGAACGCATGGGCATCACCCCTCCAAGAGGAATTTTGTTATATGGTGCTCCTGGAACAGGTAAAACATTAATTGCGAGAGCAGTAGCAAGCGAGTGTGAAGCAAACTTCATCTCAGTCAAAGGTCCATCAGTATTAAGCAAATGGGTTGGAGAAAGTGAGAAAGCAGTTAGAAAGATTTTCGAGAAAGCAAGACAATCCGCACCATGTATTATTTTCTTTGATGAAATCGACAGCATCGCTCCACGCCGGGGCATTTCCGCTGACAATCAGGCTACTGAAAGAGTTGTCAACCAGCTTCTCACCGAAATGGATGGCCTCGAACGCTTAAACCAGGTTGTAGTAATCGCAGCAACCAATCGCCCGGACATGTTAGACACCGCATTACTCCGCCCGGGCAGATTTGATCGAATCATCCTTGCAGATATCCCTGATGAAAAAGCGAGAGAACAAATTTTCGCAGTTCACACCAAAAGTATGCCTCTTACAAAAGATGTAAAGATCAAAGATTTAGCAAAGCGAACAGAAGGTTATGTTGGTGCAGACATTGAAGCTATCTGTAGAGAAGCAGCAATGGCAGCTCTTCGTGTCTCAATGAAAGCAAAAGAAGTTACTGCTGCCCACTTTGATGACGCAATGAAGAAAGTTCCAGCCAGCGCAGGCAAAGATGTCCAAGAGTCTTACAAAGAATTGCAAGACAAATTTAGACAAGCCGCAGCAAGACAAATGGAAGAAGAAAAGCCTAGGTACTTTGGTTAATTTTGTTTACTTTGATTCTTTTGCAATCTTTCGAATCCAACGTTTCCAGAAACTTATTTATCCTTCCGCATTCTCGTAAAAGACTGCGCAAGATCAATAATATATTTACCATCTTCAAGCTTATAGACAAGCGGATCTTCTTTTCTAAACAGCCGTGTTAAATCAAGCTCGTACTGCCCGGATTGCTTCACATAAATACTCTCAAGATCCAGAATAACAGGCCTATCCTCATGTTCCACACCCATGAGTTCTTTAACATCGCGTTCAATCCGCTTTCGCTCTTTATTAGATAGAATGAGCTCAGGTTGTTTTTCTTCGAGCTGTTGCTTCTTCACAAAAAAGAATAGTTTTGCTCCGCAAGTACACCCTGTAAGAAGTTCGGAATTTCCGTCAGGATACAGCTTACCGCAGCGTACGCATTGGTGTGGCATGTTAGCCCGTAGTCAATATGTTTATTAAAGATTTCCATAATGGAGGCTAATTTACCATTCCTTCTGTACTCAGAAATTAAACTGAATTTAAGATTTAGAACTTTTCTTGCCTTTAAGTCTTTTAGAAGCTTTCTTTCGCTCCATCCCAACATAAAGCTCAATCTTCTTTGGATCTTGTTTAATCTTCTTTACAACAGTTGCCGGTCCAATTACAGTAAGCCCACTTCTATTCCCTAAGAACATATTCGCCATTTCCTGTCTGAATCTGTCAACTATTCCCCCTGTCACAAACGGCTCAATTGTAGCAATCTCAATTCCTTTGAAAGTATCATCAATCTCAATCATCGTATGCTGAATTAATTGGGCTTCCTCTTCTTTGGTCAGCCGTCCTTCCATAACAACAATTTGCTCCTCACGTACAATAGAAAGAAGTTTCTCGATCCTCTGGTTAGAAGCCAGAGTACAGATTTCCGTGTACGGTAAGTAATGCAATGTTAACATAGTTCAACCTCTTTTTTAATGTGCCATAGCGATGAGTTCTTTGTAAAATTTATCAATGTTGTCCCCATTCTTCGCCGAAATGCCAACAACATTATATTGTGGGAACGCTGCTTTAATTCTATCAAGCCTCGCCCTCTTCAAATCAACTTTATTTCCTATAAGCAAAACAGGAATATTCCGCGCCTGAAGATTTCCAACAATCGTGATATTAACTTGTGAATACGGATCTTGCGTACTGTCTAGCACAACCACAACCAAATCCATATTATCTAGCCATTTAATGCTTTCAATGACACCTTTAGTCGCTTCTTTCGCCCTCTTCTTTGATTCCCCTTTGCTCATTCCCTTTTTGAGAAAATCTTCATAATCAATTTTAGTGGCAATTCCAGGTGTATCGACAAGATTGAATGTTAATTCTTTATTTCCTGATTTAATATTAACTTCTTCTTTAATTTGAATTTCGCGTGTCTCATGCGCAATATTTGAAACAGAACCCAGCTCTTCTCCCAACCAGTCCATGCAGATCTTATTTGCAAGCGTTGTTTTCCCTGCATTAGGCGGTCCGTACAATCCGATCTTAATGTGTTTTTTCGCCCCGAAAAGATCCCTGAACAGACGTTGAAATACTCTTCTAAATGTTTGAAGCATAGGAAACGCAATGTGTTGGTTTGTATATAAATGTATCGTTGTCGTCTATGCTCACACCCTTAAGGGCGAGCACATAATTTATGATAAACTCATGGTGACGGGGGATGCCCCCTACGGGGTGGCACCATGCTCTTTGTGCTCGCAGGGTGTGAGCATTCAAGCATCAAAACTACAACAATACTTAAAAGCACAGAAATTTACTCTCACAACGTGGCACACATTGCATTTTTTGAAACAAAAAAAGAGGACGAACAATTTTTCACATCAAAACTAAAGTCTCACAATATTTCATTCTTCCCTTCTCCGCTAACATCAGCCACCATTAGCAAAATAAAAAAGAGTTCAGTTCTTGTAATTTTTATTTATTCAAAAATCACTGACTCTGTTCTTGAAAAGCTCCCAAATCTGAAATTAATCTGTACCATGTCAACAGGCTTCGACCACATTGATCTAAACGCTTGCAAAAAAAGAAAGGTAACCGTTTGCAATGTTCCTCACTATGGTGAAAACACAGTAGCCGAACACACCATGGCCCTTTTATTAGCCATAAGCCGGAAAATTCCTCAATCCACAGCCCGCACTCACGATGGCAACTTTTCATTGTCAAATTTGCAGGGTTTCGACCTGAAACAAAAAACCATTGGAATAGTGGGTGCCGGCAGCATAGGTCAGCACGTAATCAGCTACGCAAAAGCGTTTGGCATGAATGTTCTTGTTTACGACATCCACCAAAACAAAAAACTCGCCACAAAACTTGGCTTCAAATATGTTTCACTTAAACAATTGTTTCAATCATCAGACATTGTTTCATTTCACCTTCCATATTCAAAGTCAACCCATCATATTTTGAATCTAAAGAATATTTCACAATTGAAAAAAGGCAGCATCATTATTAACACCGCAAGAGGAGGAGTCATAGAAACAGCCGCCCTCCTGAAAGGTCTGAACACAGGCATAATTTCATTCGCGGGTCTCGACGTCTTAGAAGAAGAATGTTTCATCAAAGAAGAGCACCAACTTCTTTCAAAGAAATTCGCATCAACTTGTAATCTTCAAACCGTTTTACAGGATCACATGCTTCTCAAGCATCCAAATGTCTTCATCACTCCTCACAATGCATTCAACTCAGCAGAAGCAATCCAAAGAATCCGTGAAACAGCCTTCCAAAACATCAAATCATATTTCTCAGGCAAAAAGCTCAACAAACTGTAGATTCAACTTAATCGCGCGAATCTTGATGCTATTGTTTCATAACACTTTTAAATATAAATAAGTTGTATCATAAAATGAAAGTAAACGAATTCCTCAAATCATTAACAGCAAATGATGGAGAATTACTCAAAACAATGTTTATCTCTCTTCTCATTTCTTTCAGCACCCTTTCAATCTTCTATTTTTTTAAACTACAATCTGTTCCCGACATTATTCCCAAATATGGCTTCTCTTTATTTTTCGCAATCCTCAGTTATGCATTAATCTTTCCATCATTAAAAAAAGTAAAGTCATACTCAGAACTTCCCTGCATGACTGGCATGATGATCGGCATGACTATAGGATTTATTGCTGGCTTTTTATTAGGATTCAGTACAGGTACCACCAATGGCATGTTCTGGGGTAGTATATTCGGCATGTCAATCGGCATTATCTTTGGAGTCTGGTGCGGATCATGTTGTGGCATCATGGGTGTAATGGAAGGAATGATCGCTGGCTTCATGGGTGGATTAATGGGAGCAATGACTGCAGTAATGTCATTATACGACCATCTGATTGCAATGGGAATTATTGTTTTCATTCTCTGCGGATTCATTATGTTTGGGCTGAATTACTTGATTTACACAGAAACCAAAACCATTAAAAGAAGGCCTCATACAAATCACAAAATGACAATCATTTTGAGCATAGCGCTCACAATCATAACCATCTGGTTTATGATATTTGGCCCGAGAAGTGTGAATTTATTATGAAAACCACAATTTTATACATACTGGGAATCCTTGCATTAGTTGCCACTGGAATTTTTATTCTGAACAATGTAGGCGATTCTTCCACCGGCAATTCAGTAATCTCAGATCCATCAGCTGAATCTCAAAGAGTAATCATTGGTTTAAAGAATGGTAATTATTATCCCAATACCATAACAGTCAAATCAGGAATTCCTGTTATCCTCAGTCTTGACTCAACTGTTTCAGGCTGTTTACGGGATTTCACAATTAAAGATTTAGGAGTCCGTAAATACCTCCAGACTTCGAAGGACACCCTTGTATTTACACCTGAGAAACCAGGCACCTACAAATTCGCTTGTAGCATGGGCATGGGCACTGGAACGTTGATAGTCGAATAATTCTGAGAAACCTTTATAAACTCAATTTTCACAGATCAGAATAATGAAAATTCTTGCAGCATCAGATATCCATGGAGACAGGAACTTAGTCGACAAGTTAGTAGCTAAAGCTATCAAAGAAAACGTTGACCTCGTCGTCCTCTGCGGAGACTTAACACAAATGGAACAATCCACTGACTATATTGTCGGCCCATTCAGAAAAGCAGGCAAGAGAGTTGTCATGATTCCAGGAAACCATGAATCCAATGCAACAGTTGATGCTCTTGCTCAAATCTATGATGCAATCAACCTTCATGGTGAAGCAATCGTTGAAAACGACATAGGCATCTTCGGCTGCGGTGGCGCAAACATAGGATTAAACCAACTCTCCGACATTGAAATCTACGAATACCTAAAGTCAGGTTTCGCCAAAATCAAGAATGCAAAAAAGAAGATCATGCTTACTCACGTTCACCCTGCAGATTCAACCATTGACAAATTCTCATTAATGTTTCCAGGAAGCCAGGGAATTAATTGGGCTCTCAAAGCATTCAAGCCAGATTTTTTGTTATGCGGCCACATCCACGAAGCAGAAGGCATCGAAGAAATGATTGACAAAACCAAAGTAATTAATGTTGGCAAATCTGGTAAAATTCTAACCTTATAACTTATAAATTCATTTTGTTCTTTCTCTGTCAATGGTTCAGATCCATCCATCTTTATTGGCACTAGACTTTTCTAAACTCTCACCACTTTTAGCAGCAAT
Source organism: uncultured Methanosarcinales archaeon (assembly GCA_964576505.1). Lineage (GTDB taxonomy): Archaea > Nanobdellota > Nanobdellia > Woesearchaeales > WJKV01 > CAZNVD01. The sequence goes on from CAZNVD010000008.1 coordinate 20,297, forward strand.
AAAATCTGCTGACTACCTTCACATTGATATCATGGACGGCCACTTTGTTCCCAACCATACTTTCGGCCCCCACATTTTACAAACCGTAAAGAAGCTCTCTAAACTTCCTTTTGAAATCCACCTCCTAGTCACCAACCCATTAGACCACATTGATACTTATCTTCCATTCAGCTCTCGCTTCATAATCCACGCAGAATCAGACAATCCGGAAAAAGCAATTAAAAAAATCCATTCAGAACATGGAGAAGCAGGCATAGCAATCAACCCTGACACTCCAATAGAAACAATAATCCCATTTCTAAAAAAAGCAGACTTCATCTGTATGATGTCAGTCCACCCTGGATTCTCAGGCCAATCCTTTCTCCGCTCTACTATCGCTCGCCTTGCTATGTTGAGGCGACTGATGGAAGACAAGCAGCTTGAATTACCCATCCTGCTAGACGGAGGCATCACTCCAGAATTAATCTCACAATTAGCTGCTGACAATTACGTAGTTGGCAATTCTTTATTCTTTGACAATAAACCAGATGCTATTGCAAAACGTCTTTACACAATGAAATCTCTTTAAAAGTATCTTGACTATCGACTCATTTAGGCATTAATAAAGAACAACTACTATCTAATGACCAAAGGCTTTATATATTTAAAAAAAGAGCTATATTATAGAGGTGAATTGTTTTGAAATGGTTATCAACTACAATGGGTAAATTGTCAGATCTAAAACCCACAACTACACAACTTCCATCCTGGCTTAAAAAGCGAAAGGAAGAAATCACTAAAGATGAAACAGGCAATTCGGAAAGCAGCACTGGAAAACGCCCTGAAGCATAAAGGTCAGGCAAATCCCAAGGCAATTTTAGGCGGCATACTCAAGGACTTTCCTGAGAGTCGCCAAGATACAGCCAAAACTCTGAAACTGATTGAAGAAGTAGTTGCACAAGTAAACAAATTAACAACTGACAAACAGAAAGAAGAATTAACTCCGCTTAATCCAGATTTTTTTTCTACAGAAAAAGCTAAGGAAGAAAAAAACAAGGAACGATCAACTGAACTTCTCCCGCTTCCGCACGCTGAAATGGGTAAAGTTGTTACACGTATTCCTCCTGAACCATCCAAATACAATCATATTGGTCATGCTATAAGTTTCTACATTAATTATCTCTATGCTCAGAAATACAAAGGCAAATGTATGATGAGATTCGATGACACAAATCCTGAAGCCTGTACTCAGGAATATGTCGATGCAATGCAGGAAGATATTTTCGGCTACCTTGGAATAAAACCTGATGCCGTTACCTATGGCTCAGACAACATGTCCATTTACTACGACTATGCAGACAAATTAGTAGCAGCAGGCGACGCCTATGTCTGCTTTTGCGATAAAGACACATTAGGAAAAAATCGCGAAACAAAAACTCCTTGCAAATGTCGCGACAAAAAGAACCAATCCACTTTGTGGAAAGATCTGAAAGCAGGCAAATACAAAAAAGGCGAAGCCATCTTAAGTTTCAAAGGTGACATGGAAGCTGACAACGCAGTCCTCAGAGATCCAGTATTGTTCAGAATTATCGAAGCTCCTCATTACCGCCACGGAGATAAATACAAAGCCTGGCCAATGTACGACTTCATGAGTGTTATCGAAGACCACCTTGCAGGCACTACCCATATTCTAAGAAGTTCAGAATTTGGTGAAATGCGCAACGAATTCCAGAATATTCTCAAAGACAAAATGGGATTAAACAAGCAACACATAATTCAATACGCCCGCGTCAACATTAAAGACGCCACAACACAAGGCCGGGAAATTAGAGAAGGCATAGCTCAAGGACAATTTACTGGCTGGGACGATCCGCGTTTAGTCACACTAAAAGCGTTGAAGCGAAGAGGAATTTTGCCTGAAGCCATTCAGACTGTTGCAAAACAGGTTGGCCTTTCGACTGCTCAAAGGTGGATTGACTTCAAACTTATAGCTGCAATCAACCGTCAGCTTCTTGATCCTACAACCGCTCGCTATCTATTCGTTTCCGACCCAGTTGAAATTGAAATCAAAGATGCTCCCAAACAGAATCTTGAAATCCCATTGCACCCTGAAGCAGATCTTGGCACAAGAAAAATAAAAACATCAACTAAGTTTTTCATAAGTGGCGATGATTTCAACAATATGGAAGATAATTGTCTTTACCGTTTGAAAGATTGCCTGAACCTGAGAAAAAAGGGAGACTCATTAGTATTTGAAGACTCAGATATGGAAGAGTACCGCAAAGAGGGCAAAGGAGTCTTCCAATGGGTCACAGCAGAATCGTCAGTAGATTGTTCAGTTTTCATGCCAACAGGTGCCATTGTTTCAGGTAAAGCAGAATCAGCAGTTTCCAAAATTCCAATTGGAAGCGTAATTCAATTCATCAGATTCGGCTTCTGCAAAAAAGAGAAAGAAGACTTTTTCATATTTACACATGAGTAACTGAATATTTTTTCTTTTTATGCGTCGCTGCCCTCTTACAAGCTGACGACGCTAAATTGGACAGAAGTCCTTTGTAAAGCAAACACAAAAACTAAAGGAATTCAAAGGAGAAAGAAGACTTCTTTATATTTACACATGAATGAATAGATTCACTTGATTCTAAGTTTCTAGAAACACTTGATTCCCACTAAGCACGCATTCAATCAACTTCATAAATAATCCATTCATCATTTCTATAATCTGCCTCAAACCATCGTGTATCATCTACAAAATACGGTTTTGTCATTTCAGTCATCACCAGGTATTTCACATCCCTTGATTTCAGGTCTTTCAAAATATCATTAACAGTTCTTCTGCCATACATCTGCTCAAGATAAGCATTTTCCTCTTCCACACCATACGCACTCTTCATTCCAGTCATAAACTCGAGCAATTTACTGTACTTAGGATGTATTGCTACAACTCCAGGTTCAATTTTGCTCAACTCATCCAGCACTTGCATTTCATTTGTTCCAGGTTCTGCCCTGATAACATCTACTCCAAAATTCACAAACGTAAATAAAAAGACGAAAACAATAGCTGCGCATGAAACAGGTTTCAAAAATTTGAACTCCCATTCCCGCTTCAGCAGATAATCAAATGTAAACCCGCTCAAAGCACCAAGCGCAATACCAAGATATGAAACAAATGGCACATAGCTTCCTCCAAAAACAGCAATGCAACCAAGCATAATGTACATAGGCCAGAATCCTTTTCTTTGCCATATTAGTAGTAACCCAAGTCCTCCAAGGATCAAATGCATAACAGTAAATCCAGCGAGGCTTCCAAACTCAGCAAACCACAACTGCAATCCAGAACCAGAATCCCCCACATAACCCGGTCCAGCAAAGAAGAAACAAGCCATTAACAAAAGCACACCAACAATAAATGTATTTTTCTTTTCTTTTACAAGTGCATATGTCATCAAAAGCCCGGCAGTAACAAACCCTTCCAGCCCAATAATCGCAGTACTAAAGCACAATCCCCATCCAACCACATCCCATTCATTTTTTTCCAGACCAAAAATCAAAAAAGCAATTGAAATAATTACAAGGAAAAGCAAAGATTGGCTCCATGAAAATAAGGCTGCCAAAAAGCTTGGCGTACACACCACAAATAATGCCATAATTGTCCCGCGCTGCTTTCCGAATAATTTTGAAAATACATTTCTCACAAGCATGACCACAACTATTCCCAACAAGAGAGAGCATCCAACATAAGTCCATAATGGAAGTCTTGGAAAAGATAGGAGATAATGATAGGATGGCTCAAGCGGAAATCCCGTTCCAAGTCCTGCTCGCACTGCAAATGGAAACACAAAAAATCCAGCAATCAGCCACATAATAATGGAATGCAGCTGTTTGTGAGCTTTAATGGCTAGGGCTTTCAATTATGCTGCACCTCCTTTGATACAATATTAATTCTTTACTTTGGAACAATTTTCTGAAACAACGATCAGTAATAAATTTAGGTATGAATTCAGAAACAATAAGATGAGAAGCTTTGTATTTATCCATAATCCTGACTGCTTGAAGTTCTGATTCTGTCCCATAAACTGATGTAATATCCTCAATGATTTTTTCAGGTTCAGCAATTCCAATATACTGGGCATCAGCTACATTTCCCTTCTTTCCAATTCCGCTGATTGCATGCCCATATTCAACTGGAGCCAGAACAACTGCTCCTTCAGCTACAAAATCCCGCAAATACTCGAACATTACTTTTTCATCCGAAGAAATAGGATGAAGCTGCGGCAACACAAGAAGGCACTGAATTACTCCTGCGCTAACAATGCACACTCCCGCAATAATTGCAACCTTCCAGCTATATTGATAAAACTTAGTTCTTTCAACATAGTTCCATATTTGAATCAAAAATGGTCCACTGAGAATTGCAAGGCATACTCCCAGAATCCCAAGACACGCTTCAGGAGCCAGCATACGTGGAAACAAAAGCATGATTAGTGAAGTAGACAAAATCGCAAGGATACCTGCTGTTTGTCTGGCAAAATATCCGTTCTGAATATAATATCTGAGCATTAAACCTCCTGCAATAATAAACGGCAATCCAATCGCATTAACAGCAGACAGAAGACTCAAATGAGACACACTTGTTAGTTCAGCAGGAACCTGCCCAAACAAGCTTGATATTCCATTCATAGCCAGCGGCCTGTAATAAACAAGCAAATTCTCGAGCACTGTCAGAAAAACTGCAAAACCAACAAGTTCATATTCACCAGGCCTCGGCTCTCCTCCGAGTAAATGAAGATACAAGAAATATAAACCAAACACTGGAATGCTAATAAGGCTGATTGGACTAGTCAGAGGAAATAGTATGCTCAACAGTATAAATTTGAGAGCATGTATTTGCTTGTGCGATTTAAACAAAAGATATATTTGACAAAACAAAAAGAAAATAGCAAGGGTTAATGGCGTCACCTCAATTAGATTGACCATAATCATTCCAGGAACAAGAAAAACTGCAGCAGCACTGAGAACCCCAGCCTGAGTCCCGCCAAGATTCTGCCCAATAAAAAATGCAATTATAGCAAGAAGCGCAGCCATTAAATGGTGAACTGATACCAGTTGTCCCCCCATTCCAGGGATTGACATCACTATTGCTACCACATATTGATAAACTGGCGGGAAAATGAAGAATCTGCCTCCATAACTCAATTCATCATGAAAATTAGGAATAAAATCCTGTTTGATCTCTTCTATTAATCTAATGTGATAGTAAGAATCTAAAGAAAAATCTCCTACATATGCAAACAACAATAGCCTGAATATAAGCCCCATGATGAGGACACCAAAAAGCCATCCATAAGGAAATTTCTCCATTAGTCAGGTAATCGGATTACTCTATATATAGATTTTGTTGAAACTATGCATCACACGAAACAGTAATTCCCAAATCAATGCCTAAGACAAAATACCTAACCCACAATATTTATAAGGTGCATTATGACTTTCTCAACCAAAGAGGATGACAAAAAAATACATTCTATGGTTTAATCAGATTAGGTTACAAGACATACCTTTAGTCGGCGGAAAAAACGCTTCATTAGGTGAAATGTTCCGCAATCTAACCTCTAAAGGCATTTCAATTCCAAACGGCTTTGCCGTAACTGCAGAAGCATACAATCATTTTATTGATAATGCAGGCATAAAAAAGCTCATAAAAAAATCTTTAGAATCACTTGACATTAAAAATGTCAAAAGTTTGCAGCAAACAGGCAAAGAAGTCCGTTCTTTGATCCAGAACTCAGAATTTTCAGAAGAGCTCAGATCTCAAATAACACAAGCATACCGACAACTATGCAAACAGTATGGAAACATGTGTGATGTAGCAGTCCGAAGCTCAGCAACAGCAGAAGATTTACCAGATGCATCATTCGCCGGTCAGCAGGAAACCTATCTAAACATTCGCGGTGAATCAGCAGTCATAGACTCTTGCAAAAAATGCTTCGCCTCATTGTTTACCGACCGCGCTATCTCTTACCGCGTCGACAAAAAATACAGTCATTTCAAGGTTGCCCTGAGCATTGGCATCCAGAAGATGGTACGTTCAGACAAAGCCTCAAGCGGTGTCATGTTCACCATTGATACTGAAACAGGTTTCAATAAAGTTGTCTTAATCAATTCATCATATGGATTGGGTGAAAACATTGTAAAAGGCACCGTCAACCCGGATGAATTTGTTGTCTTCAAACCAACCTTGGCTCAAGGCTACAATTCAATTCTATCAAAACAAAGAGGCAACAAACAGATTAAAATGTTGTACTCATCAGGCAAAAATTCAACTCAAAACGTCCCAGTCCCATCACAAGACAGAATGAAATTCTCACTCTCAGATTCAGAAGTTGTCACATTGGCAAAATGGGGAGTCATTATTGAAGACTATTACAGCAAGAAGGCAAAACATTACAAACCAATGGACATCGAATGGGCCAAAGATGGAGTTTCAAACAAACTATACATTGTCCAGGCCCGCCCTGAAACCATTCAGTCCCAAAAACCAAAAACAATTATTGAACAGCACATCCTGAAACGCAAATCCCAGATTATTTGCACTGGCCACAGTGTAGGCGAAAAAATAGGCTCAGGCAAAGCCCACATAATTACCTCTGTCCATAATATTAACAAATTCAAGCCAGGCGAAGTATTAGTTACCGAAACAACAGATCCAGACTGGGAACCTGTTATGAAAATTGCTTCTGCAATCGTCACCAACAAAGGAGGCCGCACCTCTCACGCCGCAATCGTCAGTCGTGAATTAGGTCTTCCATGTGTTGTCGGCACCGTAAACGCAACAAAATTAATCAAAAACAATACTCCTGTAACAGTCAGTTGTGCAGAAGGCGACCAGGGTAAAATATACAAAGGCATCCTTCCATTCATCAAAAAGACAATCAATCTTGCCAAAGTTCCTAAACTTCCGGTCAACATCATGCTAAACCTCGGAACTCCAGAGTCCGCATTTACCGACGCATCTTTACCAGTAAACGGCATCGGTTTAGCAAGATTGGAATTCATTATCAACGCTTACATAAAGATACACCCTCAAGCCTTGCTAAATTTCAACACATTAAAAGATCAGAAAGCAAAAAAAATAATTGCAAATATGACTCAAGAATATAAAGATAAATCTCAGTTCTTCATTGACAAACTCGCTGAAGGTGTTGCACTTTTGGCAGCAGCATTCTATCCTCACGACGTTATCGTCCGGCTTTCAGATTTCAAATCAAATGAATATGCTAACCTCATCGGCGGTAGAGAATTTGAACCGCATGAAGAAAACCCAATGATTGGATTCCGTGGAGCATCCCGTTACTATAGTCCTCAGTATCGTGACGCCTTTAGATTAGAATGCCTCGCAATCAAAAAAGTCCGCGAGCAGCAAGGATTAACAAATGTTAAAGTCATGATTCCATTCTGCCGAACCCCTCAAGAAGGCCAAAGAGTTATCGCTGAAATGGAAAAGTCTGGATTGAAACGCAATAAAAATGGCCTCGAAATTTACGTCATGTGCGAAATCCCTTCAAATGTGATTCTCGCCGAACAATTCGCAAAGATCTTCGACGGCTTTTCTATTGGAACAAATGACTTAACCCAATTAACCCTCGGACTTGATCGTGATTCAGCATTAGTCGCCCACCTTTATGACGAACGCAATCCCGCTGTAAAAGAATTAATCAGCCAGGTCATCAGAAAATGCAAAAAATTCAAATGTAAAATAGGAATTTGCGGTGACGCCCCATCTACTTATCCAGATTTCGCTGACTTCTTAGTCAAAGAGGGAATCGACTCCATGTCCCTCTCTCCTGACGCAGTTGTTAAAACCATCATGCATGTTGCAAAGATGCGTAAGTAACTATTGATTCATTTGTTTCTATTTTTTATTTTTTCAGTCTCACAGAATCTTCGGCGCACGACGCGGGTGGGGTTGCGCCCTACGGGCTCCCGCGTAGGACGTGCGCAGCGCGTCCGTCGTGCCGCCGTTTTAAAATTCTCATTACCTAATTCTTTATCTCAATCACAACCGTCCCATCTTTATGTATCTCTTTTATGTAATGAATACTTTGATACTTCTCTTTCAGTTTCGTAAACTCCATCACTTTGAAATCTTTCTTGAGTTGAATAAGCAAGGTATTTATTGCAGAATAATTGGTATAAATCTCATCTCCAACTTTCCGTCCTTCCTCAGCTGTCTGCAACGCATCCTGTAATGACTCACTCTGCTGATCCACAATATTCTGAAGTTTCTTAATCTCACCTTCAAACTGTTTCGTCGCCTGCTCAGTCCTCCCTTGTTTCAGCCATTCAAAGTACACCGACGCATACGCAGCATTCAATGATTCAGCTTTCGAAAACTCTCCTTTATCTTTCCTGGTCTCAAGTGGAAAAGGTAATATGTCAACAATTTTCTCGCCTTTCTTAACAATCACAGGCTCTCCTACTCTGCTCAACATCACCTCAACCGCACCCACCACTTTTTCAGCTGCCTCTGAAGACAATTCCATTGAGTTCTTATCCACCTGCGCAATCATGCAAGCTTCCTCTGCAAACACCCCTCCAAGATGGAACTCAGTAGCCAGCACTTTAACAAGAGGCTGTTTCATCTCCACAAGTACACTTTGTAAAGTTTCCCGCCCCATTGCATCATATTGATGCTCAGCTTCTGGCCACGTATATGTTTCCCCTTTCAAAATATAGCGGTCCTTCCACTTTTTAGGAGTCAGCATCCCCATGATAACATTCTCAGAATTGCATGCAACAATATTTCCCTGCCCAAACAGTTCCACATAAATTTGCATTACTCCATCTTTCGTTTCAAAGCTCATCCGCACAACCCTTTCAACTCCGACTTGCTCAATCTTCCGTAAAAAAGAATTAGACAACTTCTTCCTGAGGAACATGCAGAAACTGCTTGGCTCCCCAGCTTCTTCCTTTTCATCGCTTAAATACATTACTTCCCCCACAACCACCCTTAGAAATTGCTTTCCAGTCCCCGATTTATGAAATTGAAAAATAACTATCCCTTTCTCTGGATGAAACACCTTATTTATTTTGCATCCCTCAAGCATTTTCTGCTCTTGAATTAGGTGCCTTAGCTCCAGCGATGAAATAACTTTCATGATTAATACAATATTTGTCGATATTTAAATATAGTGGAGGACTTATCTTATTAATATAGAATTCCTACACTATGTTTGGGGACGTAACAAATATCTATTGAGAACTTACGTCATCCGTTATATGATGCCAAGAAACCCGTGAATCTAAGTAACTATTGATTCTAGAAACTAAGCTATATAAATTAAAGAAAAATAGAGACAAAAAGAAAAAAGAAGGAAAGACAATGAAAAAGACTTAGTAGAAGTCTTTTTCTTCGCCGCCTTGTGATTCCTTAAACTCGCCGTTCTCGCGTAGTCTGCTGAACCCGATAAAGAGTCCAAGTACAACCAGTACTACAACAAGTACGATAACTGCAATCTGTAGTCCTTTTGCAAGTCCACTCCAGGATCCATTGTCTTTAACAGACGCTGACAGTGTTAATTGCTTTAAGATGCTTCCATCTTCTTGCACTGTTAACACGAATTGTTTATCTCCTGATGCGTCAGCATTTGGTCTTACAAAAATAAATGCAGTTCCGCTTTCTCCGCCGTCAAGTTGCATGACATTTGATGGACTAACTTGGATTTCTCCAAATTCGCCAGCGCCTTCAACTAGTAGTGCGTAGGTTTTTGATTCACGAGCTTGGTTAGTAATTGTAACTGGGTAGATTCCTTTCTCTCCAGCTGCCAAAGTTTGTACAGTGTTTCCTAGCACGATTTTAGTTCGTGCATCCATGTTGCTAAGTTCATCGCAGAACTCGCCTTCAACAACAGTAATTGTTTTCTGGCTTGTCACAACACTATTCATTTCATTGTATTCAACTTTTACAACCAAAGTGTATTCGCCCGGTTTAGCGCATCGAGGGATTCTTAAGAAGAGTTCCTCTGATGTTCTTGCATCATCTGATTCAAGTTGGTCTACATAGTCAACTTGGCTGATGCTTAACTCAGGCATTGAAACTGTAACCTTTACATCTTCGTCTTTCTGTCCCATGTTATCTAATCGAACAGTTGTCAACAGGCTTCTTCCCGCTTCAACAGTTGATCCAGGGCTCAATGATACGTCGTCGATGGATAAGCTGTGTCGTGCAGTGCTTACATCAAGTGCTAACTGGAATGTGGACAAAGGTCCTGTTCTGTCAGACATGATAACACGCAATACATAGTCATCTCTATCCATTTCATCTGGTAATTTAATTTTCAAACTTTTTGTGTATGTGTTTCCTTGTGTGATGTCAAAGATTGGTGTCTCATCTATGATGAGTCTATGCTCGTAACCTTGGATAAAGGCTTCAGCACGTATATTCTCTGCATCTGCAAGTGCTGTAAATTTAACTTTTACATCTAATATTTGACTTCTTTCAACTTCTAGTCTTTCACCGCTTTCAACGATGTCTCCATTGATTTTTATCCATTCAACAGATACTGGAAGTGCTGCTACCTGTACTGTAAGCGCTACAATGCTCAACAGTAATAGTGCCAGTAAAGTTCCCGTTCTGAACAAATTTTGTTTCATTGTCTTTCCTCCTCCTGTAATTCAGTTGGCTTTGAATTTGCTTTCTGTGATTTTTTTCTGTGTTTTTCTTATTTCCTGTGGGGGATTTTTATTTAAATGTTTCGCCCTTTTTGCTATTTAAAAGTAGCAAACAGGCACACCGTAACTCCCCCGAATCCTGGTGTTTGAAGCACTTTGTACCACTTCGATTTCCCTTACCCTTACTATAATAGGAGTGTTCCTCCCACTACTGTTCTATCTATAATCCCAGACTGTGATCTCTCTATGTCTTATACTGTGGAAGTTATCATTGCTGATCACTACTCTCAGTGTAAGATCTCCTACTGGTGTGTAATCTGGTAGCTGCAATACTACTCTTCTGAGATCTTCATCATTTCCATCAAGGTCAAATGGACCACTGACTTGTCTGATTCCAAGCTCTGGAATACTTACTGCTACTTTTACATCCTTGAGGTCTATGTCATTATTGTTTCTTACCAGTACTCCAGTTGGAATAATATCTGCAAGCGTCACATACTCTCCGCTTCTGAAATTTACCCGTGCTACTGAAACATCTGTCTGGCCGCTATTATCTTTTTCAGCCACAGCAACTCTTTCAACAACACTTAGCATGAAAGCATCTGCTGCCACATGTCCTTCTGAATCTGTAACTGTCACAATCACAACATATTCCCCTAACTCTGTTGGAATTCCGCTGACAAATCCATTCTCAGGATTCATAAGCAGTCCTGCAGGTGCGCCAGCCATTTCATATGTAAGTGGATCTTGATCCATATCATTTGCAATGACATTCATTGTGAATGATTCGTTTACATATGCAATCTGGTCTCTGATTGGTGTAATTACTGGAGCTCTGTTGTCTTGCGGATCAACACTTACCCGTACAACAAGTTCATCAACACCTTTCGCACCATTATTATCTACTACTGTAAGTGTTACCACATACTCTCCAACTTTAGTGTATGTATGTTCTGGGTTTGCAGACGAAGTTTTATCTTTGTCTCCAAAGTCCCATAGGTACGATACAATCTGTCCGTCAGGATCTGTACTGCCTGCGCTGGAGAATTGTACTGTTAACGGCGGCATTCCCTGTTCAGGGAATGCGGACGCCACAGCAATTGGTAACTTGTTAGGCTCCCCTTTGCCCGCTACTGTTATTGTTACAATTTCTGAATCACTCTGTCCGCTTTTATCTCGCACAGTTAGTGTTGTAACATACTTTCCGATTTTCTTGAATGTATGTGTTGGATTCTTGGCAGTTGTTTTTTCTCCATCTCCGAAATCCCATTCGAATGATGTGATATTTCCAGTTGATCCATCACTTGAAAACTGTACAATCAAAGGTGCTGCTCCTGTTGTAGGTTGTGCACCAATCTTTGCATTCAAAGTTCCCGGCACAACTCCGCCTTTCGTAACTTTAATGGTCACAGTCGATTTTCCTGTTTTACCATCATTATCAGTTACAGTCAGAGTTGCATTATACAATCCTCCATTAATGTAATTGTGGTCAACATCTTTTCCAAGTCCAAGTATTTGATCTCCAAAGTCCCATTTGTATGAAACAATTGTTCCATCTGGGTCATATGAATCTTTACCTGAAAACGATACTTTCAATGGCGCTTCTCCAGTCATTGGATTAGCTTTGATTAATGATATAGGAGCTCCCGCATCTGTGCTCTTCACCGCTAGCACACCAATCATGGTGCTTGCAGTATTTCCATAAATATCAGTAACAGTCAATTTAACAAAGTAAGCTCCTGGCACACCATAAACGTGAACTACTGGTGTCCAGTCTGAAATTGCCCTTGTTCCATCCCCAAAGTCCCATGCGAATGACGAAATTTCTCTGGACATTCTGTTTACCACAGTTCCAAAGAATTGGAATGGCTGGTTAGCAGGCAATACATTCTCAGCTGCCTCAGCTGAAATAAGCAATGGTGATCCGCTTGCCTGATCTTGTCCAACAAAGATTGTGACTGCATCAGATCCTACATCTCCATTACTATCAGTAGCTGTAAGAGTAACTGAAAAGACTCCAGCTTGATTAAAAGTATGAGTAACTGCTGAATTAGGAGCAGTTGTTCCATCATCAAAGTCCCATTGGTAACTCAGAATATCTCCATCTGGGTCACTTGCTGTAGACCAGAAACTGACAGTAGATCCTGGTTGAACATTAGTAGCTGACGAAAATACTTGAACAAATGGTGCAATATTATCATCTTCAACAGTAACCTGTGCACTGTCTGATGCAATATGTCCGGTTGAATCCAGAACTTCTACAGTAACCTGGTAAATACCTGGTGCATCAAATGAGTGAGTAACTGCTGGCGAATTTCCTGCGCTTTCTCCGTCATCAAAGTCCCATTTGTAACTCAGAATATCTCCATCAATAGAACTTGCAATTGCAGTAAATGAAACAATTTGTCCAGGCACTGCAAGTGGTGGACTCGCTGTAACAATTACTGTTGGTGCAATTAAATCATCTTCAACAACAATTTGAATAGTATCAAAAGCTTGATTTCCTTCATAATTTGTAACTTCAACACTTACATCATGAACACCTGGAGAATCCCATGACTTTACAATAACTGAATTTGTAGAAGCTTCTCCCTCTCCATCTATTGTCCATTGATAACCTAAAATTCCGCCCTGCGGATCAAGGTCATAAGCAGTAGCAATCAATGTTACCGGTTGATCAACTTGAACAAGCTGTGAAGATGCTGACAAACTGACAAAAGGCGCCTGGCCTACTTTTCTAACTGTAACACTGGTAGAATCATACGCAACATTACCATTAGTATCCATTACTTCAACACTGACATCAAATGTTCCAGTTTGGGTGAACAAATGCACTGCAACGCTTCCTGAAGCAAATCCTGGGTCTCCCCCGAAGTCCCAGTTATAGGACATAATATCTGCTCCATCAAAAGCCTGCGCAATAGCAAAGAACACAACTGGTTCATTTACATCAGCAATAGTTGAACTTGCGCTCAGACTAACAAATGGTGCTATTTCTGAATCCAAATCTGCGAGTCCCGCAGGTATAAAGGACAATGATAATAATAGGATGATGAATAAACTGCACCATTGTGCGCGTGTGTTACGTTTCATTTTTTGCCTCTCCATTGTGTCCTGTGTAAATTTGATAATACTATTACTACTTATCACACCCCTTTTCAAAAAAACTAAATGTGAAAATAAAAAATAATGAAAAAAAAGATTAAAAAGATCTTTTTATCTTCCTAGCATCTTCAAAAGGTAAGCTTCAGATCCTTTCAGATTTGCTTGTGAAACTTTAACAAGACCTACAGTGAATAAGTCTCCATCATCAAGTCCATTTTCTTTCTTTGGAACCTTGAATAGGATATCTCCTAGGTATCTTGCCTGTATAACTTTTGCAGTTTCCAGTTTAGCTCTGATATCTGCATATGCTGCATCAGTTGCAAAATTTAGTCTCCAGGTAAGCTTGTCAACACCAAGACCTTCGATCAATGATTCACGATCAGCTTCAGCCATATTCAAAACATACTTGAATGTCTGAGCTCTTTCGCTTCTTGCGCCGTCAATACCTCTCAGGTATCTCTTAAGCAGTGTGTCGCCTTTAGCTAAATCAGTTAATTTCTGGTAATCAGCTGCAGTAATTGTTACAACATCGTAACGCATAGCTTCTTTGCTCTCAGCAACAGCTTTCAAATGATTTCTCATTGTTTCCTGTTGTTGTTTGTAAGCTTCAATAGCTGGTTTGCCTTTTGTAGCAGCTTCTGCAAGTTGATCTAATGTGCTTGGATTCATGTTTTGGAAATTTTCCTTTGGTAATTCCATTGAAGCGGTTCTTTGTTTACCGTCTTTCGCATATACGAATTCCCCTGTAACTTTTCCTTGTGCATCTGCGGATACAATAACTTTTTCAAGTTTCTCTCCTTCAGCACGGTACATGAAGTTAGCTCGTGTTGCAATGCTTCCATCCATTAATGTGAATTGTTCAGCAGTGTATTCTTTTCTCCATGCGCTAGCAGCAGCAGCTGGATTTTCAGATGTTGCGCCAGGTGCAGGAGCAGCTTTGCTTAATTCTCCAACTAGAGAGTCAAGTTCTACTTGAGTATCAACAGCTCCATCGATTTTCAAACGTGCGCCTTCAGCAGTGATGATTGCATTCAATCCATCTTCTTCGCTTTGGACTACACCATTTTTGTCTCTGTCCATCAAAGGTACAAGTACCTTCATAGCTGCAGTGTACCATGTAACAGCATTTCGCAATTCAGCAAGCTGAGCTGCGTCAGTTACTTTAACTTCCTTGGTTTCCTCTCCAACTTTGAATTTCAAAGGCATTGCAATAATTGCATTGTCTTTAACTTCTGGAGCTCCAAGTTCAACATTACTCCATGATGCAAACTTCTGAGCTGCTGCAATTTTGCCTAATGCTCCACCAAGAACACCATCTATTAATGGAGTTACACTCTGGTAAGCAAATCCTTCAGCACCTTCTGCGAAGTTGTGTACATCAGGTTTTACAGGAACATTTGCTTTAGCTGGTTCAGTTGGATTAGCTCCTGGTTTAGCTTCGCCCTTTGGAGTTGCATTTTCTTTGTATGTTAAATTTGCAGCTTTCATTGCTTTTACAAGTTCAGCTTTATATGCATTCATTTCACTGATTGTCTGATAGTGATCAGTTTCAGTAAGTCCACTTGGTCCCAATGCAGACTTCAATGCAGTCATTCTTTCAGTAACAGCAGCTTTTTTCTGATCAGTATCAAGTGCTTTGTCTGCACGAATTGAAGAAATCATATTTTTGTGTAGTTCTTCTATATTTTCATTTATTTCAGTGGTCAATTCAGTTTTCGCTGTCAAGTACTTACTTAATTGTTCATGACTAAGTTCAGTAGCATCTGCTGCTGCAAATTGATTTGCTCTAGCATCAGCAACTGCTGCATCAATGCTTGACATAAATTCAGGTAAATCTGCCTTAATTTGGCCAATTGATCCAGCTAAGCTCTTATTAGTTTTCCATTGAATGGGCTCACTAATTGAAACTATTTTGTCTCCGAAAATTGTATTTGCTCCGATGTATAATGAACCATCTTTTGAGAACAATTTGTATTCAATATTCAGCAAACCTTTCATTGCAGTCTCTAAATCTTTAACTGCAACTCCTGCACTCATAATCTTTCTTTGTATAACAGGGTTGTTTCCAACAGTATCTCTGATCAAGTTTTGACCTTTCATTCCAAGGACAAGAGCGTCTTCGATAGTATTAATTTCATTAAACTGGGCAAGGTCAGCACCTAAATCAACTGGTGTATATCCTTGAGCAGCTAGTCCTGTGTAAAATGCATCTGCTGTTGTTCTAATTTTAGCAGCAGCTTCAGCTACCTTAGCTTTTGCAGCAGCTTCATCAGCTTCTCGCTTTGCTTTTACAGCTGAGTCTTCAGGTGTTGGTACTGCCGGAGCAGCTTCTGATCCTGATCCATCAGCTGGAGCAGGTTTAGCGCCTTCTTTAAGATCTGCAAGATTCTTTAGAGCTTGAGCAGAACTTAATTCAGCCTGTGCTATCTGTTCTGCAGTTTTAGCTAGATCAAATGCCGCCTGGGCAGCAGCTTTCTCTGCATCAGTTTTAGCAGCATCTCTAGCATCACGTTTAGCATTAAGTTCATTTGTTGCTTCAGTAAGTTTTTGTTGCGCCGCAACTAGAGCTTGATTTTCTTTTTCTCCACCAAACGCAATTCCTGTACTAAGTACTGCAGCTAATCCAAAAGCTGCTACATTTCTCACGAAACCTCTTTGAGTTGATTGATATACGCTATTATTTGCCATTCTGCCGTTTCCTCCGTTGGTTAATTATCTGTATTAAATCTGCTGCTAAGCACTCTAACATTATCTCTAGTAGTATTATCTTTTGCATTCACACCCAGAGTAGAACAATCTAATATCCACCTTCCAACTCTGCCATACCTAATCTCTGTATACATAACTTTTTACACCTGTGTGCATGTTCCCTCTTTGATTTACAATTACTACGTTGCACCAAAACATACACCAAATAAAAAAGTAAAAAAAAATAAAAAATTAAAAAAAGTAAGATTTTATCTTACTTAGTTTAGCAATGAAGCTGAGTCAAACAACATTCGGAATCCGAATTTACCGATAATTCCGCGTCCGTCTGCTCCGTCTTCGTAACCAATTCCTACTTCAGCAAAGTATTTGCCTTTCATGTCAGCAGTAATTGTACCCATGTACAACTGCTTATCAGGAACTCCTGCGCCGCCGAATGTGTTAGCGTATTCTAGCTTAGCACCCATGCTTCTTAGGAATTTATCTTCTCCTGCTTTAGCAAACCTGTAGTTAACTTCAACATCTGCGCTAACATACTGGAATGGATCTGATGAAGGTCCAATAGCTTTGTCTTGCATGTAGTTAACTGATCCTCTGATTACAGCCGGACTGTTGTACCGTTGTTGCTTTTCAATTGCCAGGTCAGCTCTGCTAGCAGCAGCGCCTAATGGTTCAGCAGCACGTTCAATGTCTCTGATAGATTGCACAGGTTCTCTCTCTTGTGAGTAATCTCCTGTTGTTGCAAATACACCAAGACCGAACTTGTTTTGGTATGTATCAGCAGTTGCACCTTCAGTTTGTCCGAAGTTACCTTTAACACCAACTTGGATGTTATCAGTTACCCGAGCACTTACTTGCAATCCGATATTGTAGTCCATTCTTTCAGTAACAACACCAGTTAGGTTATTTGTTACTTCTCTGAAAGTTAAGCTTGCTGTAGCAGCTGACGGACCAAGGAATCCGTTCTTACTCATACCTCTGATTTGTAAGTATGGTGTAACAGTTTCAGTTGTCATGTCAGTTAGAGTTACAGTTGGTGAACCACTGCCTACGCGAACTTCAGTTGTAGTTGTTGTATCATTCAACATCCATTCAGCACCAAGTACTACGCCCATGCTCCAATTTCCGTTTTCACCGAATTGGAATCCAGCTCGTACATTACCACCAGCATTGTATGTTGTAGAATCAACGAATACATTAGTTGTGGTTGTTGTGCTTCCTACAGTACTTACACTTCTTGTTGCGAATTCACTATTAGCAACACGTCCATGTAAATCAGCACCGTATTGTTGGTATTGAACCAAAGCAGCTAGGCTACCAGCTTTCTCTGTTGATCCAATATTAGCACCGAATCTTGCGTACAAGTTAACCGGGTTTTCTGCGTCTCCGAATTTGAAGGATTTACCTGCAAATACGCCGAAGTTAGTTGGAGCATCGATTTCAGTTTCGCCTGCAATAGCAGTTGGAACTTCATTCAATTGCTGATTAACGCTAAGTCCCCAGGACAAACCACTTGCATCTTCGTATTGTCTGATGCCTGCAGTGATGTCGTTAGTTAACAATCCGCCTCTGTTAGCGCCTTCTGTAACCACATAACCAAGGCTGATTTCTAAATTTCCTTTAGTCCATGGTTCAACAGCTACTTGAACACTTTGAGGTGATTGACTTCCATTTCCTTGAGGAGGTTGATTACCTTCTCCTGCTGGTTTATTTCCTTCTGC
This sequence comes from uncultured Methanosarcinales archaeon, assembly GCA_964576505.1. GTDB lineage: Archaea > Nanobdellota > Nanobdellia > Woesearchaeales > WJKV01 > CAZNVD01. Next base: position 38,479 of record CAZNVD010000008.1, read on the forward strand.
AGGAACAGCTGGTTGTGGTTGTGCATCATCATGTTGTGAACCCAAAGGTCCGAAACCAAACAACTGTGCTGGTGTTGCTCCAGAATTTAATTGACTCTTTACTGCGTCAACTTGCTTTTCTGACATAATTTTGCCAGGTGCAGTTGTTGACTGACTATCTGCGTTAGCTGACACGCCTGTAAAAGCTGCAGCAGCGCTGATAGCACCAAGAGCTACTAATTGTACTTTATTATATACCATTTTTTACCCCCCTTACACTTTGTTTTCCAGTAAGGCTAACAAACCAATATGCCAGAGCCGACACATGTATTTAAAGTTTTCGAACCATTACTACTTTAAAATAAGAATACTTTGCGACGACTACAGAGTGATTAGATTGTCTCCGACTAATGATGAAACTACTTCATGTCGTCGGAAGAACGAGTTAATTTTCTTCCCTCTTGTCTGTTTGGGTGTCCACAAATTTTTCCCCCTATATATAATGGAAAGCCATTTGTCAAAAATTTATACAAATTGCTTGACATTATATTCGAAAAACACAACAATTTCCCTCAAAGCTGGTGTTTTTCGTAAATTAATGTGAACTCCCACTAAACCAGGAACGTCGGAAATGAGGTGGAGGTATTTAAAGATAGCTAAGAACTACTTGTGATTTCCAGTAATTTGTCTTGAGTTATAGTGGAGGGCCACATTATTAATATAGAATATTGAACAATATATTTTAATTAAAATATTCAATATTATATTCGAAGAGCCGTACAAATAATTATTAAAATTTAAGGCTCTTCGTTACAAGATTCCTCCACTATATCCGAAGAGCTTTACTAAATATTATTAAAACTTAAAGCTCTTCGTTATAACAAGAAAGAAAACAAAAAAAAAACAAAAAATGGGGACGCTGGGATTTGAACCCAGATCTAGCGGTCTGGAGCCGCCAATTCTGCCAGGTTATACTACATCCCCGTAGATTTAGCATATGTTAGTGAGTGGTTTATAAAAATTGCTGGTAAATTGACAGTATTTGGTTAGGATTTTTTGTCTATTATAAATTAAAGACCAATAACTCAAGAATATACTTATTGTATTATTCTTGAATTCTGTTCCATTTACATACATCTTTATAAATTTCAATTGAGTAATCCTCATATGAAATCTTTTACTGCCATTATTAGAAAAAGTGAAAAGCAATATGTTGCATTATGCCCTGAAGTAGATGTAGTAAGCCAGGGACATACTGTAGAAGAAGCCTTGCATAACTTGAAAGAAGCAGTAGAATTATATATTGAAGAAACACATACTGATAATATTATTGCAGCCTAATTTTTAAGTAACTAAGAATCAATAGCATCCAATGTTTCTTTTTGTTTTACACAATCTCAATAATTAATCTTTTTTTGTTCTCTGGATGTACTCGTACCTGTTCTCCTTTTTCCAGCTGCATAAAATCAGCAATTTTCTTATTTATAGTCAGTCCAACTGATGATCCCATCTGTGCTATTTTAGTTGTGGCAGACAACCCCCACAATCCTCTTTTCTTTGCTTCTGATTCTATTTGCAGGCTTACTTCTTCATCAAATACTTCTTCCCCGCATTTGCCACACACATCTGCCATATAAGATCCCAAAATTTCGCCGTAGAGCTGAAACTCTACTTTCTTCCTGCTGACATTTCCGCCACATTCCTCGCATGTATTTCGTTTCATCATTCAGTAAACACCGTTTTTATTTTATATGTCTCTTCCCTGACTATCTTGTACGCAACTCTAAGATAGCTATACTTTACAAGGTATCCCTCTGTCTGTTTAAACTTTGCCCCTTGTTGAATTGCAATTTTGATCTGCTCTGCAGTTATCCCTTGTTCTGCCATTCTTTGCAGGGCATGCTTTGTAAGGATGAGTGTTATACTCATTATGATTAGTAGTACTCATTAGTATTTATATAGTTTTCTTTCTTTTTTTGTAATTTTTGTTTCTATTGCTTCTTTTGATTCTAGCTTCTATGATTCTTACTTAATTAATGAATCTACCTTCACAATCCTTAAAAATGCCTCTTGACCGCCTACAATTATGATTTACATTGTAATAGCCGCCTTTAACGAAGCTTCTAAAATAGCTGAAGTTATAGCTGATTTACACAAACACAACTACAATCACATTATAGTAATAGACGACGGCAGTAAAGACAATACAGCAGAAGCCGCTCGTAAAGCAGGTGCGATAGTTATTCAGCATGCAATCAACCGTGGTTCACGAAAATCTCTGCCACCAGCGTGCCAACACTCGCATCACCACTGCGACGTGCCGAGCGCCAGTCGTTTCCTGACCGAACTGTC
>CAZNVD010000009.1:0-20817 GCA_964576505.1 uncultured Methanosarcinales archaeon
AACACAAATTCTCATACTTACGCTAATGGCAGCTCAACGTACAGCAACTGTTGGGTTATTTCTTGTACTACGTATGATGGGAATTATGCTTCTTGCTCCGCAATCTGCCTGGCAAACTACTGGTGGTGGAATTGCCGCAGAATGTAATGACTGCCTTGTTATATACAATCTGGAAGAATACTTCAACCCAGAATTCTTAACAGATTTTGAAGCTCAATTTGGTCAGAAAGTAATTCTGAAAGAATTTGAAACAATTCAGGATGTTTACGATGCAGTCAGAGATGATCCATCTGCTGTTGACATGATAATTATCGATGGCTCATATCTTTCTTTGTTAAAGGATGAAAATATTCTCCTGAAACTGGACAAAGCTCTCATTCCAAATATTGAGAATCTTGACAAAAGATTCATGAATCAGTATTTCGACCAGAAAAATCAATTCTCTATGCCTTACCTCTGGGGAACAACTGGCATTGCATACAATACTAAATACATCACAAAGCCAGTCACTAGTTGGGCTATATTCTGGGATCCTGAGTACAAAGGATACACAGCACTACTTGATGATGTTCTGGAATTCAGTGCAGTCGGCCTAAGAAAACTTGGCTACTCTGCTAACTCTGAAAATCCTGATCACCTTGAAAAAGCCCAGGCTGAACTTCTTAATCAGCAAGCCAAAATTATGAGCGCTATGGATATTATCTCTTATCTTGCTGGAAGAGAAGGTTATATCGCACAGGCATACAATGGAGATGCAGTAGCGGCCATGGGCGCAAATCCTGACATTAAGTATGTAATTCCTAAGGAAGGTGGCACAATCTGGATGGACAACATCGCAATTTCAGTATCTGCCAAACACTCTGAGGCCGCTCACAAATTTATCAATTTCCTGTTAAGCCCTGACAACTCAGCGCGCCTCGTGAACTACATTCAATATGCCTCGCCATTGAAGAAAGAAACCTATGCCCATCTCGTAATTCCAGAGATCTTAAACAATCCTGTGATTTATCCTTCACAAGAAGATTTAGACAGGTGTGAAATGCTCCGCGCAACCAGTACCCTTGCCATACATCAAAATATTCTAAGGACCTACAAAGAGCACTTAACACAGTTGTCCTCAGAATCATCAAAGAAAACTGGTTTGGGACTTATAACAACCACGATTTAAATCGCAAGTAGAATAATTGCGCAAAGAGTAAGTGCAATTCCTGCAATTTCCCGAAAGGCAAGAGTTTCTCCAAACAGATAATTTCCAAGTACAATTACAAGTATAAAATTAACACATGTCATGAACGCGATTGCAATCGCAAGCCCCTTTCTTTTGTAAGACAGCCCGAGAAAAGTCCCAGCCACCACATAAGCAATTATAGCAATTACAAAAAACCAGGGATGATTACGTATTCCCCAATACTTAAATGCTAAATCGCCAACAGTAAAAATAAGTCCGCTCGACACAGCCAATGCAATAAATACCCAATCCATAAATCAAAAGTGCATCTGATCTATTAAAAGAATTGTGGTATTTGACAGCAACAATTCATCTGTTCAGAGAAAAAGACATATAAATCTCAGTCTCTATCTAGTTACAAAATATACACGGGGGTATAACAATATGATATTACAAGTTTCAATAAATTATCTTGCAATACTTGTCGCTACAATCGCAAGTATGGTAATCGGAATGACCTGGTATTCCGAGACACTGTTCGGAAAACAATGGATTAAATGCATGGGCTGGACTCCAAAAGAAGTCTCCCGTGGAAAGAAAGAATGCAACATGACAAAAACCATGTTCTTTGCTTTTGTGTCAACCTTTATAGGTGCATACGTTTTGGCACTCATCGTGCAGTATGCTGCAGCAGTAACAGTTGCAGACGCTATTCAGATTGGTGCCATGGTATGGTTGGGATTCATGATGCCGCTTGCTATGAGTGGAGTTTTGTGGGAAGGAAGATCATGGAAGTTGTTCATGATTAATGCAGGTCACACACTCACAAGCACTCTTGTAATGAGCGTAATTCTAACTCTTTGGATTTAATTTTTTCTTTTTATTTTTGTTTCTTTGATGCAATTGTTACAAGTTACAAAAGAAACCATTGAACCAATCTTCTCAAATTAGAACAAAGTACCCAACGCATATCCTACTACTGCAACACCGCCACCAACAGCCAGCATTTCCAGCCCACTAACAAGCCAGTTTTTCCCAGTCCACCTGGTTTTTAATGCACCAACAAAGAACAAACCAGCAATAGTTGTTACAAATGTAACCAGTTGCGCTTGCTGCATTGGAAACACAAAGAATGGCAAAACAATAAAGAAAGCCGCAATAATAAAAGAGGAAAACATAACTGCTGCATTCATCATTGGAAATTCAAATTGTTCTTGAACAAAACCATGTACTTCCTGCAGTCTCCGCATAAGTAATTTCTCATTCTTGGAAAGATGCCGCAGTACAAGGTCAATTTCAGTTTTATGCAATCCTTCATGAGCATAATGTCTTCTCAACGCATCGAGCGCCTGTTGTTTCTTTTGTTTCACAAGTTTCCGTGTATCAGATACCGATTTCTCCTGTAATTCCCTTTTAGATTTAGAACTCAGATAATCTCCTGCAGCCATCGACAGTGCAGCAGGCACAGCTCCAACAATTCCTGCAAGAATTACAGTATTCGCATCCATTGTTCCTGCACTAACACCCAGAACCAGCCCTGAAATAGATACAAGACCATCTTCAAGCCCAAACACACAACTTCTGATGCCGTTCAAGAACCTCTTCATATAGAGATAGAAATGAAAACGGTATAAAAATATAGCGAATTCATTGTAACCCTAGAATAAATGAATTTGTTACTTCCAATTCCAATCAATTACTTACTCCTGACTCATAATACATTTAAATCTTGGTTGACTCTTAGTTAATATGGAATTAACAAAAATTCAAAAACAAATTCTAAAACATCTGGTCGGCAAAGAATTAGAGCAAATCTCTAAAGAAGAGGCTACAATTATTGAACAAACTCCCCAGTTTCTGGCTGCCGAAGACAGTTATGAACAAGCCTTAGTAGACTTGCTTGATAAATTAATGTAAGTTATTTTTTGATTTTCTAGCTTGGATAAAATTTCAGAATCAAAGCAATTACTTTTTGCCTGGTGTTGGCATAATCCCATGTCCATAAGATCTCGCAAGTGGTCTGTATCTTTCCATGTCTTTCGGAGGTAGAACACCGTACACTCGCAATGATCTTTCTAGAGGAATCAATTCTTCATATCTGTATCTGTACAATTGACCCCTGCTCCGCATTTTTTCAACTGCAGGTTGTGCTGGACCATAAACACCCATGTGTCTAAAGAGTAACAATCTCTCTGGTTGGACAGGTGGACGATCAGGCTGAACAACACTAGCATCTACCTCGAAGTCAATTTTTCCTCGCACAAGTCCGTCAATAAGCGCGTGTGGAATCCTTGTATTTGTAGCATCAAACATAGCTGAAGCAGCCCTGTGTGGTGCTTCTCCCACGAAATCTAAAATGTATGAAACAGGATTTCCATCTTCTTTGGTTCCTGTAAGAAACTCAAATCCTTCTCTTATTGGATAAAGAATAATATTTGTCAATCCCCATCTTCCGCCTTTGTACATTGCCCATCTTTCAAGCCCCTTCACCCGAGCTGCTATACCTTGCTCTCCTTTCATAGCTACTGCCGCAAAGAAGTCTTTTTCTTTATCTTCGAGCGTAATAAGTCCCCGCATATCTTGACACAAATATGGATACTGTTGTATTATTCCCTCAGGAATTTGACCTGCTAAAGATCTGGCAATTATTTCCAGCCAGTTTCTGTTTGGAAGATCACCGACGAATTCAGTGCGTCCAAACATTTGATCTGCGCTGTCAATAAGCAAATCTGCTCTAAGTGGATACGAAATTGTGGTTGCCTTTGATCCTCTCATAAGAGTCCAGTCTCGAGTTGTGAAATCAACTTTTCCTGAAAGTGACGGCAGTTGAATACTAAATCCGGCAGATACTGACGGTGTTCCAGGAATATAGGTAACTTCCTTGTTTCCACCAAGTGATAATTGAATTTCTTCGCCACCTGTTTTTCCATATACTAACAATAACTTTTTCACATCACCAATAGAAAGCCTTCTTTTCTTTCCATCAAATACAATATTTCCAAAATTAGCATTCACACTATGGTATTCTCCAGTACCTAGTGCATCCACTGACTCAAACATACACTCCAGTCCATCCAGGGTTGCAATATCATTTTGCAAGTCAGCCTCAACATTGAATGGAGTAAGCTTGATACTTCCGGTTTTCAGCACCCTTCCATCCTCAAGTTCCTGTAAAAGTTCGACAGGTCGGGACGGAGACTGGAATTTTATGTTAAGTTTACCACTAGGATCTGCAAGATACGATGCCATGAAATCCTGAATCTGAACATCAAGTGAAACTCCGTTTGCAAGGTCAGGACGTGCCGTGAAATTCTGGCGACTTGGTTCGCGACCTCTCGCAAAAGTGCGGTACCTTAGTTCACGAATCTTCGCATCACCTGCAGTCTTACCTTTAATTGTTGAGGTTCCATCTATATTCATAGCTGATTCAACTTCACCATTAAAATTACTATAATCAACAGCCCCAGAAAATGCAACTACGAGATTCTTGTCATCAGGTTTATTCTGTGATTCAAATGATAATGTTCCAGTAAGATGGCGAGCTCCTTCAAGCATTTGTTGATACAAAATGTTTGCGGCAATTCTGTCAACAAGCCCAGTTTCCTCATTGATGTGTAATTGTCCATTCACAATAGACAATCTTCTTCCAATGCTTTGTGCCACAGCTTGTAATTTTAATCCCCTGATATCTAATCCAGTCAGTGGTTGATCTAATCGTCGTAAACTTACATTAGCTTCGAGGTCCACTCCATATAATTCTTTATCACTGATTCTTCCCATGGTAAGTCCCTTACTGCTTACCTCAGCTTCCAGTACACCTGAATGACGTCTAAGTAAATCTAACTCAATCTTACCTGAAATTTCCCCTAAATGAGCTCTAATTTCTGCTGTCGGAAGAATCAATCTTTGTCTATTTGCAGTTGCAAGAAGTTTTCCATATATTGTTTCAATATAATTATTTCCTGCAAGAACAACATCCTTTGCAGTAACTGTTGTTCTTCCAAGTGAAACAGTTCCATTTGTTACAAATCTGAAATCAGGATTGTGCGCATCTTTTCCTGAAGCATGAATTGGAACATAAATTCCATATTCATCTGATTTCACAAACAAATCTGCTGATAATCCGCCTGAATTTCCACCAACTAATCGTGCTGATTGCCTGCTCACTCCTCGATCCTCTCCCTGGCTGAACATAATCTGGTAAGTTCCACCTACATTTTTGACTCCAAATAATGACTTGAGTTCTTGAGGAATAAACGATGCACTTTGATTTGTCAGATTTGCAATCGCGAATAATTCAAGTGCAGAAATATCATTTTTGACATCACTAATACCTTTGACATAGATAGATTTCATTGATGGAATTGCAACTCCCAAATTTACATCAATGCCTCGAGTATTTGTGGAACTCACATAGTATTCCAGAGTCTTATTTACAAAGTCCCAGCTTACTCTTAGATTTGCAGGAATATTAGATGCAACTCTCTGCCCCATAAGATGGACTTCAATATCATCCGCATTTCCAGAAACAATAGCTTGTTTTCCGACAGATCCTTTACCTTTGATGCCATTTGATGTAACCCTGAGCAAATCTCCAACATTAAGCTCGATTTTTCCTTCAAGGTCCCTAACACCAACAGGTTGGTTAATTTCACCACGGGCACCAACATTACCCCAGACTTCAAATTTAGTTTGAATTGATTGAGTATTAATGTCTGCATTAACTTTTACTCTGGAACCATCAAGAATAATTCTGTACACCATTTCAGATGGTCCATCATGAGGTTTCACATCTGCAACAATTGTTGAAACATTCTTCTCAAGATCTGGTCTTTTGTCAACCATTTCATGATACTCTGCATTTGGAATAATCTCTGCAACATATTCAACTTTATCTTTGGAAACAACGCTTCGCACTGTTCGTGCAACAATTCTTCTTCTATCTGTCTGAGGATCAGCAAGTAACTCTGATACCTTAACTGTGCTATCATGATTGTAACGCACATGAGCTGAAACTTGAGGCTTATCACCTTGTGAATTGATTGCAACATTTGCTGCATTGACTTCTAAATTAAGACCAGCATACTCAATTACTGCGTTATGATCAATTCGTGCTGACAATTCAGGATTTCCTTGCATTGAATCTGCTGGAATTATAACAATGTTGCTTGGAACTCTGGTAGCAGTATAAGCTGTCTGTTTTATTGGTCTTTGAATTCCAAGTTTGCCAAGTTGATTTCTCATCAGAGCCCAGAATGTGCTTGATCCAGTTTCAAATGCATCAGGTATCATACTTACTGACAGTTCCTCTTCATTTGCAATCAATCTATTAAGGAACTGATCTCCTACCCAATTTTCAGATAATCCATATGTCCGTAAGTATTCAGTTACATTATCAATTGTTCCAACGTGAATTGTAGTTGGTTTTTTAGACGCCACCGAAATATTTTGTTTTTCATTATCATTAGATCCCATAAAAACTTCTGCATTCTCAAAACTGACAAGTCTTTCAAGGTTTGCATCAAAGAATCTTCTGTTAAGTTTGTTTTCACTAATCAATTTATCTCTATACGTCTTGATGGCGTTTCGATTGTATAGCTCAACCATTCCTCCATCATGAATTACAACCCGGCTGATTGCCCTGGCTTTATCAGAGCCACCGCTAATGTCAATAACACTTTGCTTATCGCTGGAAGCAGCAAAATTATCTCCGTCAAATTGAATTTCAGTAACTCCCTGTCTTCCAAAAGCAATATTGTATTTCCTTCCAAAAGTATTAAACCTTGCAGAAGACCTATCCAGATTTAAATTCTGAATGTGGGCTCTATGTTCGCCCCACGACAAAATGAATGATTGAATATTTTGAAGTGTAGTCTGATATTCTATACTGTTTTCCTCAAGAGTCAATGTACCAGACTCAGGCATTACAATTCCTCCAAGAGAAACTCCCGCAGTTGAATCAACAGGTTTTACATCAGCTGTAACTACTCCATCCTTTTCACGAAGTGTCAGCTCAACATAGCGTCCTTTATTTTCATGAACAATGACACCATCTTTGTAAGTGTATCTAAACCCATCGGTAGTTGCAATTGCTTCAACACCCTGTGGCACACCTAGACTCATAGGAATACCTGATGAACGAATTTGAACAGGCACCATGTACCCACCTTGTCTAAGATCAGTGCCATCAATAATTTTCATTTCAACATTTGCATCTTGATCTACTCGTATATTCTTTCCAGTAACTGCGCTCAATATCTCTGATTTGTATTGATGTTTTGATAGAAGTCTGGATTTATCAGAGTCAAAGTATCTTGAAACAACATACAAGCGACTGTAAAGATCCTGTTTATTTTCTCCCCCAAGAAGCTGAAGACCTGATGGAGTTATTGTATTTATGTAATGTTCAGCAAGTCTTCTGAACCAATCATTACTTCTTCTGTCAGCGAGCACATGGAGTAAAGATTCTTGGTTTCTCCTGCTTAGAAGTTTAATGTGGTCTGGTGTTTCAGCTTCCTTATTGAAAAGCAGGTCAATTGATCGGGCTGATTCAGGAATTTGTCTGAAATTATCCACAGATGGATTTTCATTAAATGCTTTAATTCGTGCTTCAATTTCTTCAGCACTCAATTTAATCTCTGGTATTACTTGCGGTTGAACCACCACAGGTGGTTGATAAACAGGCAAAGGTGCTACAGGCAACCATGGTGCTACTTGATTCTTTTGAATTGTTGGTTGAACAACCTGTTGTTCAAGTCGAGGCTGTGGTTTTTGGATAGAAACATAATTTTGCTGTGGTGAAACACATCCTATTAATTGAGCAGCAGCTAATGTGAATCCTGCAAGAAGACCCTTGCTCCTCCCCCAATTTTTATTGCTTTTTTCTCTATTACTATCTTTCCCTGTAGGCAAAACTTTCCCCTCCTGTCACTTAAAAGCTAAAAGCTTTTTCTAGATTAGAAATTCTGTTTCCAAAATTTCCATCCTAAATGCCTAAACCAGTGAGAAAACAAATCTTCTTTCCATTTAAGATTTATGTCTCACTATTGTACTGTCCTCGACACACCCTCTGAACCATTGTCAGTGATCAAACTATTTAAACTTTTCACCTGTCTGATATAAATAAGAAACAAACACCAAAATTATTATAGCCCGTATAAACACTCATTACGCAGAGATTAGCCAGTATAGACTAATAATGTTTATAAATTAGATAAATAACATTTTTTCATGTGGAAATTCTTTAACAAACTCGAAACCCACCACCAGATTGTATGGGCAATGATCATTGCAACAGCAATAATCTCCTATTGGAGGGGAATCTGGGGTTTGATGGATGAATATATATATATCCCGAAGCCAGCCACATAAGTTATATAGTGAGCTTCATTATAGGTTTTGTAATTCTCGCCATGACTCATTACTTGTCTAAAGAATTTCTTGATAATGACGATGGAACTGTAACCAGAACTCTTAGCGACATATCTAACTGGATGGAGCAATTGGGCACAACTCAAGAAAAGCCAAAAGTAGTAAGAAAAACAACAAAATAATGTTTGTATCTTAGAAAATTTTATTAATGTGCATGCACACTGTATGCACATATGGTAAAAGTTATCAGCTTATCCGAGGATGCATACAATGTTCTTAAACAGTTGAAACGACCAAAGACAAGCTTCAGCGATATTATTATTGAGAATTTAGGCAGTGACAAGAAGAATAAAACACTCAAAATTACAGATATTTTAGAATGGATTGAAAAGCACAAGTCTCCATCTAATAAAAAGGAAAACATAAGTGAGAATATAGATAAAATACTATATGGAGCTTCGCGAGATGATTCTTGATTCATCATTTCTGGTGGCTATGTTTTTATCGGAGGATGGTCATCATAAAGAGGCCGTGTCTGCATCATTGGCTCATAAGAATGAAAAGTGGATTATTTGTGACAGAGTGCTAGAAGAAACTTTTACTGTTCTTATGTATAAAAGAGGGGTTTTGTTCGGCGCTTCTGCAATTGATCTGCTGAAGCAAGGACTGGGCTTAGAAACATGCCATCTCCATCCTGAAGAAGTTGTCCAAATCTGGGAAAATACAAAAATGGCTAGCAAAAAAATAAGCTTCATCGACCAAGTCGTCATATATCTCTGCAAAAAACATAATGCTCAGCCTCTTTGCTTTGACGAACAGATTATCAAAGAGACAAAATCAATTCATAAAAATAAGTGAAATTTATTCACACTATTTTGTAGTTTTAAAATATTCTTTTTGCAATCATTTCAAAGCCTTTATAAATCTGGGTCTTGTTGAAAAAATCAATTTCATGTGGGAGTACCAAAGTGGCCTACTGGGCAGGACTTAAGACGTAATCGTGAGAAATCCTGTGGCTTAGTGCCTTCCGGGGTTCGAATCCTCGCTCCCACATTCTATTTTTTCTCTTTGAGCGAAATATATTCTTTTGGTGAAAAGCACTTTCCAGGGGGAATTTGATAAAAATGTTTCTTATTTTTGGTAATTAGGATGTCTCCGAATTGTTCAAAAAAAGTAGATGCAATAACAGTGTCTTGGAAATCCACAGGCCTTCCATTTTTCAATTGTTCCGCCAGGAGAAAAGCAGTCTTTTCCGCAATTTGAGCATCCATTGCAATCCACGAAAACTGAGTAATGAGCTCTCTTCCCTTTTGAAGAGCATCTGGACGCGGATTCATAAACACTCCAGTCAAGTATTCTGCCAACGTAACAGTAGAGATTGCCACTTCAATCTGTTTTTGTGTCAGTTTTTTCATAAGGGCAATCGCATCAGCATCCCGCCTGTCAACATCAATAATAACTGAAGTATCAATTACTGCTTTCAAAATCCTACCTCTTCTAACCTTTTCACAAATGGCTTTCGCAATTTACTTACATCAAAGTCGTCGGGAAGTGCTCCCCCGCACGTATCCCAGAAGTCAGTATCTTTCTTTGAAATAATAATCATGGTTCCATGTTGATTAATCTCTACTGCTGAGCCTACTTGAATGTTGAGTTTTTGCCTTATTTTTTTACCAAGAGTAATTTGACCATTTCGAGTAACAATTGATTCCATAAATTACTAATTAATTTAGTAATTTATAAGCTTTACTCATGAAATTTTGGACTAGTTCCAACAGAAAGTAAACTGCTTTTTGTATGACGCTATCTAACCCTATAAATCGCTGGGCTGATCATTTCAAGTCGTTCTGCCAAATCTGGATTTTCTCGCATAAGTTGTTCAGGACCTGAAACTCCTTTACTATCTGTAATGTGTTTAGAATAATGTAAGAATAAGATTCCATTCTGTTTCAACAAATCCACAAGTCCTGAAGCGGATGATGCTCTATCTTGCTTTTCAACATACGTGAGTACATTATTACAAAAAACAAAATCATACCTTTCATCATTTTCCATTTCAATGAATTCTTGCAATGATGTATTGAACCGAGCTGATTCACTTAGCATCTGTTGATCCAAAAATTCAATTATTGGATTAGAAAATTTATACTGTCCATCCTCAATGACAAACGCTTCTGGATACCTTTTTACATAATGCGGTCTCCTTGGTTCCAATTCCATACTTGAAATTTGTTCTTGAGAAGCAAAAAGCAGGCTCATTCCACCTTTTAGTTGCTCTCCAAGAGAATATTCTGGTTTGATTTCACCTCGGGACCTTATATCAACAAAGTCGATTGAAACGATTTCAGAAAGATTGACTTCTCTTTGAAATGAAACCCTGTTTGCAACAGTCAAGACAGACAAAGGTTCTTCCATGTTTGCAATCCCAACCATAAGTATCTTGGCTGGCAAATCGCTTGTGCTTGCGAGCACTCTTCCAAATATTTCATAATCTTTGCGATGTCTGAAATATTCTGATCTTTCAGTATTTGACAGTTCAGTTAAAATGGACATATCACATCCCCCTTCTCCTCCATTTATAATGATTTCTGTTTCATCCTCTGAAAGGTGGTGAAAAGAATGTTTCTTTTCATTCAAAACTGAATTTCACACAAACTATTTTATACTAACCTGATATGGGTAAACTATGCCTTTAACAATAAACGATTTGGATGCAATTGTTGCAGAGATACTGCTGTTTTTTGAAACACAAAACATCCAAACACTGGAAGGAATATCTGAAAGATGTGGGAAGAATTATTCAATCGAAGGCTCAAAAAGAAAAATTTTTGTAGACGAACGAAGCGGTTACCTGGGCTTGTACTTCTTAAGTCTGACCTACCATCATCCAGAATATGGCACCGTCCTGGAGATCCAATTTAATAAAACATACAATTATTGTCGGATTTACGCAATAGCGCCAACCCTTCTTAACCGCAGCACTCCAATAGGGCCAGAACAACCGGCTGGAATTCCGCAAATGACCACTTCTGGCTGCAGCATCCAAAGCGCCAAAAGAGCCCTGGAAACTATGATTCACAAACATGATCGCATTACTGATCAGCATCGCATTCCAGGAGAAACGAATCAAGAAGGCAAAAATAATGAAGATTCCCAGAAAGTCAATTCTGCGAGTAGACGCTTCAAATCAAGACAAATTGACCTCTCTGAAGAGTAATTTTACCAAAAGATTTATAAATCAAAGTTGTCAAAATTATATAAAACAATTAAAAAAACAGAGGTACAAAAATGAAGAATTTAATCAAATATGCTGCAGAGAATTTAAGCACAGGTATTGCAATTGTAGCAACCGCAACAGCGGGAGTTCTAGGATTTGAATGTTATAGTTTAAGTCAGCGCCTTGAACAAAAGCGAGCAGACATCCACTACTTATATCAGAAAGATTACGATAGAATCGTTAACATGCGAAAAATTGAAGTTGATGGTGTTCGAGTTGACGTTTCACTTGAACAGGCAACTAAGGTTGAAGCTGTAAGAAAGAGCCGTGATGATTGGAACAAAGCATCTCAAGAGCTTTCACAACGTATGGATAATCAATACCATTCAGAATCAATGGATCGAGAGATCTTGGAAAGAAAACTTGCATCACTACCAAATAAATTGATAATTCAAACAAACGGTGGTCCAATGTGTATTGATAAGTATCGAGCAAACGATGATGACATTGAAGAATACCGTTTCCAGAAAGCTAATCCATTTAAAGATGGCGAAAATTATGATCAGTGGGATAAACGAGTACGTGAAGAATTAGAGCAGGCTCGTAACAAAAAGTAATTTTTTGTTTACCTTTTTTTCATTTTTTCTTGTATTTTGAATCAATAGCATCCAGAATCTCAGAATCACACGAATCAATTGTTTCTCTCCAAACTATTATAAATTAACTCAGATTCCTCAATTACATGAAAATCCTTTATTCTGAAGAAAATGAAACATTCTTGCATAAAGATGAAAAAAAACCGTTCTCAACAAAAGAAGGAACAATTTTACCTGCAGACTTAACAAATCCCCAGGCAACCACAAATAAAGGTAAAACTTATACTATTTTCAACGCAGACTTCCTTGATCAATGGAAGCACCTGAAAAGAGGCGCCCAGATTTTTCAACCTAAGGATGTGGGCGCAATCATTGTGCACACTGGCATGGGCAAAGACAGCGTATTAGTTGAAGCAGGCGGAGGATCAGGCAAGGGAACAAGTTTCTTTGCAAACATCTGCAAACATATCTATTGCTTTGAACGAAATCCTGATCACGCTAAAATGATTCGCTCGAACCTTGAAGCATTGAAACTCACAAATTTTACACTTATAGAAGATGCAATCCAAAATGATAAACTGGAAATTGCAGCAGACATTGTAATTCTTGATTTGCTTGATACAAGCGACGCAATGATTCATGCATCAAAGTTTCTCAAAAGCGGAGGCAGGTTGGTAACCTACAACCCTCACATGTCACAAGTTTCAGACATAGTTAACCACGAACAAGTACAAAAAATCTATCTTCATGAAAGCACTCTGGAATCAAACGAAAGGCAATGGCTTGTAAAAGGAAAACAGGCAAGGCCTGAATTCATCCAACAAGTTCATTCAGGATTTTTGTCTTTCTGTAGAAAGAAATGATGCGTTTATAAATTGAAAAGCATTCTATTTCATAATGAAAAAAGTAGTTTACCCAAGCGCCGAGAAAATTATTGAATTTAATTTGCTTGTGTTAACACTGATAAAAATTAAGAAATCAGACAAATCAAAAGTAATCAGTTTCAATAAAATTACTGAAACCATTGAGGAAGCCAAATTATCTAAGGGAGACACATTCGAAAAGGCAGCAACATTGTTGCATGGCATTATTAGAAAGCATCCATTTGAGAGTGGCAATCGACGAACTGCCTTTATTGTTGCAAAATATTTTCTTAGCCAGAATCACAGCAAATTGTCAGTAGAAGACTCTGTTGAAAACGCCAGAGTCCTTCAAGGCATAAGAGAGAACTTTTATAAATTAGATGAGATAACTGAATGGTTAAGACATGGCAAGATCCGCAAGTTTCAAAGATAGGAAAATATATGAAGTTGTTTCAAAAGAACTAATTGAGTTTACAAATCTTATAAAAGGGCATCAAAAGCTTTTAGAGGCTATTGGTAGATTATAATTAAAAAATTCAGGGTTAATACTAAAAAAACAATACAATGCAGCATAGCCTAAGATTGCATCCCAGCAGGTTCATTCTGGATTCCTGTCTTTCTTTAGAAAAAGATAAAACAACTGCATAGATTCGATTTATTGTGTAAGTACTAACTTCTTTCCCTCTATTTTCCATTCAAGCATTTGTCCTTCTTTTAGTTGCTCTGCCTCAACTATCGCTCGCGGAACAGTAATAATTGTACTTTTTCCAACCCGTCTGAGCTTTACCTTGAGAAGATTTTTCTTTTGAGCCTTTTCTATTTCAAGTGCTTTTTGAGCATCAGCTGGATTAATAAGTTCTTCACCACATGCTGCGCATTTCCACCCTTTGACCTCATGCTGTTTCCACATGGTATTAATTTGTTTCATGCGTCCTCCGCATTCACATGTAATTTTTAGATTTTCAAATTCCATCTTTATTTTCACCAAAATATTCTTTGAATTTTTTACTAAATGTAAATGTTCCTGCATGAATCAATTTATAGTAGTTATCAAATTCAACCAAAACGACATTAACAAGTCTTCCTTTTCTCTTCACGCACCTTTCCACAATATTCCCTGCCCTTTTCCGTATTTCAACACCATGAGTTAGGACTTCGACCACATCCAGCAAGTCCATTCCAATCTCATCAAGCTCATACAAAGCAGTTTTTGTAGGAATTATTGGTTTTCCCTTGTATTGAGGCTCACTATTTATGTTTGAATCAGTATGCCTCTCGGATATATCTCTTCGAGATATATAAAAGTTTCGTCTTTTGGCCATCTATCTGAATTCACCACTTATCTTGTACATTTAGAATTCATAAACTTAGCCCAGTCGAAAATAGACTGAGTCCAAAAAATAATTAATTCTTTCCCACCTTTTCGTTTCTCTCGCAACATTTGAATCACTTGAAACAATAGTAACGTATTTCACGTATTTAGGAATGATCTGTGGTAGAATCGCCCTACCAAATAATTTATAAACACGCTACGAGTCAATACACTCATGGCTGAAAGTGTAACAATTTCAAAGGAAGCTATGCAAGATTTGATTAGTTTAAAAGAAGAATTTGACGCAGTAGTCGAATCCCTGGAATTAATGTCTGATTCAGAGTTTATGATTTCTTACAAGAAAGCTAAGCAACAAGTAAATTCAAAAGATTTTGACAAATGGGATGACTTATAAAATTCTTCCATACACTTATACGAACCTCAAATTTTCACCATTTCATTTCTCTCGCAACTTTTGAAGCACATGAAACAATAGTAACCAGTTTCAAGTGCTGAATAATGCTCGATAGACACAGAAACTATGCTCTCCTTCTCCGTAATCTTTATAAAAGTATCTCTATCGACAGAACATCAAGGTAAGGGCGAAATCTGTGATGAAAACAAAAAGAGATGTGGCTGTAAAGTTAGTACTACTAGTGCTTTTGTTTTCAATCCTTTCTTCTACTATTTCAGCTCAATCTGAATATGCAATTGACAATGTTTCTGGCTGTGCAAATAATTCTGGATTAGACAAATTTCTCTGCACTTTAGAAGCCAGCCAAAAAGATAATCATGCAAGTCAACCAGCCCCTGGCACTGACTTAATTGAATCCAAACTTCGCGGGAAACAATTGATTCCAGAAACTCCGCAACTAATCGAAACACAAGTATCTAGAACCAACCAGATTATTTCATACCTGACTCCCCAAAAAACAACAGAAAACTTTACTCATTATGGTGAGCTTCAGCCAGACATAGGAAAAGGCCAGCCTCCAGCTGGATTTAAAATGCCGAAACACGCTGTATTCCGCATTAAAAAACCAGCCAACAAAGGCCAAGCTCCGCTCGACACCATAGGATACGAACTTCCAGATGGTATGGTTGAGATGAACTTCACAAATCAGCCTATTAAACGGATCAGGCTTGTAGGCGCAGACACAAAAAAAGAAATTGAGATTGGTGTTGATGATATTCAAAAGCAGAAATTAAACAAGCACCAGATTAAAGGTTTCGCGCTCGACCCAACCAAAACAAACTTCTCCACTGGTTCAATCACTTTGCGGGCAACAGGCAAACACCTGTTTAAATGCCCCACCTGGAACTTCCAGACTGAAACCTGTCCCGACGATCAATGGATTTTCGTTCAACACATCACTCCTGGCCAGGATGTTGAAATTGAAATTTCTCCAGAAGACCCTGGTTTTGGTGAAGGAAATTCCAGCCTCATCGTTCTAAAGAAAAATAATGTAGTCATGGATTACAATGAAACTGTAACAGGAAAGAAAAACAACAAACTGAACATTACCCTTTCTATCGCAAAAAGTGTGGCCAAAAAAGTTCACGTTAGAGGATTCACAGAAAATTCTACAGACGATATTGTAAAGCTGGAAGAAAATACTACTGTTGATATTGCAAATAATACCCAATTGCAAAATGACGTATCTATTAGCGCTGTGGAACTAAATGGTTCCGCCATAACAGTACAACTTCAGGCAATAGGCAAAAATGCTTTCATTTGTTCAAATTACAATTTCTCCACCCAGAATTGTACTTCCAATAATTGGACTCTTTCAAAAGACATAATTCCAAATACAAAATACAATCTTACTCTTGAATCAAAGAAGAATTACGCCGTTGCTGAAAATAAACAAAAAGTTGTAATGCTAGACAAAAACTTACGACTTAGGAAAGTTGGTGAACAGGTAATAAGCGCATCTGGAAGTTTGTCAGACATCAATTATCAGATTCAGGACGACCTGAAAATCAAGAATATTAAAATTTTCAGACAAAACACAACAGATAATCAGAACAAAGTAAAGATGCAGGACAACCTGAACAAATCTGCATTCGGTTTTACATTCTCAGAAGCATTCAGTATTGATCCAACAAGCAACAAATTTGATTTCGCTGAAGTCACAGCAAACGCAACCGGTAAACATTTGTTCAAATGTGTAAACTTCAATTTCACAACACAAAAATGCACAGACAATGTCTGGAAAATTGCGAAAGCAATTACACCTGGTAAAACCTACAAATTCAATATTACTGCCGATGATCCTGGATACAGCGAAATTAATGCCACTGTCGCCATTACCACCACGAGTGGAGTTCTAATTGATTACAATGAATCCGTCATTTCTAATAATTCAAAAAACATCTCAAATCTGCACTACAAAATTGCAAAAAATATAGTCAAAACAATCAATCTAACCGGCCACAACAAAACCCAGAAGAAAAATGATTTGAAGTTATCGAATACAACCAATGATGCAAAAGCAAAGCAATTCGTGTCAGTGAGCACCATAAACACCAGTTCGAAAAATGTTACCCTCACCCTCACTCCAACCGAACGAAATCTCTTTTCATGCTCTACAATTGATCTTGCCACGGGAAATTGCACAACTAACAATTGGACTTTAGTAAAAGATACAGTACCAAGTCAGACTACTAAGGTAACCATCGCAGGGAATAAAAAAGAGGCTCTCATGGTTCCAAAACAAAAAGTTGTCATCCTTGATAAGAATTTACGGCTTAGAAAAGTTGGAGAACAGGTACTAAACGTCTCAGGCAGTTTGTCAGACATAAAGTATTCTTTGCAGGATGATCTCAAAGTAAAAGACATCAAAATTGTCCGCCATAATACTTCCGCAACAAAGAATACTGTGAAATTACAGTCACAATTAAATGCTTCTGCAACTGGCTTCGAATTCAAAGAAGTTTACTCCCTTGATCCAACTGCAAATGACTTTGATTTCGCTGAAGTCACCGCAAACGCTACTGGAAATTTCCTTTTCAAATGCCAGAACTATAACTTTACCACTCAAAATTGTACCGACAGTTCATGGAAAGCAGTAAAAACAATTATGCCTGGAAAATTGTACAAATTTAATCTTACTGAAACCGACCCTGCATTCTCTGAAATTAATTGGACTGTTGTAATTGTAGATGAAGATGGAAGACTTGTAAACGCTCAGGAGTCAACAATTGAACGTTTGGGAGACAACATAACCGATGTTGACTACACAATACAGAATTATCCAATCACCAAAATTGAAATTATAGGCCACAACGAAACAAAAGGAGAAAGCATCATCAATATTTCGCACGAAATTAACACCACAACCCATGAAACTACTTGGTCTATTGATCCAACTGATTTGTCTTTGAAGAATGCAACCATCTACGTAAAGTCAACCTTAAATGAAACCTCGGGAGTGCTTTTAAAATGTGCAAATTGGAATTTCTCGGCTCAGTCATGCCAAAAAGTATGCGAAAGGGGTGAAGATGGTGAGTTCGCCTGTTATGACAATTGGACAACTATCACCACAATATCAGGAGGAGTGGCATACAATGTAACAATCGGTCCAACTGATCCTGGATTCATAGAATCTTCAGCAGCCATTGATGTAGATATTACTGCTCTTGATTGGGAAACAATTGTTATGGCTTATGTCAGGGCAGACAATCTTAAAATTGGTTTCAACATTATGAACGCAAATGGTACAAGTGTATCAAGAGAGATTGTTGAAGAGAACGGAGCAGCTCTGCATTCTCGTGTCTCGGTTGCTGCAATAAATAAATCATTCTTCGCTTTGATGTATTCAAACGGATCTAACATACCTAAGGTATCAATATACAATAACACAGGTCAGCTAGTAGTTTCTAAAAAAGTAGTAAGCCCTCGCATTGGAATTTACAATGATGTAAGCATTGCTCGATTTGGTAACCTTCTTGCCCCTTGCTATGCCAACGATTTCACTGATGATGCCAATTACAAACTATTTTCATTTGCAGGAATCAACACCACGGGAGTTAAAATGGTAGACACCAACATGAGCTCAGACTCTATTCTTACCAACTACGTTGACTGTGAAGCAATTAACTCTACTCACATGGTATACTTCTGGTTTGATGATGAAAGCAATGACGCAACCTACAGAATTGTAAACACCACAGGTAAGCAGGTAAGTCTTCAACGAGACATAGATACTGACATTGGAGAACGGGGTCAGGTTGCCGCTGCAACATTGGACAACACAAGTATTGCTTTGGCATACTATGATGGCGCTGAGTCAGATATTACATTCACAATTGTTAAACCTAATGGATCAATAATTAAAAGTGTGACAGACATAGATCTTGATGCCGGTTTAAACACAAGGCTTGCAATTGCGCCGCTCCGATACACTGAGGCATCAACAACAGACAGTTTTGTAGTGGGTTGGGTAGATCGTCCAACCTCAAAAATTTTTGCTGCAGTCTACAACTCAACTGGATCTGAGCAAACTGCTCCATTCACAGTCCAATCTGGTCTCAACATAACATATCCAATAATCGACATGTTTGGTAAGGATAATCAGGCTGGTATTTCATTGTGCCCGGGCACATTTGCGATTTCATACACAAACACCTCTGGAGTCGGATTCTTCAAAACATTTTACTCAGATGGATCTATCTGGGATGGGAATTGCAATGGCATCAGACCGAAGGTCACATCGGACATGCCGCCGTCAAGCAGGAAATTCAAAATAAATGAAACTATCCGAATTAGAGCAAACATAACTGCCGACTACGGAGTCTCTTCAGCTTACGTTAATATCACCCTTCCAAACGGAAGTTTTGTGAAAAAGAAACTCACAAGGGTTGGAATATCAAAAAGATTCGAAGTCAACATGTCAGGTCTAACCCAGAGAGGAACATATACTGTAAAATTCTTCGCAAACGACAGCAGAAGCAGATCTAATACTTCAATTACAAGAACATTCAAACGTGATGCAGCCAAAATTATTGATATAACAAATTCATCTGATATATACCTGGCATACAATGTAAGCGTCAAATCTAACAAATCAGGTGTTATGAATCTCACAGTTACAATTCCCAACAGCAAGATTAAATTCATCAATATTACAAACCACAATCAAAATTCACCAAACAGTCAGTTGAAAATAGAAGGCTTCACATCAACCGGCGACAAATACTCAAACTCCTATGCATTCGATCCAACCTCATTCAATTTCTCAGGAGCAAAAATTACAGTAAACGCAACAGGAACCCGTCTCCAGAAATGCGTAGATTATAACTTTACCTCGGGCAATTGTTGGGGTAACTGGACAACCGTATCCACCGCTCTGCAACCAGGCCAGTATTTCACATTCAATATTTCTGGTGTGGACCCCGCATTCCTTGAAACAAGTGAATCAACCGATGTATCTTTGGCTCCATTGAACCAGTCAGTTATTGTAGTCGCATTCCAGGATCGCTCCGCAAGTGATATTTCATTTAGAATTATGCATACTAATGGTAACACTCTCAGAGCAATTGTTGACGTTGACACCTCAGCAGACAATGATTCAAGAGTTGAAGTAGCCGCAATCAACAGAACGCACTTCGTAGTAGGATGGGTTGACGGACCATCAGATGACATTACTTTTGCAATTTACAATCTGAGTGGAGTATTAAGAGCAGGACCTACGGATGCCGATACCTCGGCCGGACTAAATACTGATGTTGGGGTTGCAACCATGGGCGATAGATTCGCAATCTGTTATGCTGACGACCTCGATGATGACGCCACATTTGCCATCTATAATAGAACAGGGACAATAATTACAGCAGCAACAGATGTTGACACTGATGTATCACCCTCACTTCCGCTTCAAAATCTGGTTAGTTGCGCTGGAATTAATAGAACTGGTTTCAACATTATGTATTTCGATGATCTTGATAATGACGCTACCTATTTCAGAAGAAACACAATAGGAACTGCAGTGGGAAGTGCAACAGACATTGACACAGATATAGGCGAGACAGGTCAGGTTGCAATCACTTCAATTGAAAAGAAAAGGTATCCAATGGTATGGTACGATTCAACAGATGATGACATCACAATTATGGTTATCAACCATACAGGATCTACAATACTTGCAGCAACAGACATTGATACAACTGCAGGCACTGGCAGCCGTGTGGCAATTTCTGCAATGAGAAGAAATTCTTCAGCCCTGGACTATTTCGTTGTTACATGGTATGATGGTATAAGCGCGAATTATAAAGCCCAGATATTGAAC
>CAZNVD010000009.1:20827-28216 GCA_964576505.1 uncultured Methanosarcinales archaeon
TATTCAACAGCACAGGAAGAAACGCGAGCGGTCCACATGTTATCGAGTCAAGCCCAGATCCCACCTTCATCATCCACAGTGTAACATCCCTAGACGCCGTCTCTGGCAACTCAATCTGCCCGGGCAAGTTCATTGTTGCATTTACAAACATTAGTGATATTGGAGTGTTCAATGGTTTCAACTTTGATGGAACCAGTTGGCAGGGTAACTGTGTTGACACCTACAAACCAAATGTTTCAAGTGTATCGCCTCTCTCCCAATCAAAATATAATACAAATCAGACAGTCCCTATTATTACCGTCGCAAAAGATGACATAGGAATATCTGTCGTTTTTGCAAATATCTCGAGACCGGGAAAAGCATTCAGATTAAAATTAATCTATGATCCTTTTGCTCAATTATACAAGGCAAACTTTACAAACACCACAATCAAAGCGAGATACAATATTACAATTCATGCAAATGACACCTCGAATAATAAGAACGGATCAGTAAAGGCATTCTTCTATGTTCAAGAACCAATACTTAACATCACGAAACGCGCTTCACCAAATGCCAGTCTTGGCAGGAATATTTCTTACACAATCAATATCTCAGTAGCTGAGCAGCCAGGATTTATTCCTCTTATATTTACAAGTAGGAAATTCATTACAA
Source organism: uncultured Methanosarcinales archaeon (assembly GCA_964576505.1). GTDB lineage: Archaea > Nanobdellota > Nanobdellia > Woesearchaeales > WJKV01 > CAZNVD01. Next base: position 21,482 of record CAZNVD010000009.1, read on the forward strand.
ATAATACAATAAGAGAAGATTCTCCACAAATGATTGTTTCTTCATCAGAAACAATTATTATTTCATACACAGAATTTACAACTTCAACAAACGCAAATATTAGGGTAAAAAGATCCACTGACAGCGGTGTAACCTTTTCAAGTCCAATAACAGTAGCCGGAACATCTCTTAATGAAACATTCTCAAACATTGCTCAACTTGGAAATATGCTGTACGTTACCTACAACAGAGAACAGTCTGGCCAGCGTGATTTGTTCTTCGCAAACTCCACCGACGACGGTTTAACTTGGACCTCTGGATTCAGAATTACAAATACAACATATAGTGAGAGTGAGACCTCAATTGAGAAAGAAGGCTCCCAATTTGTACTAATTTACGAAGCCATCCGCCCACCAGACACAGATTTCGAGCTCTATGTTCAAAATTCCACCACTTTGATTACTTGGAGCACACCGAGAGCTATGACAAATAATACCTATGCTGACTACGACCCGGATCTTCTTGTAAAAGACGGTAAATCATACCTAACCTGGTCACCGGCCTTCCCTGACTTCCAGGAAATTTACTTTGCTAATCGCACGACATTTTACAATCTACCAACTGGAGGACTCGAGGCTATCAAAAAGCAGGTAACTGACAACGACGTATATGACTATGAACCCTCTCTTCAAATTGATCTCGACAATATCACCTATATTTCATGGGTTCAGCTTCAAAATGTTTCCCAGCAGCCTAACCCGGATACAACAAGAACATCAAACGAAATTTTTGTAGGTCAATCATCAAATCTGGTAGACTTTTCATTTACTCAGCTTACAAGTGACAATGTATCAGACACCTACCCTGGATTGGTTCAGCAAGGTACTACAACATTCTTCTATTTAACATACTTGAGAAGAAATGGTTCAGACATGGATTTAGTATTCAGTCAAAGAAATTGCGCAGCAGGCGACGCAACAATTGTGGTTGTCGATGATGCCCAGCCCCAGAATACTACAGTTTTGAACTCCACAATTAATGCAAACGGTGCATTCTATCTTCCATCTAAAAAAGTGGTCTGGACAGTAGGCACATTGTTTGAGAGATACAGCCGTGCCCTCAGATTCAATGTTTCAGTAAAGCCTACTTACACTGCCTTATCCATATCCAACACAGCATACATCAATTACACAAACTGCGCAGGAAGATTCATTGAGAGGTTAAACAGAACTGCCACAACCACAATACTCAACAATGCCCCTCGCGTTACACTAAACGCTTCCCTCGTAGGCAAAACATATCTCTTCAATGACACAGCAAAAATGAGAGTCAATGTTTCAGACATCCATCCAATTGGAAAGGTCTACGCAAACATCACCTTGCCAAACGGATCCCAGATCCGCGTCGTTGCAGTTTTGAATGGAAAAGAGTACATGATCAATTTGACAAATCTCCGTCTGAGAGGAACCTACAATATCTCTTGGTTCGCCAACGACACCCACGGCAAACTGAACATTACCACAAAAACATACTTCAGAAGAGTCCCTCTCCATATTATTGATGTCATAAACCAGTCTGACAAATTCCACAATTACACTGTTGTAATGATTGCAAACAAAACAGGTGTCCTCAACCTATCTGTTGTAATCAACGGCAAACACGTCAAACGCATCAACATATCATTCCATCATGAAACATCCCCGCGAAGCATTATTACATTAGATGACCACTATCCATTCGCAGACACTCCAAAAGGTTCATTTAACGAATTTGGAATAGACTTCAGAGAAATCAACTTAACAAGAGCAAACATATTCGTCAATGCAACCGGTAACCATTCATTGTACAAATGCCTAAACTATACATTAGTAGGACAAATCTGTAACGACGGTGAATGGGCATTTGTAAGAAGAATTATAGGTGGTAAAATCTTCAATTTCACCATGGGCCCAACAGATCCTGGATTCTTAGAAACAAGTGCAGCGATTGATACTGCAGTTACTCCGTTTGACAACACTACCTTTGTTGTTGCATTCGTAGAAAACAGAACATTCAATGTAAGTTTCAAAGTGATGCACACAAACGGATCCACCCTCGTATCCAAGAAAATAGTAGACACAACAGGCGATGATACATCCCGTGTTGATGTAGCTGCAATGAACCGGACACATTTCATTATTTCCTGGGTAGATGGCCCAAGCAATGATGTTACCAGGGCAACTTATTTGAGAAATGGAACAATTGCATCCGCTGCAACCGATGTTGACACAAATGTTGGAATGGTATCAGATGTTTCTGTCGCAGAAATGAGCACACGCTTCCCTGTATGTTATGCAAATGACAATGATGGTGACGCTGATTACCAGATTTTCAGAAACAATGGCTCATCTTTAATTGGCGAATTAAATGTTGACAGCAACATGAATCCATTCTCGACAAACAATAATCTTGTCAGCTGTGCAGCAATCAATGACACAAGATGGGTTTACTCCTGGTATGACCGTGAGAGCCAGGATGTTAGCTACGCAATACTTAATCAGACTGGTGTTATTACAACAAGCGAAGTTGACGTAGACACAACAGCAGGAATAGGTGCCCAAGTAGCAGCCACCACAATAGACAGAAACAAATTTGTAGTTGTCTGGTATGACGCAACAGATAATGATATTACATACACAGTAAGAAGTGCAGCCGGCGCAACAATCCTTGCAGCTACAGATATTGATACTGACGCAGGCACAATTTCAAGAGTCGCAATCACTGCAGTCAGGAACTTTTCAAACGCAGCTCCTGATTGGTTCGTAATTGCCTGGACTGATGGAGCTTCCACAGACATAAAAGCAACCGTAAGAAACAGCACAGGCGCAACAATTCTTGCTCCTTTCGTAGTCGACTCTATGCCTGAAACAACTTTCAGAATAATAGACGTTGTCGCAAGAGATTCAAGTACAACCAACTCTCTCTGTCCAGGAACTTTCGCAGTTGCCTATAGTAATGCCTCAAGATTGGGCGTATTCAAGACCTTCCTTGTTAACGGCAGCACCTGGAATGGATTATGCGGAGGCCTGGCAAATCTCAGACCAACCAATCTGACATTTTCAACCAACTCCCCGCGGGAAAACCAGAATATTACCTTAAATGCAACAATAAAAAATCTTGGATCAAATACTGCGAGTAGTATCTTGGTACAATTTAGAAAAGGCAGCTGTTCTGGAGCCCAGATCAATGGCAATAAAACAATCACATCCCTGTTAGCAGGGGCAACAACCTTTGTAACTCTACCTTTCATTGCCAGCCCTGTAGGTCCAACCAACATCTTTGTATGCGTCAATCCGCAAAACACCACAGCTGAATCAAATTTCACAGACAACAGATTCAACAGAACCCTTCATGTTCAGGCATATAATTTCTACTATGGAAGTTTGAAAAGCAATCTTACTTTAAGTGATGCAACCTCTGACCAGAAATTTGCCTGGATTAATCCACTGAAAGGTATCATTTATTTCTATGATAATGACTCGAATATTAATTTCAACAATCTCCAGGCTTTAGGCAGAAACAGAACTGGCCACAAAACAACTAATGACTTTAGTGATGCAGACACAAATCTCATCATGACTGGCTTTAATGATTCAATTGTGAGAATTTTCGCAATCAACGCATCAACTCCGAAGAAATTAAGAAATATTACTTCATATGGAAATACTATCTTAAATGTTCCATATATTAACAGCACCAACAATACGAAATTCTGGACTGCCATCTTGTGGGACACCACAAAAGACACCAATGGCCAGTACGACACCACAAACAAAGAAGACCTTGTATTCATCGGCAACATAAACAAGAGTCTTCAGGGTAAATTTGGCATCTATGACTACGAAGTTCGCATTCCTGTTTTACTTCGCACTTACAACTCGACAACCTCTCGTATTGGAGTCCGTGTTGAAGTGAGATAATTTTTTCAATTTATATCTTACATGATGCAAATATTTAAAAACAGTTTGTGTCCTCTGTCATATATCCTAAGAGGGGTGAATCATGAGCAACACAAAAAAATTACTCACAAGTTTAGCTTTTCTCATAATCTCAATGTTAGTTAGTGCAATTCTCGTTTACGGTATTCCAGATGGTGCAACAGTAGTAAAAGGAATAGCACAAACAAAGCCAGCCACCTCTTCGGGATCAGTTGTTGCTCAAGGCGGTAATATTACTAATGTAAATCTCACTGCTACAGTTCAAACTAATGTATGGCAAGGCTTCTTTGGTGAAGTTACAGGAAGCATCACTCTTCGTGACGCCTCATTCGACCAGATGTATAGTTGGTCTCTGAACGGTTTAACGGGCGAAGTATTCGCAAGCCGGAACAGCTCAATTCCTTGGGGAAGCGTTGCTGGTGTTACAAAATGTACTATTGATGAAGCGCTTACTGGCACAGGATCTGACAGGGTTAACAGAACATTCAAGCAAAATGCCTCATTGTCTCCGTTTACAATTGGAACTATTTCAGTAACATCTGCCTGTGAAACATTTACTTATGTTTCAAACGCAACACAGCAGACAAGCTTCCAGGAAATTATTGTAAACACAACTGGAGTTAGATCAATTTACGCAACTAAGATCTACTCAAACACAACAGGATTCGACGGCAAAAGACATGATTACCAGATGATTGTTCCTGAGACATCAACATCAGCTGTAACTACATATTTCTTCTTCGTAGAGCTCGGTTAAAGAGCCCTCGTTTTTCTTTTTTAATTTTTGTTTTAATTTTCTTTTAGTTTTTAATACTAACATTATTATTCTCTTTTTTATTTTTAAATTAAGTCGTTAATCTAATATATGACTTCCTTCTTCGAAATAAGGTGGTAGCAAGTAATGATGAATTGATGAGTTCTCAAAGTTCCAGTGTGCGCACTCAACCTGAAGGAGATCAGCCAGTTGTAACTTACGACGGAACATCATCTGAAATAATTCCTGATTCACCTCGTTTTGACCCTCCAAAACAAACTCAAAAGAAAAAAGGCAAAACTCTAAGAGAACGCGCGCTTACAAGTCTGGATTCTATTTTTATTGATGGTGGGCTAAAAGACGATATCATCATAAGGACTTCAATTCCTGAACTTTTTGATAGGTCAGAACCTTCCTTTGGCGGAGTCATGCTGTATGGACCACCAGGCACAGGAAAAACTGCTTTTCTAAGGGCGATTGTTGAGGTATATAAAAAATGTGGGGCATATACTAGAGAAATAAAAATGTCTGCAATTGACAGCATGTGGGCAAGCGTCCTGGCTAAAAATCTTGATGACATAATTCAGTATGCAATTAAACAAGCCGGGCGCAGACGCAAACCATCATTCCTGCTTCTTGATGAAGGCGCTCGCTTGGCTCAGGACACAACTCCTGCTAATCCTGCTAATGATAAGAGTTCAATTAATCATTATCAAGAAGGAATGGATGTCCTTCATAATTATTTAGGAAATCAAAGAAACCTTGTCATGGGAATGTCTTCAAATCTAACCCCTCGATCATTTCATGAAGCTTTGATTAGAGAAGGCAGGCTTGCTGCTTTCTATATTGGATATCCAAATACTGAGCAGAGAATGAAAATGTGGAAATATTTCTCTTCAGCAAACAATATTATGGAACTTGATGACCGTCAGGCTATCGCACTGGCAGATTCGACTCCAAAAGAACAGGGAGCTTTTATAGAAGAGTTCTGCAGAAGTTATGAAAAAATCAGAAAGCTTCTGTTTCTAAAGACTCTGGGTTACTCAAGTGTCCTTGAAGCGCTTAAGGGTGGTGCAAGCTTACGAAATTCTGCGCCTCCCAAAGAAGTCACTTTTGAGGTTTTAATTGCAGATGTTCTTCATACACTTCAAATAAAGTATGAACGCCAGAAAGAAATTGATAGAAGAACTACTGATCAATATATTGGTTTCCGACCACCTCGTTAAATTTCAACAATCAATAAGTTTTTTAAATGCACAATATTTAACAGAACTATGAGGTGGATACATTTTTTCTTGCTGATTATACTCTGCATTCCTGCAGTCTCAGCCACTGAAATAATTATCGCAAGCAGCGCTTCATGGCAGAACGTTTATTCTGCTGGAGTCTATGCAATGCTTAACAATGACGATTTTCATTTCCTGGTAAGCAGCAGACACTCAGAATTACTTGCGGATGAGCTTGACAAAAGCAATCCTATAACTGTTATCGAATCTTCAGTTGTCCCATTTGCAAGAAATTACGCCGATACTCTAAACTCTGCTGGATTCACCGCAAAAACTATCACAATCACAGAAACTTCAGGAAACTTGGACCTTGCAAGAAAGCTTTCCACAAACAAATATTTCATAGTTGATCCAACCTTTGGTTACGACGCAATCTCAATTCTTCAATACGCAGTCTACACTGGTTCCTATGTACTTTTCGCATCTAAAGAAAACGCAGCTCAAATTACTGAATTCCTAAGCACGCGGGTAGTAGAAAAAATTACTATCTTTGGTGATGTTGATGGTGAAATAAAAGACGCTCTCGCTCAGTATTCTCCTGAAATTATTCACAAGGGGAACAGATTCAAGAACAATATTGAAATCGCAGACATATTCAGAAAGGCAACGAATGCCGAACAGATTTATCTTACAAATGGAGAATTTTTGGAAGCAGACTTATTTAGAGCAGGCCTTACTGCTCAACCAATTCTTTTCATTGGAAAAGACCAGCCTCCTGAGGAGGTAATGCAATATCTTC
>CAZNVD010000009.1:28226-31901 GCA_964576505.1 uncultured Methanosarcinales archaeon
CTTGGTCCTGACTTGTTCAATTCCGCAAATCGCATTAAAACTGCATTAGGAATCCCATTATTTATCAAATATGCAAAAGGTATAGCGCGGGGCGACGGAGAGTTTACTGAAGTTCAGGGTCTTGACATGTTTCCCGTTCCAAAAATAGACCTCAAACTGAATTATCAGGGAATATTCTATAATACTGAAAACCGCCAGCTTGAACTTGTCCTCAAGAACCAGAGGGAAGCGCGGACTTATGTCAAAAGCAGCATCGTGGTATCTAAAGATGGCGAACCCATAGTAACCTTGGGTGATACCACAGTCCAGCAGATATCAGATTTTGAAACCAAAGGGTTCACCTATGATATTGATTTAACCGAGCATGTTGTAAATAATATTTCAGTCCAGCTATTCATTCCATACGGCGCCTCTGATGACACCATGGAAAATGTGATTTCGCAGACTGTTCCCCTCACAATTATCTCTGAAAACGACACCTGCGCCATGGACATAAAAGACGCAGTCTACGATGAGAAAACCCAGCGCTTCACTATCAAGATTGTTTCAGGCGAATCATGCTATGTGCGTCCTACCATTGAAAATCTTGTGATTGACGACGAACAGACAAGTATTTCAGGAGATGTACAATTAGTCTCTGGCACAGCAACACTGATCTTGAAACAGCGAATGAACAGCGTTGACATAGCAGACAATCCACAGGTAAAGATTTCCATCAGATATGGAAAGCGCGAATCAATTCTGAGCCATGGCCTTTCAAAAGAACTTCCTCTTCACCTTGTTTCCAAGCAATTCACTCAATGGATTATTTTGTCTGCCGTAATTCTGGCATTATGCGTCACAGCATACTTCGTGATAAACAGGCTGCAAAAATCAAGATCCAAAAAGCAGGAACAGAAAACAGAATCAGCTGAAAAAGAAGAAACAGAAGATTCAAAAGTATCAAAAGAATCTGTTGCTGCAAAGAAAACAAAACGGTCATCAAAGAAGAAATCTAAGAAAAAATCAAAATCTAAGAAGAAATCTAAGAAGAAGTCCAGATCAAAAAAGAAATCAAAGAAAAAATCAAAATCAAAGAAGAAATCCAAGAGAAAATCAAAGGCAAAGAAAAAAACATCAAAGAAAACAGTGTCAAAAAAAGCAAAAAAGACAACTGGAAAGAAAAAGAAAAAGTCAAAGAAAGCAACCAAGAAAGCAAAGCCAAAAAAGAAAAAAGCAAAAACCAAATCAAAAAAGACTAAAAAAACAAAGAAAGCAGCAGAATCAAAAGATGAAAATAAACATAGAGATTCACCTGACTCGGAAAGATTAAAACCAGCAGGTGTTTCTGAACATACTGATAGCATGCCGCAATCAGTGGAGCACAATCAACAAGGAAAAGGCGAATCTCCAGCTGAACCACTGATGGACGCAGAAATTCCTGGAAATTCAAATCTTGAGGGAAAGATAGAGGGCGATGACCAGTCAAAAATATAAATTATTGAGTAACATACTCATTTGTGTATTGCTTACAATAGCTTGCTCAATCACTGCAAATGCTGCTAGTCCGGACGGTGCATCAGCACAGGGAGGCAATATTACTGATGTTAGTGTGCATGAAAACAGGCCGACTGATGTATGGAATGGTATCGCAGGCAGAATTCTATTTAAGTCCCCAAGTTTGCCGAACTCAACCAAGGCAGGGGGCGGAGACATAAATACTTCCGTTTTCAATATAACATCAGCCTGCTCCAATCCAACCAGTGTCACTGGATTCCTTTTTTTCAGCAACAGCACAGCCTCCCCGACAGATCTCGCGAGAGGAAATTTAACTACTCTCAATAAATTCATTAACGCAACTGAGGATAATGCGACTGCAACATTCTCTACATTAACTTCCTTCACCATCGGAACTACATTTACCTTGGTGCCAACAACATATACATATGTCAACAACTCGGCGCAATCAACAAAGTTTAAAGAAGGATACTTTAACGATATGAATAAAAATTTTGTATTTGCAGTGGAAGTTAATTTGAATACCTCTGGATACAATAATAGCTTCTTCGACTTCCAGGCAATTCTTCCAACTAAAAAGGGAATTCAAACAACGTACTTCCTGACAACAAGTTTGACTATCACCTGCCCAACTACTCCTACTCCTACTCCTACGCCAGGCGGAGGTGGAGGGGGCGGTGGGGGCGGTGGTAGTGGAGGAGGATGCCATTGGAAATGCAGTACTTGGTCATCATGTTCAGGATTATTCCAAACGCGTATCTGTTTACTGGCAGGATTCTGCCCTGGAGTTCCTATGCCTCCAGAGACAAGAGTGTGCTCAGAAGCCCCAATATTAGAAGAAATTATTCCGCCTGACGTGATCATCCGGCATCTGAGGGAAATGAATCCCTTAAATTTGATCATACCTGCTCCTGAACTTGTTGCAATCAAACCAGTTATTGGTACATTTGTGGCAGAAGTCTTCAAAATGCCGGTAATCCTGATGAATCCTAACATATTTTCAGTTGAAGTACTTTCTGCAAGGCTTGCCGCTCCCTCTGTATACCAGATATTCCTTCCTCTTCACCTGAATCCTAAATTATATGGCGATTATCTGGGAGCTGTGCCTATTGCAAGATTAAGCAGAGAAATGCACTGGTCTAATCTGATTGAAGTAACTGAACGAATACTGCCAAACGAACAGAAAACAGTAACTGTTGCAGCTCGGGTTCCAATGATTAGTCCACGTGCAGTTGACGCAACAATTGAAATTCTCTCTGGAGAAACCGTTATCAGCACAAAAGAGATATCAATCTTACTCGACACCAAACCATTCCGTGTCCTTGCTGACAAGCAAAGAAATACTGTTGATGTAATGGTTCTCATCGATAACAGGAACCAGCCGGGCCGCCAAGGTCAAGTGGAATTGAACTTTAACAAGGATAAGAAGACCCAATTCAGTGAATTGTACGAGGTTTATGTGCCCGCAGACTCAGTTGCAATTTACGGATACAAGTATCGTGTTTCATTTGAGTATACTCACGTGGCCGGAAGATACGACCAGCTTGAAAGTCATGAAAATTCTTGGGAGGAATCACCTTGAATAAAGAATTTTCAGGATCTGAAAAAGCCCAATTACTCATTCAATTTATTTTTGGTATAAAATTAGGAGCTTTTTCAGACTTTTCATCGGAGGTGTAACAATGTATGTATTCAATATAGACGTTCCTGTAACATTTGTTTTTGTCTTTACGTTAGTGTTGCAACTGATCTTTTTGGCAGAACTCATAATTTTGCAAAGAATGATCTGGAGGCAAGAATGATAATTAAAGGAGTTTCCATGCCACTTGTAGAACTATTACTCATAGTTCAGCTGGTGGCAGTTACATGGCTATGGGTAATAATTAAGAAATTACAGAACAGGTTTTTTTAAGTCCAGTTGTTTAACAAGCAGCAATGAAATATTATTATCCTGAGTTCAAGCCTGTAAAAAAAGAAATACGCATCATTGGCATAGATGATTCTCCATTCACAAGAAGCCAGAAAGATCCACTTTTGGTTATTGGCACTGTTCACAGAGGATCACAAGACATAGAAGGCATTCTGACAACAAAAATTACTATTGACGGCGAAGATTCAACTGACCAGATTATTCAGATGATTAACAGGAGTCGTCACAAAGAACAGCTTCAGGCACTT
>CAZNVD010000009.1:31911-37028 GCA_964576505.1 uncultured Methanosarcinales archaeon
TTCAATGTCATAGACATCAAAGAATTATCAGACCGCACCAGACTGCCAGTCCTCGTCATCATGCGTAGAAAACCAAACATGCATAAAGTTGTCCAGGCATTAAGCCATGTTCCTAACTTCCGCAAACGCTTAAGACTCATGGAGAACGCAGGCACTATTAGAGAATTAAAACTTGAATCAGGAAGCCTCTTTTTCCAGCGTAAAGGAATTTCAGTAGAAAAAGCCCGGGAAATTATCCTTGTGTCTATAAGAAGAGGTCACATGCCAGAACCAATAAGATGTTCTCACTTGATCGCAGCAGGAATTGCTTTAGGGGAAAGTAAGGGTGGTCATTAAATGGATTTGCCTCAGAGATATACAATTGTTGCTACACTTATCTTAATTTTACTAATTCCATTTCAGATCCTCATCTACACTGCTCCATTCTACAACATATTATATGGATTCTCAGGAACATATGATTCCATTGAATCATTTGATGCATCAGATTACACTCATCAAATCATCTCTTTTTTTACATATAGATCGTCCACAATTCCTTTTTTGCAGTCTGACGAATTCCAGCACATGACGGATGTACGATTTGTCTTTGCATTGATTCATATTTTTAGTATTCTACTAATTATATTTTTATACACCCAAAGAGAAATAATTACAAAGAAATTCCTGAACACAGCTGCAAAAAGAGGCATCCTCGCATCTGGATTCCTTTTGATTCTTATGTTTCTCAGTTTCAATCAACTTTTCACTTTGATGCATTACATATTTTTCCCGCAGGGCAACTGGTCATTTCCGCCAGACTCACAACTAATTCAACTTCTGCCATTAGAATTCTTTAATCTGTTTGCTATTGTTATTTTTGTTATTTTTTTATTAACAAATCTGTGTTTATACTTCCTAACATTAACGAAGAACCTTTGAAGCAGCCTGAATATACTCTCGTACTTTTTCAATATTGAGGTTATCGTCTCCATACTGATCACTAACTTTATCACGCAATCCACCTTCTGCATCAATGCAAAAGTCATCAGTATGAATCTTTTCAATAAGGTTGTTAACACGCGATTCAACATTTAATCCGGTAAATCCGCCAGCAAACCCAATTTTTAATTCAGGAGTGCGATTTCTTAACCAGGCATAAATAAAAGCAGAAGACTCCAAATCAAATTCTATCCCTCGTCCACCAGAAGGATCAATAAGAACATAACTTACCAAGTCTTTGTACTGAAAAACCCTATCTGCAATCTGTTCTCCATTTAATCCTTCAATAGCTTTGTGCGACAACTGAAGCACAATCTTAATACCTGGCAATCCTTCTTTAATTCCAGCAACCTGATCAACAGGAGGCCAGGGAATATTTAGTTGCACTGACCTGCATATATCAAGGCCATACATCCTCAGAAATATGTGTTCAACCTGAGTACATAATGATCTCAATTCTCTTGAATTGTAATGAATCATTGTAAACGCATTACCATCTGTCGCCTTCAATAATTCAGGAATATCATCTATCTGTGGATATCTTTTATTTGTAATTCCACATCCATACAGAGTTCTAAAACTCACAAGAAAACCAATCATCGGAATGTGATCAGATTCCATAGTGCATCCAGCATCATCAAATGCCTGACATACATCAATTGTTTCCTGCACAGTTGCTGGACCAGTTACCCCAATATATGGTTTATCTGTCATATCACCTTTGTAAGAGCCAAATTAATATATTTTTGCAATCTAAAACTAATATATCTATTTAATAGTAGTCTATTTATTTTTTTGATCAAATTGCATGAGAATTATAGAAAGTTTAAAAACAATATATCTTATAAATACAATCAATATTACTTCTTGCTAAAAAGGGGTAACATTACTTGATCGAATTGGACAATAGACTGTGCTGGTTTTCAGGCAATCAGAGGCTTGTGTTCTAATGGACAAAAAACCTATTATCGAGGTTATCATAGTCATCATTATCTTTAGTATTTTGCTTTCTGTTCCTAATAGATACTGGACGACAGGTGCCGCTACTGCCGAAATTAACCAGGAAATAATAGATAATTTGGTGGTTGGCCGTCAAGGCGGCAAAGTCGCCACACTCACAACTCTTGTTGAGGAAGGACAAGATGAATTAGGTGTTACAGCAGCTCATCAAGGAGAACACAGGAAATATAAAATTACAATAACCCCTAGCAAAGGAAGAGTGAACAGAATTGTTGTGCACAATGCAAATATTGAGGGAGAGTCTGTCCTCAAATTAGATACTCAATTGCGTCCTGCTGATTTTCCTGAGATGAGTCATGCGCTTGATGTGTTTGCAATCGATCCGTCCTCGCTTAACTTTACTGAGGCAGATGTGACTATTACTGCGGTAGGAAATCATTTATACAAATGTACAGAATATAATTTTGAAGAAGCAGAATGTACAGGTTCATGGAAGTTGTGGAAAACCGATATGATTCCCGGAACTGAATATACTTTCATCTTGACTCATGAAGATCCGATTTTTGCACAAGTCATAAGCGCATGCGCAGCTGAAGATATCGCTACAAAAGGCACTTTTGGGAGTGCATGCGACGATACGTCGGGAGCTCTGCTCAATACCAACAATGGACTTGTTGAAACACACACATATGATAAAACAGCAAAATATGGTGGTGTAAGAATCCAGTCTGTAAATACAAGCATCACCGACTGTACTTCAATAAATTCTGTACGATTCTGTTATGAATGGTGGAGAACTGCCGGTGCCACGCCAACAGACTGTGATATAAGTGTTGACGCCGATGGCGGAGCAAGCTATACTGCAGTTACTACAACCTGTCCAAGCACGACTGCCAATCCGGGAGTTACATGCACCAATGTTACAGCACTTGAAACATGGACCTGCTCAAATTTCTTTGGCGCCTCAGGCACACGGGCTTTTGCGAAATCAGAATTAACGAGAGTTACATCAGGAGGTACATCAACAGAGACAGGAAGCTGGGATGTATTTTATTTCAATGTAACATATTCTTCAGCAGCTCCAGCAGCAGCCCGTCCTCCTGACCAGACTGTTGAAATTGGAAGTGATGCCCAGATTGTTTGGCATTTGAATGGCACCGGCGGCAGTTACACAGCGCGGAGAAATGGGGTGGTATTTGAAGGACCAGCATCATGGATGTCAGGCACACCAATAATTACCATTCCAAATACATTTATCCTTGGCACAGCAAACTACACATTAGTTTACAATTCCACAGGCGGAGGTAATGGCACACCCACAAGCACTCTCGTGAACGTGGTTGACACCATATTCCCATCATGCTCTGAACTTGTTGAAGAGGGTATCACCCCATATCAGGAAAAGAATATCATTATAGATGGAGATGTTGAAGAATGGGCCGCAATTCTGGATTCAGACTCCCAGACAACTCTTGACACGACATTACCCCAGGGTGATCCAGATGTGCCGGGCACTGCAGACAGGGATATGACGAAATTCGCTCATACTTCAAACAATACTCATCTTTTCTTTTACTTTGAGCGATTTGCAACCGGCAGTAACCAGATCAGCATGATTGTCTACATTGACAAAGATAACAACAATCTCATGAACGGGTCTGACCAGGTGGCAAAATTCACCTGGAGCGGCTCTACCCAGAAATATAACTCAGATGTGTTTACCTATACCCCAAGCTCGCCTGGTGGTGATGCATTGACAGATGATGGAGTTAATATGCCGGGTTCAATCGGATCAGGAGTTGTGGTTGAAAGTGGAATAACTGGAGGAAGTATTTCAGGAACAAAATTAGAAACAAGGATTCCATGGACAAGCCTCGGTCTGAGTGCACCGAAAGTAATGAACATGAAAGCTGCCGCCGCCCGTGGTTCAGGAACAACATTGCCAAGTCAGCTGACTGATAACATCGGTAATGTAAGCACTGCCGTAAAAGGTGTGCTCCTGTTCAGGCCAGACCAGGAAAAAAGTGCAAGAAACGGCACAAGCGTGTTCTATGCACATGATTTAATGAATTGTGGACTGAACACTGCATCGATAACATTTACAAGCACATCCACCCAATCATGGACAACTACTGTGTACCGCGATAACGGTTCAGTAATCTCCGGAAGCATCAGTGTGGGAGGCCAGAATTTCACAACCATTGTTGTGAAGAAGACAGTTCCTGCAGCAGCAACCCTGGGTACACAGGACAAAACAAATGTAAGTGCACTTTCTACTGATTCAAACAAGACCGTAATGGATACAACAACCATTGCAGCCATTGCAATTGCTCCGACAGGCACTGTTGCCACAGGGACACCTGGCGTCACATTAAGCTTTAATCATACAGCTACCAACTTCCAGCCGCAGAGTGTGACTCTGAATGTCATCAAGAAAAATTCAACAAACGGATGGACTGTGACCGTCAAATATCCTAATGGGTCTTCGATTACAGATACAAATGGAGATTCAATAGTTGATTTGGGCAGCTTTGCATTCGGCGAATCAAAGAGCTTTACTGTTGATCTGGTGATTCCGGGAGGGGCTTCTCTTGGAACAACTGATAGAACCAATGTTACGATTAATAGTACAAGTACTGGACGACAAACATCAGCAGTCATAGATACAACGCTTATGCAGAGAATCATCCTCGCACCACATGGTTATTCACGTTCGGCAAAAGCAGGTACTGACCAGTTCTATGAATTTTTAATTACAAATAATGGACCAGTCAGTGACCTAATAAATTTTAATTTCACAGACAATCTTGGTTATGATAAGGCTGTTCTTGACATTCTAAAAAGTGATCTGGGCGACAATGATTCTAATGGCCTGCCCGATATAAGAGTGGCTAAATTCGGAGGGAATAAGACAATCTTTGCAAAGGTCACCATACCCGAAAATGCAACATCTTCCACTGACTTGGGTATATTGCGTGCCAAAAGCACAGTAAGCTCTGCAGGAGATAACGCAACAATTAATGTGACTCCATCAAATGTAAAAATCTTCAACAACACAGCCTTAACTCTGCCAGACATCGTGTTCATCTATGGCCAGACTGTGTTTGCAAAGGCAAGCAATATTCCAAGTTTCATATCATCTGTTTACTTCAAATGGTTTGATGGAATTAACTATA
>CAZNVD010000009.1:37038-37274 GCA_964576505.1 uncultured Methanosarcinales archaeon
CTGGCATAGCAAACGATTCAGTTGTGACAAATAAGACAACAGGCATTGGCATATGGACTGTATTTGCATTCAACACAAGTGATGATGAGGTTGCCCGGGCTACATTCACCGTTACTGATCCTTTCATTCCATCTGTATTCGATGTACGTCCGGTGAACATGACAGTCTTCGATCCTAATACCAGTATATCTATTTCTGCTAATGTTACAGATGAAGTATTTGTTGACAAGGTATTT
>CAZNVD010000010.1:0-36284 GCA_964576505.1 uncultured Methanosarcinales archaeon
CACAATAGTTTTTCACAGACTCTACACACTTTTCTTCATCTTTGCTGACATAAGCTTCACATGTAAGATCTCCATGGCAGAGTTCTTCTTTTCCAAATGCAATAGCTTCAGCATAATCAAACCCACTCTCGCATTCTTCCCTTTGTATTCCACTAACCTTTCCACATCGCGATTTATCCCGTGCTGCAATAGCCTCGCAAGCAGCATCCCCGCCACACAATCCAACTTCACCAAGAACAAATGCTTGACACATTTCTTTATCTGCCACATTATTGCAAAACTCTGCATTCTTCAGACTATAACCTCTGGCAGACTCAATCTCATTCACGCATCCTCTGCGTTCTCCCTCATCTGCCACCTTTTCACACAACGAACTATCTCTTCGCGCAAACGCAATACATCCAAAGTCAGCGTTTTCATTAATGCACTGCTGCATAAGCTTGCCCTCTGTTTGCTCAAGAGAAGGAATCATTTGCTCCTCAGTTCCATTTATTTCTGGTTTCTCAGATTCAGGAGTTCTCTTGAACAAAGAGCACCCTGACAATATAATCATTAAAAGAATTACAAACACCACCTTTTTCATATTAGTTAAAGATGATCTATTATTAATATATTTTGTGTTAAACAATTTTTTATTTTTTATTAACAATAATCATTAAAAACACAGCTATCTTCTCTTGCTCATGAAATTCGTGGAAGGCTTGGAAAATATTGTCGCAGTTCAGACAAAAAAGAGTTCAATTTCAGGCAGCACTCTCAAATATTGCGGTTACGATATCAAAGATCTTGCAGAAAACAGCACCTTTGAAGAAATTGTCTGCCTTCTTTTAGACGAAAAACTTCCATCAAGAAAACGACTTCAACAAGTAACTCGCTCATTGAAATCTGCCAGATCTATTCCTCCAATACTCACAAAATTCCTGCGAAGCATTCCTAATAGTGCAAACAAAATGCTCACCTTATCATCAGCAATCTCACTTCTTGGTTCCCTTGATTCCAAATCTTCAGACTTCTCTCCTGAGAATGAAGAACGAATCGCATTACAAATTATCGGCTCATTCCCAACAATAGTTGCTTCTCTTGTGGGCAAACCTCATTTGATCAAATCAAAGTCATTAACATCCATGAATTACTCATCATATTTACTTTACATGATGACAGGCAAAAAACCTTCAGAAGAAGAAGCACACATGTTTGACCAATGGCTTATTCTCCATGCAGACCACACTCTAAACGCATCTACATTTACCGCAAGAACTATTGCCTCAACTTTAGCAGACACATACTCGGCAGTCGCAGGTGGAATATGTGCATTAAAAGGTCCATTACACGGAGGGGCAAACCAGAAAGTAATGCAAATGCTCCTTTCAATTAAGTCCATTGAAAACATACCTGCGTACATTTCCAAAGCTTTGTCAAAAAAGGAACGCATCATGGGCTTCGGTCACCGCGTTTACAAAAAAGGAGATCCCCGTGCGACAATCCTGGCAGAAATGTCTAGCAGAATTGGCGAGCTCAATCATAAATTAAAATGGTACTTTATGTCAGAATCCATGACCACTATAATGAAAGAGAAGAAAGCCTTGTTACCAAACGTAGACTTTTTCTCCGCTTCATTCCTTTATGTACTAGGCATTCCAATTCCTTCTTTCCCGCTTCTTTTCGCTACCGCCCGCTCAGCAGGCTGGACTTCTCATATAATAGAGCAACATGCAAACAACCGCTTAATTCGCCCTGAATCTGAATACATAGGCCCCCAAAGCCGGAAATATCTTCCTTTAAAAAGACGCTCTTAAGAACCAATTGTTTCTTCTATATCTGCTGTATCTATCGTTTCTTTAATAGTGAGACCTAATCATAACTAAAACTTGCTCTCTCTGATTTAATTAGCTTTAAATAGCAAGTTTTAGGAATTGAAAATTTAAGAATAACCTAATTTAATACTCTTAAATTTTCAATAAGATTTATAAATGCAAACCCTCTCGCGTATTCACAGAAATAAAATGGGACGAATAAAGAATAAACTCTTAAAACGTGTAACACACAAGTTAGTAGCGAAGCATAGAGCTGAATTAAAGACTACTTTTGATGAGAATAAGACTATGGTAGAAAAATTCGCCAAGTTTCCGTCAAAAAAAGTACGCAATGTTGTCGCAGGGTATGTTACTCGATTAATGAATGTGAAAAAAGACTTTTAGTGGGGGAGCACTTAACTAATGGCAGATAACTCTATTTTTGTAGGCGGCAAGCCATTCATGAATTACGTTACTGGTGTTGTAATGCAATTCACAACAAAAGGCGCTGAAGAAGTCATTGTTAAAGCCCGTGGAAAATTCATAAGTCGTGCGGTTGACATTGTTGAAGTCGCTGTTAAACGATTTCTAAAAGATCAGATTGCAATTAAGGAAATTAAGATAGATTCTGAAGAATTCCAAAACAAGGAAGGCAAAGACGTCCGTGTTTCCACAGTTGAAATCATTCTTGCTAATAAGAAATAAAATTTTTACAGAGATAAAATGAACAATAATCCACTAGCCAGTTATCACCAAACGTAACTATTTCTCCTCAGAATCAATCAGAATTCAGTTTAGAAGATTTAACAGATCGCTGGCGAATTGATGGAGTTCAATATAGGGGCAAAATTTGTGAAGTAGATTTAGCAAAGAGTCAGCTTTGTAATGGCATCTTTCAAATACAACCAGACTGGGTTAAATATTCAAAAAAAGGATTAAAGAAAAATGATTTCATTGTAGGCTCCGCACCATTTTATCATGCGATATTTAGTACGTTATATACAAATAGAAAAGATAGAGTTCATAGTTCAATAATTGGAGAAATAAGATCTTTTTTATCTGAAACATTTAATCGATTTTGGAATATGACTTTGTCACAAGTCATTTATCAACCGAGTGGCAAAGATGCAGTAGTTCATAATACTAGATTGCCAGATAAATATAGCGTGAAAGAAGATCTGGTTGGTCCTAATGAATTTATTGTCCGGGATGGAAATAGCCAGCCTGCTTGCCGTGCATTATTGGAAGATGATGTTAGCAAGATAAATGAAGTTTATCAGTGGATCTCAAATAAAGATACTTTTCTTTCTAGATCTAATCAAAAGCCAGAAAAAAGAGGAGAGAGAAGCGTTGGGCTTGGTGTTGGTAGCAGTGGTGCGTTCATCATAGTTGCCTGTGGTAGCTTTGGCTATGGACCTGCTCTCGGTGTAATTATGCGCCGTACCAACTAATCCTTCTAATAGAAACAAGAACTAAGTAAAAACACAAATTATTACTCCTATTTCTTCGCTAACTTCCCACCTGCATTGCTAAATATATTTTCAACAGAGAATTGCGATGCAATGACATCAAGTTTTTTCTGTGGGTGTTCAATTGATTGATCGCGTGGACGAGGCTGCTGTGTTTGAGTTTGTACCTGAACATGGGGAGCTTCTTCAACTGTAGGATTCGCAGTTGCATGTGATGCTTGGAATCTTCCTCCTTCAACTCCTTTTAATCTATTGTCTAATTCACGCAGATTACTATCATTTTTCTGTTTATAATCTTGAATAAACTTTCCCATTTGCTGGATTTGTTGAGTAAGCACTTCAATTTTTCTCAAATGAACATCATTATGTTGTGCAGGTTGACCTGCCCCTGACTGAACTGGTCTTGCCCCTTGTCCTTGTTGTTGAGATCCTGTTTGATTTGGCATATTTGTGTTCACCCTCTCTCCATCATATTCAGTAAAGCCTGCGAATTTAATTTCATTAACAGCATCCTGAAAGTTAGAATAAATTTTGTGATCAACAAGGGTCTTAGCCAGCTTGTTTTTTTCCTTCATATTTTCAACAGTATACATCGCATCCTCTTTACAATTCCGAATCAACTATCTTATTTAAGTTTTTCTCTAATGTGTTCTCTAAGTATTTTTTCAATAATTGGCACTATTGAAACAGTCTTAACCTTGTTTTCTTTGTGGTCGCGGGTATCAGTCACAATCACAGTTCCCATTTTCTTCAGTTTTTGAGAATCTTTACCATTAAACAAACAGTGAGTCGCCATAATTATCTTTTTATCCCATCGCCCTTTGATAGAATCCAACGCTTTCAACATAGTTCTCCCTGTATCAATCATATCATCAACTAAGATTAGAGTCTTCCCTTTCAACTGTTTATGCACTTTAGCCGACACAACTATGTTGTGCAACCCTTTACGTTGCTTAGTCACATAACTCCACTGTCCCCCAATTTCTTCTGCAATAAACTTGGCTCTAAAAGGCGCAATTTGATCAGGAGCAATAACACAAGGTTCAACCATATTCCTTACCTCATCCGCAAGAATCGGCAAAGCAGTTACATCTTCCGCATCCATATAATCATGAATATGCTCAGTATGACAATCAACAACAAAAGTATGCCTTAGTGGATACAAGCTAAGTATACTACAAACAACTTGAAGCGACAACGCCTCACCTTTTGCGCATATCCTATCCTGCCTGGCATAACCGAAATAAGGAATAATCAAAGTAACATGAGCCCCCCATCTAGAAAGCGCATCAAGCAGCAGAAACATCTCCATTTCTTCACCAGCAAGAATATTTCCAAGCACCGTTACTTGTTTTCCATCAACATTATCAAGGATTTGCATATATATTTCCCCATCAGCAAACCTCTCCATCTTCATTTTGCCACGCACGTGCCCTTTTTTCTCAAGCTTCTTCATCAGATGCTCACAATTAGGCAAACTAAATATCATCTTCTAAATACCTCTTTACTTCCTCATCTTCTACTTGGCTGAAGTCTTCATAAAATTCTCCAATAGCATCAAGATCATCCGGAGTTTCAATGCAAACCACAGCATCAGCAAACCTTCCAAGTGAATCAATAACTTCAGCCGGTCCTACTGGCACCGCAATTACTATTTTCTTCGCTCCCTTCTTCCTCAATATTTCAGCTGAAAGTTTAATGGTCTGCCCTGTCGCAACTCCATCATCAACAAGAACCACAATTTTTCCATATAGTGATGGCAGCGTCGGTTTCTTCCCGAGATTTTTGAGCCTCTTGATAATTTCCTGCTTGAGCCTTTCTGCTTCCTTTCGAATATACTCTTTGCTTATACCCTCTTCTTCAACAACATACTTATCGACGCTAGTTGTTCCATCTTGACCAACCCCGCCAATTGCATACTCTGGATTCTCTGGATGCCCAATTTTTTTGACACAAATAATTTGATGCTTAACTCCAAGAGATTTCGCAACATAATGTCCAACCACAACCCCTCCTCGTGGAATCGAGAATACTACTATGTTTTTCTCTCCCTTCAACATCAGCCTGAGACGTTCTCCCAGCTTTCTCCCGGCTTCCCCTCTATTTTGAAACATGATTCAAAAATATTCAATACTATAAAATATCTATCTATACTATTTGAAAGGAGTTACAACAATTTTATATTAATTCTCCTCTTTTGAAATAAAAATCAGGATTAGGTGATACAATATGGTTTCCCAGGTATTCGAGAAGAGTAATATTTTCAGAAACTTATTTTCAACAATCAGAACAGCACAATCTGCAGCCCACATTAAAACCGATCTGGCTGCATTCAAAAAAGAACTTAAAAAAATAGATGCAAGCATTGATGCAGGTCAGGCTCAAGAACTACACAAAGAATATCAGAGAATTGCAGGCAAGATTGGCGATTTTGATGATCGCGAGTACCAGATTATTCTTTGGTCATTATCAATGGAAAATGAGCTTCTTACCTCCATTATGCCCGATATAACTGCTCGCCTGGCAGCTGCAAAAAAAGCACATGAATCACCTAAGGACGTGTTGCAAGATATCGAGGCTGTGGTTGGCCCACTTTCCAAACTGAAGAAAGATATGAACAATATTCAAAGCGTAGTTTCAGATATCATAGGTAAACTCAGTTCATTACAAGAGCAATTGAAAAAAGTTTAATTTTTTATTCCTTATTCAAAATAAAAATCAAAACACAGGTGATAAAACATGGCATCCCAAATCCTAGAACAGGATAATATTTTTAGAGCTTTATTCTCTACAATGAGAACAGCTACTGCTGCCTCAACTATGAAACGTGATCTAGCTGCATTCCAGGTGGAACTGAGAAAGATAGACAACAGTATTGATGCGGGCCAGGTAGAAGAATTACATAAAGAGTACAAAAAAATCGCTGAGAAAATTGGCGACTTCGACGATCGTCAGTACCAGATTGCTATTTGGACACTAACTATGGAAAATGAGTTGCTTGAGTTAATTCTGCAGGCCGTAGCTGATCTGAAAAAGGCAAAAAGTGTAGGTGAAGATCCAGGTCAAGTAAAAAAGGATGTTGAAACCATAATTGGACCATTCTCTAAATTGAAGGAAGACATCGCAACCCTTATGGAAGTAGTTTCTGATATTGAGAAGAAGATAAAGTCGCTTGAAGCGCAATTGAAAAAAGTTTAAAATTTCTTTAATTTTTTATTCATTATATCCTGAATTTCTGATGTATGTATTTCTTGGCATTGATCTGTAAGATCTTGCTGCACTATACATTTGAACAGGCTTTGATTTAGATTGTTGCTCTTCTTTCTTTGATTCCAGGGGAGCATTTGAAACTCTTGATTCTAATGGAGCAGTATTACTACCATTTCTAAGTCTCTCTCTTTCTCTTTGCTCAAATTCCCGAGTTTCCTCTTGGAGTCTTTGAATTCCTTCAACACAGTTCATGCACATATTCCATTCTGCGTCTTTTCTATTTAAAAGGCTTTTCCTTACTTTTCGGTGCTCCACAATACAAATGCTTAAATTAAGCAATTGTCCATTTAGACTATGACACTCGACCAGGATCAGATAAAATTTATTGGATTGGATGAAGTAACAGAACAGGAAAAAGAGGCATTGAACCAGCTTTCAACAGAATACTTTCCTAAAATCAAAAGAGCGACCCATAATGCAACAACCATGGAAATCCATGTTAAGGCTCATGAAAAAGAAGGCAACAGGAGAAAGTGGTCAATCCACGCTAAAGCTCTCTCACCAGGCCACACCTTCATTTCAAATAAAGCTATTGACTGGGATTTCAAAAGAGCCGTCCACAAAGCCTTCAACGATATATTATTCCAGATTGACCATAAGTTAGGCAAAGAATCTCACAAGACTCCTGAGTAATTTTTAGTTCTTTATTTAGTTTTTAATTTCTCTATTTTCAGTTTTTTATTATTTTAGTTCTTTATTTTATTATAAATTCTTAATCAATGGGCTAAGAAAACCTTTTAAATTGCTCAGCATACGATCACCTATTGCGGTGGTTGTGGTGTAGTTGGCTAACACGCTGGCCTGTGGAGCCAGAGATCGCGGGTTCGAATCCCGCCTTCCACTTTTTTATTATTACTGGATTCTAATAGTTGCAATCGCTTCTTTTGTATCTATTATTTTATCGTTCATCCGCAACTACCTTTTTAAATGTCAATACATTCTCACAACCGATGTTTCAGTCACAAAAAAGAGGTCAGGTTACTTTATTCATTGCCATAGGTATAATTCTTCTTGTCCTTGCAGGTGTAACTTTAATTCTTGTAAGCAGAGACATTGAAACTCCGGGATTGCAGATTGATATTTCAACCCAACAATCGATGTCAAAGTACGTTGAATCTTGCTTAGAACAAATCTCATCTCCGCTCGCGAATCAGCTGATCTCAACTGGAGGCACCTTCAAATCTATTTCAGGCAGAATTTACAATGAACAATTATACCCATACATTTGCACCCAAAATTCAGCCCACGGTTGTATTCCAAGAATGATTACCAGAACAACAATGGAATCTGAACTTGACACAGCAATCTCTGCAGCATTAGATTCTTGCCTGACATTCAGTCAATTCAAAGAACAAGGATACTCCGTAGCCTCTGCTCCGCACACAATAAAAACCACAATTCAATCTGAAGACATTGTAATAGAACTTGCAAAAGAAATAACATTAACCAAAGCAGCCAATGTTCTCCAGGAATCTCAATTTAGGCTCACTCTTCGTTCAGACTTAGGAAAGTTACATGACCTTGCAAATAAGATCATGCATGACGAAATCAAAGATGGTTTCTTTGACGAAGACTCATGGATGACTGATCACGGAGAAAATGTAGAAATTCACAAGCACAAACCATATCCAGATACCGTCTATCTTCTCACACATATTGACACAGAAACAAAAAATCTGCAACAAATGCCTTTCGCAATTCAAGGGAGAGATACCTCATCCTTTCGCGGTCAGGCAAATCCTCCTCAACAGTCAATCATAGGCTTCTGTCAGCTTCCAAGAGACAGTACTTGTTACCCTAACATAAATACAGAAACCTGTTCAGCAAAGGGCGGCCAATGGCAGCAATCTTCATTCGACTCTGAAATGTGCACAGGTCTCACAACCTTCCCTGGCGAAGAATGTCCAAATGGAAATTGTAATGATTGCCTTACCTCAGAACACAGCCAATCATGGTGCATCTATGATGGCATCACTGGTTCAGGCTTTGACACCACAGGTTCTAGACATTTCAAGCAAACTTGCATTGATGGAAAAATTTACACAACAGAATGTCGTGATTATCGTGAAGAGTTATGCACAGAACAAGGCACACAAGCAGAATGTAGAATAAATCGCTGGCAGGATTGCCCTGCACAAAATGATCGCTCATCCTGCGAAGATAAATCACTAAGAGACTGCTATTGGAACGACTGGTTATACAAAGCAACAGACTTCCGAGGTCCTTCAGGCAGCTTCGACAGCAGACGATGTATTCCTGTAGTTCCTCCTGGCTTAAGACACTGGGAAAAAGGCGGCCAGAAAGTATGTCAGGTCGCAAGCGAACAATATGATTGCGATGGTTTCAAATGTCCAAAAGTCTGGGTTGACTCTACGGCAGTTTACTGTTACATGCAAGGCGATTGCGGCGACTACGTAAATTTCCTGGGTGCAGGATCGGGCGCAACATCATTAGCAGAAGAAGGCTTTGAATCATCCTCCTACAACGAAAGACCTTATGTCTACGACATACCTGCTAAATATGGTTCCGCAACCCACCTAGATCTTCCGCTCGACACAAGAGCACAAAAACCATTATCATCTTCAGCAGCCGAATACTACTTCCCACCAAGCGATGCTTCAGTTATGAATCAGAACCTCGCAGAATGGCAAGAACGCATTGACCCGAATTCAATTTTCCCGAACGTCTTCCAGATGTTCTGGTTACTCTTCCAGGGAAAGAATCCAATTAAGCAAGGTGACACCGATACCATTCACCAATCTTATTGTGATGTCTGGACTGCACCAACATCAGGACCATGTGATCTCTGTCAGTCTCACCCATGGAAACCGTGCAGCGAATACCGTTGTAAAAGCATTAGCAGATCTTGCTCATACACTGAAATCAACGGCAAAGGAATTTGCACTTCAGGTGCACTCCCATCCCAACCAGACATAAGTGCAGTTGCATTCTTGATGCGAAAACCTCTTGATACTGATGTAACAATTGCAACACTTGAATCAAAGGCAGAACGTAAACTGACTCTTGTTCAGGACATCAACGGTTTCACAATCTCAGAACCAGTGCCTCCATTCTCAGTAATTGCAGTCGCAATCTTCGCTGATCAGAATCTAGGCTCTTGCACTATCCGCCCAACTGGCGCAGTCGTCAACCCATTAACCCAACCAGCATCAGAAGGCCAGCAAACTATAGCTTTACTCCTTGCGGTCCCAAGAGATGCATCATCAGAAGGCTCAACCTCTCTCCTTCCATCAAATCTTCCAAACACAAATAGCTCACAAATCTTAAAATTGATCGCAGACTCAAATGCAGCATATGCAAAAGCCAATCTCTCAACAAATATTTCGCTCAAAGATATTTCTAAAAATCCAGCTTTCGCTGACTTGGTCAAAACATTATCTGCGCAAGGTCTTGTCAAACCAGAAAGTTCAGCATTCACAGTTATTAATGCCTCCAGCAACATGCAAGATACTATTGGAGATTCATTGACAGAAGTTCAGAAATCTCAATTAACTGAACTGTTGCAAATTTCTGCAGGCATCAACAAGCATACTGTAATCTGCAGCCCCTCATCATTCGATGTAACCTACCGAGTATCTGCTGACATCGCAGGCCCAACAATTGTAGACATTTCCCCTGCTCCAGGTTCAACTGTTTCAACAACTACAACTGTCCAACTCGTATTAGACGAACCAGCATCCTGTTCATTTACTTCCGGCGCATTGAAAGGAAACTTCGACTGCGCTTCCTACATCTACAATACTCAAAACGGTCTCTATGTCTGCGAAACAACCGCATTAAATCCTGCTGTAACAAAATCCGCCACCGTCTCCTGCACTGACAACCCGCAGACAGATTCATCATACACCGTTACCTTTGCAACTTCTGCAAACTTCACATTACTTAAAGACCCGGTAATCAACGGAACAATCTTAAAAACCTTGGGCCCAAAAATGGTGAAAGTAGAATCTGGAAAGTTGCTGCTATCTGAACTCGATCTGCAAAAAGATGCAACCTTCGGTTCCCCTGTTTCACCTGTTCCAGTGCAACTCAGTTTCTCAGAACCAACAACCTGCACTTCATCAATTCCATTAATGTGCACCGGCACAACATGTTCCGCTTCCTTCCCTCTGGGTAAACATTATATATCTTGCACACCATCAGTGGTGCAACATACCACAACGAGGCTTATTCAATGGTCATGAAATTGGCAACATCTGAGCGTCTGGCTATCATATTAGCCTGTGCTTTCTTAGCATTACTAGTTATTGATTATCAGCCTACTCAATTATTAAATTCAAAGTTGGATGCATACCTTTCTTCTAACCTTCCTGTTGTGGAAGCTCTTGAGGGATTACAAATGGCGGGAGCTGTTGCCGGCGGTCTTGGTATTGCGGCATTACTGGGCGTTACAATCGCACTGCTTTCTACTGATTTAACATTAGCCAATGTATTGCACACTGAGTGTCAGATCCGTAATGTATTCGAGGGTGGTGCTGAAACAGCCATCTGTGTAATCTGGTTGGGAGTAATTCTTCTGATCCTCGCCGCCATCATTTCACTTATAGCTACTCTTACAACTGCCGAAACAGAAACAAAAGAAGATGACGAAGAATCAGAATTAATGTTAGACACACAAGGCGATGGTTTAGCAGGTGCAGAGAATGATCTTGATATCGCAGGCCAACTTCAATTCGAAGTTGACAGCAACAAAGACACCCAGCAACAACAGCAATGTACTCAGGCTGACGTCGACACCTCATTCTTAGAAGTTAAAAGAGCAAAAACTCAACAACAATATAGATACACCGTCACCTACAAAGTCACCGGATGCTCAACATCCAGCACTATGACTGTATTCCTGGAATCTGATCACCAGGATCAAGTCAAGACAGGCCAACTAAAACAAGGCGAAGCAACCCAGGAAACCTTCTTTGTAGATTCTAAAAACCTGTATCACCGTTCATGCATCAGGCTCAATGATCTTCTGAAATGCGTTTCAGTTACTGAATAAATTGTTTCTTTTGCAACAATACACTCTGTCACACACCCGAGACAACTTCATTTCAATTTCATCAAAACCAATATATATTCTACAAACTACATTTATTTTGGTAGATAGCGATGAAAAAAGCAGCAGCGATATTGAGCACGTACCTAGTGGTATACTTATTTGGAATAGCGAGCATTTTGATCCTGACTTATCAGCCGGGTTCAATTCAGATGCCTCAAGCAATCCAGCATCACACTGTTTCAGAATTAGATTCTCCATCTGATTGGCTTCAGCAAGATCAAATCAAAGTATACGAGAATGAAGTGCGAATTGATCTCAAAGATCCAATCTGGTCAACATTCTCTGACACAAATTCAATGGACCCAATTTTAGATAAAGATTCCCATGGAATCGAAATTCTTCCTGCATCTCCAGATGAAATTGAAATAGGAGACATCATTTCATATTCAAAAGACGGCATAGTTATCATTCATCGTGTAATGCAAAAAGGAACTGACACTGAAGGGCTTTATTTCATAACAAAAGGTGACAACAATTCAATTTCAGATCCAGAAAAAGTCCGCTGGCCCCAGATTACAGGTGTTTTGGTTGCAATTATTTATTGAAACTATACTGAAGGACCTAAATTTTAATAAGATGTGTACTCCAGTATATTCGAAGAACTTTAAATTTTAATGATCATTTGTAAAGTTCTTCGTTATAAGAATCTTGAAACTAATGTTTCTTATGTTTCCCATCCACAATTTCTCCATCTTTCAGCCGAACAATCCGTAAATGGTCAGTAACAAGTTGGAGATCATGCGTTACCATAATTACTGTTTTTTTCTCCGTATTGTGCAAATGCATTAACAAATTCATGATTTGTTTACCATTATGTGAATCAAGATTTCCAGTAGGCTCATCTGCCAATATCACGTCTGGATCATTCGCAAGTGCCCTTGCAATAGCAACCCTTTGTCTCTCTCCACCTGAAAGTTCAGATGGTCTATGCCCTACTCTATGCCCCAACCCAACTTTCTGCAATAATTCAAGAGCTCTCTCCGCCCGCTTTTCCGCAGACACCCCCTGAAAAATCATGGGCAGCTCAACATTACCTTGGGCTGTAAGCGTAGGCAATAAGTGAAACTGTTGAAACACAAATCCGATAGTCCGTCCGCGAATTTGCGCAAGCTCAGACTCAGTCATATGCGCAATATCTCTTCCTTTAAGAAAAATATGTCCTTTAGTTGGAATATCCAGCGCACCAACCAGATTCATCATTGTACTTTTTCCTGAACCTGATGGACCAACAATTGCAACGAACTCTCCTTTCCCGATTGTAAGCGATACTCCTCTTACTGCTTGTACTTCTACCTTGTCTAGATGATAAATTTTCCAAACATCCTGAAGTCTGATAATTTCCTCACTCATAGCGTAATGCCTCCACTGGACTCAACTGACTTGCCTGAATTGCAGGCAAAACTCCGCTTAACATCCCGACAACAAATGAAATTAAAACTGCTCCCACACCTAACCACCACGGGAAAAATGGCTTCAATATGGTAAATCCCGCCGCCGCCGCAATTGCCGACAATCCTTGAGCAAGTAACCATCCTGAAAATACTCCAAGTACCCCGCCGATGATACCAATGATACCTGATTCTAATAAAAATATATCTCTTATATCTTCATTCCTTGCTCCAATTGATTTCATTAGTCCAATTTCCTGAGTCCTTTCAAGCACCGCAGTATACATTGTATTCATTATATTTACCACCCCTACCGCAAGGGAAATAACTGCAATCAGCACAAGCACAATTTTAACAACATTCAACACCGTTGTAAACGTTTCAATAAGCTGTTCAAAAGTCTCTGCAAAAAAATCTTCCTTTCCTTTCTCCACATTCCTAAGATCCCGCAATTCATCTTCTACATCATCAGCAACCTGCCTTGGTACACTACCAGGAGTTACTCGCGCCATAATTGCAGTAAACTCATCTTTTACTCCATACAATCTCTCCATAGCATCGAGACTGAGATATACATGTGAGTCATCAACTGGATTTCCAATGCTTTGATATATTCCAACAACCGTAAACTTTTGTCCATTAATATCAATGGAATCTCTCACTCTCACCCTCTTCTGGAAAATATCTAGCTCATTACCAAATCTGCTTCCAAGTGCAACAGCATCCGCATCTCCTTCTTGCAATTGTCTGCCTTCCCCCACCTTTAATGTAAAAGTTTCAACAACCAGTTCAAAATCTTCATCATTATTAGTAGGAATTCCAATTGCAAATGATACTTGCCTTTCATCATCAACTTCTATTGTTGCACCTTGAAGGAAATATCCTGCCGCCTCAGCTATTCCTCTGGTCCCCTTTACAGCATCAAGATCTTGCTCTGAGAAGAATCCTTTTACTGTTACTGTTGGAGATCCTCCGAATCCTTTCTCTTGTACAATAATTTTATCTCCTCCAAGCTCGGCAAACTGTTCCTCAATACTGCTTTGTAATCCCTGTCCAACTGAAAAAATACCAACAACAGCAGCAAACCCCACAATAATTCCGAGCACAGTAAGCCAGCTTCTCAGCTGTCTGTGCCTCAGATTTTCAACCACATAGCGCAAATATGTAAGTTTCATTTGCGCAAAGCCTCCACTGGATTCAACCGACTGGCAGAAAGCGCCGGCAAAGTCCCTGCAAAAGTTCCTACAACAAATGAAAACAGTAACGCACCAATCAACAATGACCACGAAAATTGCGCCTGAATTAGATCAATCCCTAAAGCCAATCTTCCGGCAAATGCAAATCCCTCAGCAAGAGCAACTCCAATTAATACTCCGATGCCTCCTCCAAGCAGACCCAGCATTCCCGATTCAATAAAGAATAACGTAAACACTCCTTTATTGGTACATCCTATACTCTTCATGATTCCAATTTCCTGTTTCCGCTCAAGCACAGCAGTATACATAGTATTCATAATCCCGATCCCACCTACAAGCAGAGAAACAAGAGCAATAAATCCGACAAAAGCCTGCACTCCGATCAGCACTGAATCAACAGTAGCTAGAGTTGATGCAGGTGTTTCCACAGTAAAGTCTTCATCTCCTTCATCAACTCCTCTCAGTCTCCTCATTTTTTCTCTCACTCTATCAGCAACCTGCTCCATATCACTACCTTCAGCAACTCGAACAAGAATCACATCATAAACATCGTCAACATCAAACAATTGTCTCATTGCCCGTTCACTCATAATTACTTGGTGGTCAACAATAAAACTCCCTCTTTCTTCTAAAATGCCGCTTACCCTGAATTCTTTTCCTTCAATAGTAATTTTATCTCGTAACTGTACTCCTTTTGAAAATGTCAGTTCATCAGTTGCTATATGAGCCCCAATCATAACATCACTTTCCTCACCTGCGCTAAGTTGTCGCCCTTGACTTACCTCGAAATTATTTGTACTATAGAACAGGTCAGCCTCATCTTGATCATCTGGCAAACTCCCTGCAAAAAGAAAAGCAAGTTCATCATTATGTTCTAGCTTTGCATTCTCAATAATTCTTCCAAGACTCCGTTCAACTCCAGTCACAGTTGAAAGTTCATCAACAAGATCAACATCAAGCGCCCTAACAACTCCAGTTCCTGGAGGTCCTCCTCCAGTCCCCTCAGCCTGAACTACGAGATCTTGAGTCCCAA
The DNA here is from genome assembly GCA_964576505.1 of uncultured Methanosarcinales archaeon. Taxonomy (GTDB): domain Archaea; phylum Nanobdellota; class Nanobdellia; order Woesearchaeales; family WJKV01; genus CAZNVD01. The sequence continues at coordinate 15,224 of CAZNVD010000010.1, forward strand.
GAAGTGCAAATTGCCCTGTAATTGCAGATCTAAGTCCACTTCCCAGACTCATAAGTGAGACTAATGCAGCAATTCCAAGAAAAATTCCAATCATTGTCAGCCAGCTTCGAAGTTTTCTGTTATGCACACTCCTAAAGCTAAGCCGCACATAATCAACTATCATTTTCTTCTGCGTCTAAACTTCCACCAGTAAACACCAGCACCCAGAATAATAATTACAAAAATAATAATTCCCATACTAGACTTTTGCATTCCATATCTGATAAGTTGGCTTCTTGTAAACACTGGCACTTTCAACTCTTCATGAATCTCAAACAATTCATTCTGTGGATCAAGATATCGTACTGTAACAGGAATCACAACCTCATCAACACCTGAATTCATGAATATCTGGAATGTCTCAGACTCAGTATCATCACTATCTACATCACCAATGTATACATACTTATTGGCAGAAACAAGCTGATAACTATCATGAGGCAAAATCTCAAGCTCAAGGAATTTAACATCAATTGGGGTTGGATTAGCAACTTCGACCACGATCTTCCCGCTTGTCCCGCTTTGATAAACCTCGCGATCTCGCAGATGAACTCTCACCCGTGGTTCTCCCCCGATCTTTACACTGATAACATTTGTTTTATTGAACATTCTGCCCGTAATATCTTCATAAGTAATTTGAACAGGAACTTCCGCAATTCCTCCAGAAGCATCTGGCTTTGCAATCAAAGGAAACGATACAACTTTTTGTGTTCCTGATGATAATCTGCTGATCCACATTTCATTCGTAGATTCAGAAGGCAGAAGTGACGTTCCGTCTAGCAATAATTTGATCCTTATATCTTTAACAAAAGTATCATCATAATTTTGAACATGGAATGACAGCGTAGCAGTTTTCCCAGGCATAATTTGTTCAGGCTCAAGCGTAATTTTGCTCATCTCAAGCACAGCATCAGACGTGGCAACATCAATGAAAAATACATCCTTGTAAACATCATACAATTTGCTGCCTATCTTAACTCTTAGTTTAATTTCGTATTCACCTTCTACTGCATTTTCATCAACTTTCAGCTTGAAGTCCGCAATCGGAGCATCTATTCCGGTTTGTCTTCCTCTTATTTTTCCAAAATTACGCACAGACTCTCCACTATACATTGAAAATGGAAACTCTGGAAGAATTTCAATATAAACATCATCAGTTGTCTCACTCAGTTTATTTTGCACTTGGAATCTCACTTCAACCACGTCCCCGGGTTGAACTGGATCAGGATCTTGATTTAGGAGAGTTACTTGAATGTCTGGAGACATAAAATGACCATCAATTGAGGGGCTTCCAAGAGTTGAAACCCCTTGAACCATCAAAGGCACCACTAGAGTCATCAATAAAAATGATAAAATGAAAATATTATTTTTCATGGAAGTCTCCTGAGATGTTTTACTCTATAATCTTCTTGAGAAAGAGCACTCTCTTTTTTTAAAGGTGTTGCCTCTTTAGATTTCTGTCCCTGTGGTTCTGAATCAGCAGCATCTTTAATGCGATTAGCAATCTCCTTAAACTCTTCAGCATCTACTTCCAGTGGAGTCCATTCAAGTTTAATACTGTCTTTGAAAGATCTTGGCACAACTTCTGCACGCAACTCAGGATCACTTGAAACAATGATGTTTGTCCCTTCTGATTGCAATGTTTCAAACAATATGCTTGCAGCATATGATGCAGACAACAAAAACCTTGTTGCGCTTGCATCATCAAGCTCTTGGAATTTCTTAACTTTATTTTTAGGTCTTACAACAAGATGTCCAACAGCTCCCGCTCCATGAGTAACCGAAACTACGCTATCTTCATACACTAAGTCTTGTTGTGTTTGTTTTGTCATTTTTTACAAATCTTTCAAAAAGTCCGATATTTCATCAAGCGATTTCTGTTCACCTTTGGGTGGCTGATCTTTCTCTTTTTTGTTTTCACTTTTCTCACTTTTACTTTCTGCAGTAACCGCAGCAATCACTTCATCAACTGGAACTTTGCTGAACATCACCTTGAGTTGCGGATGCTGTGTCGCGAGTTTTTTGAATTCTTCTGGATTATGTAGAATGATTTGTTTCAGTTGCTGATTTTGTTTAATAAGTTCAATTACTTGTTCTTTTGAAAGCGGCTTTTCGTTTTGGAAAGCTTTACCAAAGAGCGCAGTAAACTGATCTTTCAATTTATTTACCGCTTCCTCTTTTTGTGACTGATTAACTCCCGCATCTGATACAAAGAGACTAGTAAAACCATCCTTCTCTTCCCTTGGAATCATATGCACAGCCAGGTGAGGTAATCTTTGACCTGCAGCCCCTCCGCTCGCAATCATCAAATCCACATTGCTCGCCCCAAGCGCCTTCTCCATACTATTGCACAACTTCTTCAAAGCAACCGTCATAGCAGAAAATACAGGAGGAGGCACCATCGCAATAATTGGATAATGTTCCCGTGGAAAGAAAAGCACATGCCCCTTCCGTGCCGGATTAATATCAAGAATACCTAAGAATGCTTCATCTTCATAGCAGATATGAGCTTCCATCTCTTTCGCCGCAATGCGACAGAAGATACACTGTTTCTTTTGTTGCTCTAATGCTTCCTGATCAGCCATGAATTATTTTATTTATTCATCTTTTTAAGGCTTGTGCCCAAGATAAGGCAAAGCAAGAGAAATCGCTTGCTGCCTTGTTTGCTCAATACTTCCACCACAATCAAGATATGCAACCTGGAGTCCTTTTGATTCAAGGAATTCACGGAACCATTGACTTCTGTAGGCCTCCGCCACCTTCAATTGAATTTCTAATTTTTCCATGGCTGACGAATCATCTTTTCTCCTCAGCTTTAATCGTTCTTGAGCAACATTCACATCTACATCAGCAATTATGAGAAGATCAGGTGCATGTTGCAACGCAAGTGCATTTCCTTTGAACATACAAATTTGTTCGATGCTGAGTTCTTCCTCTTTACTTTTAGCTTGAATTGGTTGATATGCCAAACTGCTCGCCACTCCTCTTGACTGTACCACAGTCTTGCCGAGTCGCAATGCTGGCAAAAGAACTTGAGTGTATAGCTCTAGTCTATCTTGAGCAAATAATTCTGCGGTATCTTTGGCAGTATACTTTCCTTCATTTTCTTGATCAAGTAAAGTTAGTCGTAATGAGTTTCCAATATGACAATGTGTTGGCTCTTCAGAAATAATAACATCAAAGATTTTCGGATCAACATAGTCAAATCTGGTACGACCTTTATTTTTCGGTCCTCCGATGTGGATTCTCTCAAATTGTGGATGGAAATGATGATGTTTCCAATATTCTACAAGATCCAGAACTTTTTTATCTTGCTCCACTAAATAATCAACAATAGCTTCAGCAGCCGCTCCTTTCCCAGCTCCATCTATTGCTTCGAGGACAATAAATTTTCCTGGTAGTCCATGCGACATACCTTTTTTTATTTTGTTGTCCGTATTTATTCATTCCGTTACCCCCTTTACAGAATTATTTTTCGAATAAATTGAAACTATATGTTTGATAATCACAATCCTAAAAAGCATTCTGAGCACTGACAAGTCATGGAAAACTTTGACTACGAATTATCTCCAACAAGACGTCCCGTTGTTCAGGCTGCCGAAGATTTGCTTGGCTACAAATTCCCTATTAGAAATGAAGGCTCAGTGGTCCTCATGGACTATTGCGGCGGCGATCAATCAATCATAAACAATGCAACCCAGTTTCGAGGCCCGCCTCCAGGTATGAGTACTGAAGATTTCATGCTGACACTTCATACTTCGGAACGTTTCAAGTGGGCTCCATCAACTGCCCTCACCCATATCAAAGTTAGAATTGAATGTCCTATTCAAACAGCATTGAAATTTGTATACTACAATCGCGCAAGCGTTAATGAATATTCTGCCCGATACTCAGAACTTAACGACGTTCACTATATTCCATCAATAGAAGAAATTGCCTACTATCTCCCTGATCTAACACAGGCAGCTCAACTTCACAAGCTTCTTAAATCAACAATCTCCCAAAATTATGCTGCCTACGCAGAACTTGCAGATCAAAAAAATGTTGGAATGGCCAGAGAACTTGCGCGCATTATCACTCCATTTGGAATTCAGACCATGTTCTACTGGAAAGTTAGTCTTGAAGACTTGCACGATTTCTTTTTAATGAATCCAAGACCTAATCCTGTGGACAAACCAGTATTTGACGCTCTGCACCAAATTGCAAGAGCCTTGGCTCCTGAATCATTAAGAACCTGGCATCACTCATATAATTCCTTCCAGGAAAATTGTTTTACTCCGCAGGAAAAGGTGTTCATGCATTCACTCAACATTCAACCACACAATCCAGAATCAATGCCACTTTCCCAGACAAAGAGGCCAATCTCTCCTGGTGCTGAGCAACAATTGTATGTCCCTCACCGTGTGTTAGATCACGGATGGTATACTCTTACTGACTACATGGGAAGTGACATGTCCGTTCCACAGGCAGCTCGCGTATCATACGGAAAAGGCACAAAAAAATTATCTGAAGATGAAGGTCTCATCCGATACTTGCGCCGACATAGACACAGCACACCCACTGAAATGGTGGAATTTGTCCATGAAATGTTGGCTCCTGGTTTTGTATTTCGGCAATTTGATCGCCACCGCACAGAAGATCGCTCAATCGCAGGTCAGGACTATAAGTTCGGAAACGAATTATATCAACTTGCAGAGGACCAGATAAGAAAACAATCTGCTGCAAACAAACAGGGCCGAGGTTCGCCACTTGAACAGGAGATCCAGCATCGCGCTAAACAATTAATAGATGAAAGTTATGCTCGAAGTACGACTGCAATCCACAAGCTTAGAGAAGCTGGCGCTCGTCCCGAACACATCCTTGCAACGATTCCAGTCGGATCATATACTCGCAGAAGCGGTTCAATGGATCTCCACAATGCAATGCATTTTGACGGTCTCCGCGCCCACAGCCACGCTCAATTTGAAATTCAGCAATATGCTGGAGCCATGGGTGATGTATTTAGAGAAGCAGTCCCGATAAGTTGGCAGGCCTACCTTGATTACCAGAAGAATGCAGTTTCGCTTTCAGTTCCTGCTCAAGATATTTTGAAGGAAGTGCTTGATAAAACATTCAGCCAGTCACAAATAACTACTCGAGCCAAATCAGCTGGACTTGATTTAACAGCCGAAGCAGTTGAATTCATTCAATCTCTCCTAAGACAAGGCCTTGAAGGTAAAATAACTGAAGCTGCAGGTGTAAAAGAACTGAAAAACAAAAGAGAACTTGAAGAAATTCAAGCCACTTTGAAGAAATTGCTTACTTGATTTTTTTACAAACTTTTTTTAATCTCTTTATCTTATCAGTAATATGAACCCATCAATCTCATTTTATCTCCACATTTTTTTAATTTTATTAGGAGGCTTCTTATTTCAAATTGCAATGCTCGCACTAAACACATCAAATAAAGCAGCAGCAATCTTTCTTCTTATCCTTTCAATCTCTCTAATCGCAAAGGGCACACTCTATTGTTTTTCTTGCATCCATGCAACCAGAAAACAAAGTTTCTAGCAGCACTCTTCAACCAACAACCTTATAAACCTCAACACGTTCATTTTTAAACAGGTATGGCTCGTGCTAAAAAAAAGGGAAGATCTAGTTCTGGTCGTGCAGTAAAGCATAGTGTTCACAAAACTCACCCTAAACCTAAATCTCTGAAGAAGCAGCCTGTAAAAAGATCGGTCCACAAAAAGGCCCTTCCTAAAAAGAAGCAAATTACTCACAAGACTTCTCAACTAACTCGCCCATCTAAATCAAAATCTCTAAAACAAAAAGAATTCCAGTTAAAGGAAAGAGAAATTGCAGTAAGACAAAAAGAATTAGACATTCCCAAATTAGAGGACCAAATTAAGTTTCTTAATACTCAAAAACAGCAGCTTCAATCTGAGATTTCTCAACTTAAACAGGAATACGGAAGCGCAGACCAATCAGTTGCCTCAAAAAAACAGCAGACTCAATCTCTCATAAAAAGTCTTGACTCAAAAATAGCTCAATTAAAGAAAGAAGAACTATCATTATCAAAAGGCATTCAGCAAATTAAGAAAGAAGATTCCGAAGCCCAACAAAGATTAGCGGGAGCAGCCAAAGAATTCCAGGACAAAGCAAACCAGTTGAAGAAACATCAGAAACTATCAAAAGAAAAAGAATCACAAATTGCTCAGATGCTTGTCGCAATAGACAAACGCCAGAAACAGATAAATGAAAAGGAATCAAAATTATTAGCTCTCGAAAAAGAAGAAAAATCTCGCTTAGCTGAAATTGAAAGTCAGGAACAGGAATTGAGAGCAATGAACAAGCAGCTTAAAGATTCCCAGCAACAGCTTTCTGACGCCGAAGATGAATTCGTTTCAGTTGCAGATAGAATAGAAAAAGCAAAGAACGATTTAGCTGAACAGCAGATTAATTTAATGAACACAAAGCAGAAATTAGATTCTGAAATTGTAACCTTAACAACTGATGAACAATCACTCAGGCAAGTAGTTCTCCAGTTGCGCCAGGAAAAAATTGAAGCGCAGCAGGAAGTGAAACTGAAAGAAACACAAAAAGCTGAGGCTGAAAAACAATTCTATGATGAATTCCAGAAACTAAAGGAAATTAAGCAGCAAAGGTCTCAACTTGAAACAGATCTCAAAGACCGCATAGTCTTCTTTACAAAAAAGGAGGAAGAATTTGAAACAAGAGAAAGTGAATTTTCAGATAAAGAGCGCACATTCTTGAAAGATAAAGCAGAACACGACATAATTGTTTCAGAAACTGAAGAGCGTCATACTCTCCTGGACAAAAAAGACAAAGAACTAATTCATCGCCAGTCAGAAGTTGAAAACAAGGAAAAAGACCTTGAAATCTTGATTGACAAATTCCGTGCAGCAAAACGTGAAGCAGAGCAGAGGGAAGCAAAAGTAAAGAAAGCCCGCGAGCTAAAGGTAGATATCGAAGCTCTCGAAAAGCGTCACAAAGTACTTAAGAAAGATCTCGATGATTTAGAATCAAAACAAAAAGAACAGCTCGCCCTCAGACAGAAACTCGCTGATTGGGATCGCGATATAAAACAGAGAGAAGAATCTCTCTTCCGAAAAGAAGAACTTCTTCAAATTAGGGAACAAGAACTTCTCCAGGAGCGAAACGATTTCTTAAGACTCCAAAAAACATCAGAGCAACAAATGATTAAATCAGGCGCCTTCATAGCATCTCCTAAGGAAGAGCACAATTCCGTCCAGATTTCAGATCCTGGAATTTATGATCTCATAAGAATTATTGAAAACAAGGTTAAGGCAGGAGATTTAGATATTGCAAAAACCTACTACGACAAACTCAAGGATGTTTACAAAGGAGTCACAGATGAAACAGAAAAGAAAAAGATATACAACGAAATCATCAAACTCCACGCTGACATTGACTTAGCTTTAATGAACCGTTGATCACACTATGTTTCTCCGCAACTTTCGATTCATTTGCAACATAAGTTTCTAGAAACAACTATTTTTCCCTTTTCACAAACTTGATCAAATTGCCATCCACTTCCACTTTTCCGTGATCAAAGAATTGATTAACAGTATACACGCTAGTTTGAGTATGCGAACTCACTCTACTGCAAAGATACCTTCCCCCGAAACACAGCCATGGCACAAGATTGTCAGCAAGCATTTCATCAATAGGCGCTCCACTAGTATGATGTGAAAGGAAATGCCTCGCCGCCTTCTCACCTACTTCTTCCGCAGTCACCTCAGGTCCACCCAGTGCATCCCCTCCAATAATATCTCTATCTTCATACAACTCCTTTCCTGGTTTTTCATAATATCCCCAAAGTGTTACACCAGATCCAGTTGAAAATGTATCTTGATAAACTGCCTGAATTGAAGCTGGCACACCTAATTGTCTCAACTTGAATTGGCAATGTCTTGCCTGACGTTCAGCCACCTCCCGTTCCATGAGTGGTCTGGACGCATGCGAAACTCCCTGAATCTGTCTCAATGCACCTCTCTCAGTCCTGTCAATCTGAACTTCATGTCCTACATTGGAGCAAAACTCTTCAAAACTGTCATACTCTTTTCGTTTAAACTTAGGAACAATTGTAAGTTCAACTTGCCCCCCTCCTTTTGGATAATACCCTCTTTTGTTTAGTTTCAACTCAATCTCTTTCACAAATGGTTTTACATAAGGGATAAACACTTCTTTGAAATAATCAAATGGCATACTCCATTCAACATCAGTCCCGCCAGTAATTTTATAGTAAAGTCTCCGTGGGCTGAAACAAAGAGGAAACAATACTGCCTGCAAAAACAAAGGAATTGAAGCTGCAGTTCCTAAATCAATTTCTCCGCTTTGCGGACTCCAGTTTCCAGGATTAAAAAGAAGTTCTGAAGATCCGATTTGATTACCTCTGACAACTGCTCCGCTATGTTCTGCGAGAAACGAAACAACCTGCATATGCTGATTTTTCAAACCTGGTTGTGGTCTTCCCTTTCTTATGTCTGAAATCTGCACTCCTCTTCCTTTCAGAACAGAAAGCCCAAGTGCTTGCCTGCATATCTGCCCCCCTCCTTCATGAAAACTTCCGTCTATGTGGATAACCATTGTTTTTTGTATTCTTTGCTTCCTTTTATGATTTTTGTATAAATCTAACCAACCAAAACTATTTAAATCTCGCTCCATATAATGATTAATGAGAGGTGTTGCATTTGTCTGATCAAAAAGGAGAGCTTGCTGTTGCTGGAGTTTACTTCATGGGTACAATACTAGCAACATATGCATTCTTTCTTGCCAGAAATCTTTGGCTTTTCTTGATGTGTGCTGCAGTTTTCTTTTGCATGTCCTGCTATTACGTCTCAGCCTCCTATTTCATGCCCTTACCTTCTAGCTCATCTAACTCTTCTAATTCACTTAATTCATCAAGTTCAACTAATAACTCAAATCAAACCTCAGTACCAATTCCAACAGATCCTGATCTTGAAGAAATAACAACACTGCTTGATGAAGCAAATAATTTGATTACTTCAGATTCAAAAGCTGCAATGCTTGATTACATGCAGGCAAGATTGATGTTCTCAACCATAGAAAAAACTAATCCTAATCGAGCAAAAATTCACGCTGATCTTACTTCCTTATACAAAAGACTCAATGCAACCCAGACTCCAGAATGTGCAGCTCATGAAAAAATATCACAAACTCGGCAACTGATGGAGTCTAATGACTTAGACTCATCCAAGCAGCAGATACAAAATCTGGAAAGAGTAAAAGAAATCCAAAGAAATGTTCAACTAGCAGACCGCTTTGACCTTCTTAAGAAAGAGTATGCTTCTCGTATAAAATCTGCTGAAGCTAAAAAATATGTCCAATCAAAGAACACTGCCTCAGCTAGGAGCGCAGCAATAGCATTCCGTGACATACTTCAGGACATGTCAAAAACTCAACAAAAAATTCAGGCTCACGTCCACGAAAAAAAACAATTTGTGAATGCAGCAATAGTTAACAATGATGTTCTCAGTGCGCAAGCCGCACTCGTTGAGATGGCTCACCTCGCCGCAGATTTGCCCGTCTCTCACAAAGCAACCTTTGATAATGATATAGAAAAATTAACAAACAAGATTAATTCAAAAATGACAAATGGCTAAAAAATCGCTCCCCTCATTAAAAGTGACCCACAAAGGAGCATTCAGCTTCAAAGATTTGTATGGTGTCATGTACGAATTCTTGAAACAAAATAGCTTTACAACCTACGATTTTCCAGAATTCGGTGGCGGCGATGATCAATATGAATTTTATTTCTTGGTAAAAGGCAGTGGTCCAAAAAACTACAAGGCTAAGTGGAAGGCCAAAAAAATTGTTCCAGACACCAACTACTTCCGGTACACCCTTGAAATTGAAATCGAAGGCAAAGGCATCTCTCAAAAGGAAATCGTTGTAGACGGTAAAAAATTAAATGTTGATGACGGTGAAGTTACAATAACTATGAAAGGTGATCTTGAAACAGATTTCAAAAAAGAGTGGGAAAAGCACTGGCTTTTGAAACATTTTCAGGGAGTTTATGATAAACGGATTCTAAAAGAGGAAATTGAAGAAGAGCACGAAGGCGGTCTTATGAAAACTCTTCTTGCATTCCAGAACACAGTCAAAAGATACTTCCGAATTCAGGGTGGCAAAGAAGTAGGTGGCATCCTTCCACAACGCCCAGGTTAAAAGCCACTTTGCTAAGTGGCGCACGACGCGACGGGGGTTGGCCCCTTCGGGGTGCAAGAGGAAGCTAAGCTTCCTCTGCACAGCGAAAAGCGAAGCTTTTCGCTTGTGTCGCGTAGGATGTGCGCAGCGCATCCGTCGTGCCGCCAACTACTAAATCACCTGTTTCTCACCTTAGACAAACTTTAAATATCTCGATAATTCTGACCTTGCTATGGGAGAAAAAGAATTAATCCAGGAACGCTGGAACAAATTTGAAGATCTGCAAAAACTAGGCATAGCTGCCCATCCCTATTCATATCCAAGATCGCATTTTTCTCATGATATTAAAGACAAGTATGATCATTTCAAGGCTGGAGAAAAGGCAAGCGAGAAAGTCTGCATAGCTGGAAGACTCATGGCTATGCGTCTCATGGGTAAAGCAGGTTTCGGTGAAATTTTAGATGAATCTGGTCGCATTCAGTTCTACATTTCAGAAAACGATGACCCTGAGCAATTCAAAATCTACAAAAAATTAGACATTGGCGATATTATTGGAATCAAAGGACTCCCATTCAAAACTAAAGTTGGTGAACTTACTATTCACAACGAAGAACTCACATTTTTATGTAAATGTCTAAGACCATTACCAGAAAAATTCCACGGTCTTAAAGACATAGAAATAAGATACCGAAAACGCCCGCTCGATTTATTCATGAATCCTGAAATTAGATCTGCATTTCGCAATCGTAGTAAAATAATCTCTTTTGTTCGTAATTTTTTAGATAATCAGGGATTCCTTGAAGTAGAAATTCCAACATTGCAGGTCCAGTATGGCGGAGCTAATGCAAAACCATTTATCACACATATTAACGCATGGGACATGCCATTATTCTTGAGCATTTCACCTGAATTGCACCTGAAACGATTAGTGGTTGGCGGTCTTGGCCCTGTTTACACAATAACGAAATGTTTCAGAAATGAGGGCGCTGACCAGACTCACAATCCAGAATTTACAATGATGGAATGTTATCTTCCATACTCAGACTTCTCAGCCGTCATGAAAATTGCAGAAGACATTGTGGCAGGAGCATGCCAGAAAATTCATGGAACAATGAAAATAAAAATAGGGGAACATGAAATTAATCTTGCTCCGCCTTGGAAAACTTACACCATGATTGAAGCAATAAAGAAATTCGCAGAAATAGATGTAGAGAAAATGGATGATAAACAGCTGAAACAAATCCTCCGAAATTTCAACATAGAATACGAGGGCGATTTTTCCAGAGGTTTAGTAATAGCAAAAATATTTGAAGAATTAGTTGAAGATAAACTGATTCAGCCAACTCACATAACAGAATATCCTCAGGAAACTTGTCCTCTGGCAAAACCCCATAGATCTAAACCTGGTTTCATTGAACGATTTGAATCTTACTTGAATGGCGCCGAAATTCTCAACGGCTATTCAGAGCTCAACGACGCCCGCCTGCAAAAATTATTATTCCAGGCTCAGGAAGACCGTGGTCGTGGTGGAGATGAAGAATTCCATCCAATGGACATGGATTACGTTGAAACATTAGAATTAGGCATGCCTCCGACAGGCGGTCTTGGAATAGGTATTGATAGAATTACAACATTCCTTCTTAATCAGGAAGGAATCAGAGATGTAATTTTATTCCCGACAATGAAGCCAGAGAAAAAAGATTGATTCCAGTCAACTGAATGATTCTTAAGCAACTTTAAGCAACATGTGTATCTGAATAATAGAAAATTCATCTATATTCATGAGCAAAAGCTTATATAATGCTCCAAGTTACGCCCCCTTATGTCTTTCAGAGACTTTTACGATCGCAATTACAAATTATTAATGATCATTCCATTTCTATTAGTATTCATAGCTATTGGCCAGATTGGCTACCAGATCGCCACAACTGGCGACTTTGTAACAAAAGGAGTAAGTCTCACAGGAGGCATAGAAATTCGAGTATCGACTTCTGCCGAAGACACACTAGCTCTTGAATCCGCATTACAAAAAAGCTTTCCCGATGTTGACATTACTGTAAGAAAAATCACAAGTTCTGGAGTTACTGAAGCATTTATTGTAGAATCAACTTCGAATGTGGAACTCCGCGATCTCATCTCAGAAATTAAAAACCTTTTGGGAGACCAGGCACCATCATTAGAAGAACTCGCTGCATCAACAAGCGAAATCAGCTCAGACTTTTCACAATCATTTTTCGCACAAACAATGAAAGCTCTCTTTTTTGCCTTTGTATTTATGGGGGCTGTTGTATTTTGGTATTTTAGAAAATTTATTCCTTGTATGGCTGTAGTTCTCGTCGCAATCTCGGATATACTTATTACAGTAGCCGCATTGAATATTTTGGATATTCGGTTAACTCCTGGAGGAATCGCTGCCCTTCTCATGCTTATTGGTTACTCAGTAGATACTGACATCCTTCTGTCAACCCGGGTCTTAAAACAAGGTGAAGGCTCAGTTACAGATCGCATTAAAGACGCATTTGATACTGGAATTATTATGACAACCACAACCATCACTGCTGCAACAGTTGGTTACTTCGTTGCATCTTCTGACACAATTCAACAAATCATGCTTATCTTAATCATCGGATTATTAGCAGATGTAATTCTAACTTGGCTTCAGAACGCAGGTATTTTGAAATGGTACCTGGAGGGTAAATCACAATGAACGCTCGCCAGTTTTTCCTCAGTGGTCGAATGCTGCTGATTTACGGAGCAATAATTTTTTCACTAATCATGATAGCTCCAAACCCGTTCCAACAGGGTGCAGTTATTACGTCTATTGACCCGGCAAGTGATGCCTATCTGATGGGATTAACATCTGACGCATTTGTCAGGCCTATGGACAAAGAAGTTATCCTTTATCTTGGCGACACCTTAATTACTGACGCAGAATCATTCCACCAGGTTTCATCACAGATTCAACCAGATGAAACAGTTCGTATTGAAACCACAAAAAATGTGTACCATGTAAAAGCCGGACCAGATGGTCACATTGGTTTGGATGTAAAGGACGCCCCCACCAACAACATAAGAAAAGGACTTGATCTTGAAGGTGGTATTCAAGTATTCCTTCAGCCCGAACATGAAGTTGATGAATTAATTTTAGAGGAGGCAGTTCAAAGTTTGAAATTGCGCCTTAATACATATGGTTTATCTGACATTTCTGTCCGTAAAATCACAAATCCTGATCAATACATTGTTGTAGAAATTGCTGGCTCAACCCAGGAAGAAGTAAAAAAGCTTATTGGAAGCCAGGGTAAGTTTGAAGCAAAGATTGGTGAAACTCTGGTCCTTGGCGCTACTGACATCCGCTTTGTAAGTCGTGACGCTCAAAATTCCCGGGTTGATGAATGTCTTCCAACTGGTACTTCATACTTATGTTCATTCGTATTCAATATTATCATTAGTCCTGAAGCAGCACAAGTATTTGCAACAGAGACCGGAAAACTAGATGTCGTCGGTACAAGTCTATCAAAGACTATCGATTTCTACCTTGATGATATCATGACAACAAATTTAACAATCAGTGCAGATCTAAAAGGTCGTGCAATTACTCAGCCATCAATTACTGGTTCGGAATTGGGTCCAACTGAAAAGGATGCATATACTAATGCCCAGAAGGAAATGAACCGTCTTCAAACAATAATTGAAACAGGTTCATTGCCAGTAAAATTAAACATTGTGCGCACATCAGTAATTTCGCCAAAGCTTGGCCAGGAATTTGTAAAGAATGCAATCTTGGTAGGTCTACTCTCTATCTTGGCTGTCGCCTGTGTCTGTTACGCATTCTTCAGAAATCTGAAAATTGTGATTCCAATGGTATTAACCATGATCATAGAGGTAGTCTTCACCCTTGGACTCGCTTCATTTGTGAACTGGCAGCTTGATCTTGCAGCAATTGCAGGAATAGTAATCGCCACAGGTACTGGAGTGGATGACCAGATTGTCATAGCCCGAGAAGTCATTGCAGGTCAAAAAAAGGGTCATGCTTGGACAAGACAAATGGAACGTGCATTTTTCATTATTCTCGCAGCTTACCTAGTTAACTCAGTAGCCCTCCTTCCTTTGTGGTGGGCTGGTGCAGGTTTACTCAAGGGCTTCGCATTCATCAATTTAGCAGGAATCACAATTGGTGTCTTCTTAACAAGACCAGCTTACGCAAAGTTGGTTGAATATTTGCACAACAAGAACTAATTTTTTCTTTTTGATTTTTAAAAATTGAATCCAAAAAACTCAAATAGAAAAAGTATCAATTATTAATTATTTTTCTTGATTTTACTCATGTCTATTATTTCATAACTTCGGATGTCATAGATAAGCTGTTCAATTTCGAGTTTAAACCAAATACAATTGGCCTGCAATTTTTTCTCAGTTGGTGTGAATTCGTCCCTTGGATTATCTATAATTTTACGCTCCAACTCTCCTACTTCTGCAAGCTCCTGAACTGACACTCGTGGGTCTTTACCAAAATATGCTGGAACCTCACAGTGAGCACAGCCAGTTACACACAAGTATCGTCTCTTTTCTCCTTCTTGAATATTTAAGAGGTCGATTATAGCTTTTTTCATGAATTGATTTCTGCCTTTTAAAATAGTTCCAGTTAATGCTCCTCTGTACAATTTCTCTCTGCAGTTGACAGTGAGTTCGATTATCCTTTTTTGCCCTTCCTCCCAAATCTTATGTTTGTCTTCCTCACTGGGAGCATCAAGAAGCTCGTAAGATAATTTTTCTTTCATTTTGTTGTATTCTTTGAGATATTGTCTGCCCCTTTCGAGAACAGCTTCAACTTCTTCGTCAACACTTTCAAAAAAACTATTGGGTAGATTCTCAAAGTAAATTATTCCAATGTTATATCTGAGACAAATTGAAAATTCTTCGGAATCAAATTCAGAATAGCTTAAAGCCCCCCATTTTGCGATTAATTTATTCCGCTGGTCTAAATAAGTAGAAATTGGCTTCAATGCGTCATTAATCTTATCTTGTTGATATTGTAACTGAACCACTTGGTCAATTGCTGCTAGTTGTTCGATGAGTTCCTTTTTTCCAGCCAATTCATGGAGAAGATGAGTATATCCATTTCCAGTCTCGTACTGTGGTCTGACTACTTTTTCTTCTAATTCTTGAGCATCTTCCTCATTTTCATGTTTGAGGAGAACAAAAGTGATCAGTTGTGCAGAACTCGTCTGTGGAATTTTATAATTTTCAGGAACATCTGGAACTGTTGTACATCCGCTTAGTGTTGCAACAGCTGCCACTACAAGTCCACATAATGTTTGTTTTGCGTACTTTACGATTTCGCTCGATTTCATCTATTTCCTCAAGCACCAGAGAAAACATCAAAACCCTCTAAAAACAATACTTACTTAATAGCAGCCTGAAACTTCTTAACAAATTCTTTATTTAGGTTCTTCAATTCTTTAACTGCTTCAGCAAGTGCATCAGCAGGTGAAACTGAACCAGTTGTTTCAACAAGAACTTTAGGAATTCGCTCAAGCGGGTGTTCAATAGTATAAGCTGCAGCCTTAACGCCTGAAACCTTTTGTAAGCATTTAATTAATGGATTACAGAAAGTATGATCTTCTCCTTTTAGAGAAAAAATAAGTTTGTTTTTTGATTGCTGAACAACCTTTAATTCCATGTCAATTCCAGATAAATGCCCATTTAAAAAGCTTCCTATTCATTCAGTTCAGTAGAAAGAGTCATTTACTCCTGCGCTTAAGGGCGAGCACCACATTACTAAATTCACGATGGACGGGGGTTGGCCCCTTCGGGGTGGACATCGTGCTATTTGTTGCGAGCTGCGCAGGAGTAATCATTCGATTTTCTACTGAACCTATTCCCTCTGTATGCTTAATTTACTGGCCTTTTCTACTTTCACTCTAAACTTAAAACCAGCGATGATCAACCAATAACTATTTAAATGACTCAATTCCCACAATTAAAAACAGCGACTTCCAGTCTATCTATTGAAGAATCTGGGGTTTAAACAAAAAAATGGTTACACTATTCGATGCATCACCTAACGACGTGATTGAAATAGCTGCAAAACAGCTAAAAGAAAAGATAACAAAACCTTCTTGGGCACTTGTTGTCAAAACAGGCACTCATAAACAGCGACCTCCTGTAGATCCTGATTGGTGGTTTGTTAGAGCAGCTGCAGTATTGAGAACAGTCTATATTCAGGGACCAATTGGTGTCCAGAAACTCCGCAGAAAATACGGTGGTAAAAAGAAGCGAGGCGTTGTTCCAGAAGAATTCAGAAAAGGTTCAGGTTCAATCCTTCGTAAAATCTTGCAGGAACTTCAGAAATGTGGTTTCGTAGAACCTTCAAAAAATAAAATTTACAAGGGTCGGGTAATTACAGGCTCAGGACGTTCATTCATGGATAATGCAGCATTTGCTGCTAGTAAGACAGAAAAACCAGTAAAACCTGTCCCAGTAGTTCATGAAGAAAAAGCAGCTCCCAAAGAAGCTCCAGTTAAAGAAGCTCATAAACAGGCTCCAACTCATGCTGCTCCAAAAGAAGCTCACATTAAACCCACTCCCGCTCATGCCGCTCCAGCTAAAGCAGCTCCTAAACCAGCTCCTGCTAAACCTGCTCCAGCCCATGCAGCACCAATAAAGGCACAATGAAAAATCCAGCTCATCGGATTCATACTGATCAACAGTCAGCTGATTTTCAGCTGGCTCAATGTGAGGCAATCATTCGCCCGCATTTGACAAAGGAAGCAATGCAGCGTTATGGCAATGTGAAAGCGGCTCACGCACATCTTGCCCATCGCTTGGCAGTTTTGCTTGCCCATGCCATCCAGGCAGGTCAGGTAAAAGCTGAGATTGACGATGCATCCCTGAAAAGCATACTCACTGAATTAAGTCGTTCACGCGACATCACAATTACAAGGAAATAAGAAAATGGCAAAAACAAAAACCCAACCTTTGAAAGTCAAACTTGCGCGAGCAATGCGACAAACAAGATGGGCTCCATTCTGGATCCTGCCAAAAGTATTTGGTCGTAAACGCGCACGTAGGATGCATCCATCCCGTGTTACTGTTGTAAAAAGATCCTGGCGAAGAAATAGAATTAAGATTTGAACATGGCAACCGAAATATCACGCAAATATGTTATCCCTTTACACAGGGAAACCAAAAATGTTCCGCGCTACAAACGCGCTAAACGCGCAGTTTCAACCTTAAAGAATTTCCTGATTCGTCACATGAAAAGTGATAACATCAAGCTTGGTCCTCAATTGAACTTATTGATTTGGAGTCAGGGTATGCGAAATCCTCCTCATAAAGTTTCAGTAGATGTCATTAAGAAAGATGATGTTGTAATGGCAGAACTTGAAGGCTTCAAATATCCAGTTAAAGTGGCAAAAGCCAAAGATTTGAAATCAAAAATTGAAGCTGGCGCTGCAAAAGCTGACAAAGCAGAGAAAAAAGAATCTGCTTCACCTGAATCAAAAGAATCAACTAAGACTTCAAAAAAATCAGCTGAAAAAGCAGAAAAAGCAGAGTCAAAACCTTCAGCAGCCGATAAAGCTCATCCTAAAAAATAAAATTCTAAGTTTTTGTGAGTTCTGATCTTAACATTTATTTAATTTTTTAACTAAATTCTAATCAACAATTAATAATAATCAAAATTATAACTAACGCGCTACCAATAACTTTATATAATGTTGAATTACTTTTGACTAATATGAAAAAGGGGATGTTGTTAGTATGTTTGCTTCTATTTGGATGTTTATTATTCGCTGTTCCATTTGCATCCGCAGCCATTACATGTAAAGTAAAAGGAAGTGCGTGTAGCGGAGCTCAACTTGACTTAGGTGGAATGAGCAGTCTAACTGACGGCCACTATGAACAATACAACCAAAGTGCGTACACATTTAGAATTTGTTGTACTTTCCCTGCTGCAACAGCAAAAACAAATTTGTGTGGAGTTTCTGATTCAACAAGTATCTTTATTCAATCCAGCAGTTACACTGACGCCCACGTTGAGCTCAACAATGAGTCAACTGCAGGATACGATGGGGAATGTATTGGCCTAAACAGTTCAGGAGCAACAGTTACTTACCAGAATGATGGTGGAGTCTGCTCTGGTCAGGATACTTGCATGTTTACAATTAGTTCAACAAAGGACGCTCACGTAGCTAATTGCACCCAACCGGGCAAGAACTACACCATTGCAGTATGTCTTAAAGAACGTGGTGTCGCAGTACCTGAATTTTCAACAATTGGTTTGATTGTCGCAGTAAGCATATTGACTGCATCTTTCGTCGCCTTCAGACGTAAATAATTTTTTCTTTTTACTAATTTTTTGCAATAATTTTGAGATTCTGGTTTCTAAGCAATTTTAGATTCTATTGATTCATGAACCAGCCAAAACAAAAAAGCATATAAGAGCCCTCATTGTCCAACATAATTATGGATGGCATACTTATTGCTTTTGCAATCATTCTTTTTTTTTCAATACCTTTAGATATAACTAAATTCAGATCACTTTCTTCATTGTTTTATCAATGGTGGCGTAACATCCTTCATTTCGGCACTATTGTTGCAGCAGTGCTTGCATACATCTACATGCCTGCTTTGATTTATCCTGACATTCTGGTACCTTGTGGATTAATGCTTGCAATTAATGCCAGTTATACTTTATTATCATCATTTTCTCCAACCCATAATTCGATTAACACTCGGAGGGCTAAACTTCCTGCACTCATCATGACTCTATTGATGGTACTCTTTATTTTCTTCTCAATTCTTCCTCTCACTCAATCAACCAGTCTTCATCAGCTGCCCCAAGCTATTATAGAGCCATCAGTTCAAAGCTCGATTGACACAAACCATATTCGACAGGTCCCCGTAGAATTTGCAGAATGGAAAGCCGACAAAGTAATTGGCGACATAGGTTATAAAGTCACAACTGGCCAGATCGCAGTGCAGATTATCCACGATAGATTATTCTGGATATCCTCTCTTGAATTCGAATCATTCTGGAAATGGCTTCAGTATCAGGAATCACCTGGATATGTTCTGGTGGACGCAGAAGATCCAGAGGCAAAACCATTACTGATAGACAAGCATCATTTCAAATATCTTCCATCAGCCTATTTTAGCCAAAATCTCCACAGAAAAATATATCGCCAGTTTCCAAATTACCGTTTTAATGATTACATTTTAGAAATAGATGAATCTGGAAAGCCATGGTGGGTTGCCTCAGCTTTACTCCCTACCATTGGTTTCACAGGTGAAAAAATTGTTGGAGTTGTTCTTGTAGATCCAGAATCTGGAGATGTGTCATTTCATGAAACAATTCCTGCTTGGGTTGATCGGGCATTCCCTGAATATCTTGCAGAGCAATACAATTTCTGGTATGGCGCTTACATTCATGGTTTCATTAACACAATGTTCAGTCAGAAAGACATGCATATTCCGACTCATCTTAATGGAATCATTGACGTTTTCGCAGTATACAGCAAAGGCGAACTGGTTTGGTTTACTGGTCACACCTCTCCTTCAGGCTCAGATCAAAGTATGACTGGCTACGCCACTATCAATACTCGCACAGGAAAAATGATTTATTATAGCAATGTATCTGGCTACTTTAATGAAGAAGCCGCTGCAAGTGCAGCTGAAAGTAAAGTGTCTAATTTCGAAGGCTACCATGCAAGTCAACCTGTATTTTATGTTTTAGAAGGTCAACCAGCTTGGATTGTTCCTATTTTGTCATCCAACAATAATCTTCAACTATTAAGCATTGTAAATGCAGAGACTGGTCAAGTTGTCCTTGGCGAGAATCTTGCATTAGCTCTTTCAAGATTCGGCTCTAAAATCAATCTGCAATCAGCATACTCTGCAATCATGGAAGGCACCATTTATCGCTTGAACAATGGCCATTTGTTGCTTGTCGGCAACAGCACTATTTTCTCAGTCTCTGGCCCGCTCGCAGATTTGTCAAGAGAAGGCGATCGTATTACTCTTGGAATTATTTCATCAGAACCATTGAATGATACAATCAAAGCTACTATTCTGAAAAATACCAATATCCCTCAACGCTAACCCTCTTTTCTGCCTCTCGCATCTATTGATTCCAGATTCTTAGAAACTATTGATTCAAACCCTTTTTTGCCGCTATATTTAAAAATAGCCAACCCCCAAACTGTTCCATGGTTTTAGAGAAGCTTGGCGATTCCTTGCGAAATACCTTGGCTCGCATTACAGGAGCCCGAACAATTGACAAACAGGCTATTGCAGACATAGTCAAAGACATCCAGCGTTCTTTACTTCAGGCAGATGTAAACGTAGCTCTGGTCATGGACCTGTCAAACAGAATCCGTGACCGAGCTGAAAAAGAAGAAACTCCAGCCAGAATCACAAAGAAAGAGCACATTGTCAATATAGTATACGAAGAATTAGTTCGATTTTTGGGAGACAAAGAAAAAGAAGTTTCCTTTGAAAAGACTCCAGTCCAGATCATGCTTCTTGGTTTGTTTGGTAATGGTAAAACCACAACTGCCGCAAAAATTGCCCGTTATTATCAATCCCGTGGAAAAAAAGTTGCAGTCATGCAAACTGATACCTGGCGTCCAGCTGCCTACCAGCAATTAGAACAATTAGCCACAAAATTAAACATAGATTTCTTTGGAGACCTGTCTGAAAAGAATCCTGCAAAGATTTATGAAAAATTCAGACCAAAACTTGCAGATTATGATCTAGTAATTATTGATACTGCAGGTCGCGACGCATTAAATGACGAACTCATCAAGGAACTCAACACTTTAAACAA
>CAZNVD010000011.1:0-35856 GCA_964576505.1 uncultured Methanosarcinales archaeon
AGTTAAACCAGCAAAACGTCCATGCGAGCATTGCACATTCCCAGTTGTTAAAGTTCGCCAGATAAAGCAAGGCGAAAGAGAAGTATGTATAAATCCCAAGTGCATTACTTGGACTCCTGAATGGCAGAAACAACAAAAATTAATACAACAGGAGAAAAAAGAACAGGTCGCTATTGAGCCTGACACGGAGTAAAACAATGAAAACACTATATACTGATGTTAGTGGCCAGTTAAATATTGGCCTCTATGGTTTTGTTACGGATAGCTTTGCAATTCTCGCTCCAATCATCAAACCTAAACTTGCAACAAGATTAAAGAATCTCTTTGATGTACCTGTCTGCAGAACAAGCATAGGAGACACAAATCTAGTAGGAGCATTCATTGTAGGACATGACAATCACATAGTTGTTCCATCTATAATTACAAAAGATGAGCAAGCTGCCTTACGCGAAGCAAAGATTCCATTTACTATTAGTCATGATACAATCAACGCACTAGGAAATTGCTGCGTAACTGACCAGGAAAACACTGTTGTCAACCCTGAACTCTCCGAGGAAACAAAGAAGCTAATCGGCGATGCCCTCGGCACAAAAGTTCATGATGGCAAAATTGGTGGCCTTGTAATCGTAGGTTCACTTTCCGCTATAAACAAGAAGAATTTGCTTCTTCCAAATATCATTCACGAAGATGAACTCCAACTATTCAAATCTATATTCAAGAAAAACATCATAGAAGGAAACTTGATGAATGGACCATACCTTCGCCCGGCAATTCTGGCGAACAGAAACGGCGCAGCAGTTTCAAAAGGTGTAGCAGGAGCAGATGCCTTGGTCCTTGCAGATTTCTTGGATATTTAGTTTTAGATTCTATTTTTCTAATTTTAGTTTGGTGTGGGGTGCAAATTATTCTAGCAGGCGCACGACTCGAGGGGGGTTGCCCCCTCGGGGTCTCGAGTAGGACAACCGATAGGTTGTCCGTCGTGCCGCCTGCACTCACCTAAATTACATTGAACCATTTTTCCTACTAAACTTTATATAATCAATAATTCTTTATCCCTATCATGAAAATACTGAAGAAAGATCTAAGATCGGGCACAGTCTCAGTGTTAGTCACACATTTGCAGGATCTCTGGTATCTCTCCCATATTATCCAGAAAGAAGACCTTGTAACAGGCAAAGCATCAAGAAAGACTGATGTAACTGAAAAGGACAAAGTAAAAAGAATATTCACAGTTCAAATCAGAACTGAAAGCCTTGATTATCAGGAAACAACTTTGCGTGTCAACGGCATTATAACTGAAGCTCCTGACGACATCGAAAAAGGAGTCTTTCAAAA
The DNA here is from genome assembly GCA_964576505.1 of uncultured Methanosarcinales archaeon. Classification (GTDB taxonomy): domain Archaea; phylum Nanobdellota; class Nanobdellia; order Woesearchaeales; family WJKV01; genus CAZNVD01. The sequence goes on from CAZNVD010000011.1 coordinate 1,336, forward strand.
CATTTCAGTTGAAGATGGATCATCCCTGACAATACGAAAAATACATTGGTCTGTTGCAGATCTCAAGCGATTAGAAGACGCAACAAAAGAAGACACCAACACAATCATAGTTTCACTAGACAGAGATCGTGCTTGTTTCGCCGCCCTGAAAAAAAGAGGCTACTCAATTTTGACCGAGCTCAAAGGCGATGTCCAGAAGAAAGGCTACCAGACTGATTCAAAAGATTTCTTTGGTGAAATCATTAATCATCTCGAACAGTACAATTTGAAATACGCACCTTCAAAAATAATCGTTGCATCCCCATCATTCTGGAAACAGACACTAACAAAATATTTATCAAAAGAATTAACTGAAAAGGTCATCTACGCAAACACCTCTTCAGGCGATGAATCTGGAATCAAAGAAGTGCTCCAGCAGGAATCAGTTTCAAAAGCATTGAAAGAAGATAATATTACAAAACAGATTCAGTTTGTTGAAGAATTCTTAACACAAATTAAAACTCAGGGAAAGGCAGCTTATGGCTGGAAAGAAACCCTTGCAGCAATTGATGCAGGAGCAGTCGAAGTCCTGTTAATTACTGACCGCTTCCTCAAAGACGCACAGCAATCAGGAATCTTTTCTCAGGTGGACAAAGCTATGGAATCAGTAGAAAAATCAAGAGGCGCAATCTACATCATCGAGGAATTGAATCAGGCAGGTAAACTTCTCCAAGGCTTCGGAGGAATCGGCGCAATACTGAGATACAAATTGGTGCAATAGTTACTAAACTGAATTACAAAATCTTTTCTCTTTTCAGAATTCTCACCATTGCGCTTTCTTCATCTATTCTTTTTACTTTAATTTTTATCTTACTATTTTTGGCTGAAATAATCGCTTCATTTTTCATATTTTTCTTTTCATCAATCACACAACCAAGAAACGATAACCATTTGCATACCCCACTTCTAATTTTTCCCGCATTTTCCCCAATGCCACCTGTGAACACCAATGTATCCACATCACCAAGCAATGGCAATAAACTCGCTGCTTGTTTTGCAACAGAATAACTGAAATAATCAACCACATCTTCTCGTTTCTGTTTCAATATATCCCTCATATCTCCACCTGGAACAAATGACGCCAACCCAGATTGATGATTCAAGATCTGGGAAACCTTCTTAACACCATGCGCCTCACAAAGATACAACACCAGTCCTGGATCAATATGTCCACTCCTCGTCCTCATCACCACTCCATCAAGCGCAGATTGATGCAAACTGCATCCAATTCCTTTTCCATCCTTCGTTGCAGCAACACTACAGCCACTTCCTAGATGAAAGCTAATTACATTCCCTTTCTCACCATTTGTAGCATCATAATGTGCTATGCCATGGAATCCTTGCACTTCAAGAACTTGTTTTCGCACATTCTTTGGAATAATGATCTTTGGAATCGGAATAATTTTTTCATTTTTGTCAAGAGATCTAAAGTGATAAGAATCAAAAACTGCGTACTGTTTCAACCCCTTAAACTCTCTTACATACTGTAGATTAATCGGTAAATGAAGAGGCACTATTGATACACATTTAGAAATCTCTTTAATTTTTGCCTCGCTCAGCACACACGGTTTTACCCCGCCATGAACCATCCTATGGCAAACCTTTGAAACATTTGATTCTTTTGCAACCCGTTTCAAATAGTTTCCTGCATTTTTATGATTCTTGATCTTCTGTCTAACAACAATCCCATCTGTCATTACTTTTCCTGTACCTAGCTCAATCTCACCATCGTGTACTTTTTTTTGATCTGCAAAAACCGCCCACTTCACAGAAGAAGATCCTGCATTGATTACTAACATTTTCTTAGCCATTTTACTTTTTCTTCCTTAACCTTCTGACTTGCACCGACATAAACACAGTCATATCTACTACATCTTTAACATAGCATCCTCTTGACAAATCATTGACAGGCTTGGAAACAGATTGAAGAAACGGTCCTACAATTTCATATCCTGCAAGAATATTCAAAAATTTGAGACTTATATTTCCTGCATCGAGGTTTGGAAACACAAGTACATTAGCATCCCCTTTTATCGGCGATTGAGGACACTTCCGCTTAGCCACATCTGGTCGCAGAGCCGCATCAACCTGCAATTCACCATCAACAACAAGCCCGGGCTTCTTTTTTCTTATCATAACCACAGCTTTTCTTATTCTATCAAGCATCTCATGACTCGCAGATCCTTTAGTAGAAAATGATAGCAATGCAACCTTGGCTTTTTTTCCAGCAAAAAATTCATACGTCTCCGCAGAGTCTATTGCAATATGACAAAGCTGTTCTGAAGTTGGTTGCTCAATCACAGCGCAATCAGCAAGCAGCAGCATTTTTTCTTTATGCATACAAAAGCACGCACCCGACACCCACTTCTTTCCCTGCGCTACTCCCACAGTATGAATTGCAGATCTCACAGTTTGAGCTGTTGTCCCAACAGCTCCCGTAATCAATCCATCCGCATCCCTGCATTCAACCATCATTCCGCCAAAGTAATTGGCATTATCCATCAGCTTGAGTGCATCTTTGTATGTTAACCCCTTCTTTTTCCTTTTTTCAGCAAGTCGTTCTGCATACTCTTCTCGTTCATCACTTTTCAAATGATCTATAATAATGACATGATTGAGACTACATCCAATCTTCGCCCCCAATTTTTTGATTGCAGCTTCATTTCCAAGCAATATTGGGGTACAATAATTTTTCTTGCCAGCAATGCATGCAGCTTCAACAATTCGCGCATCAGAAGATTCGGGGAATACGACGACAACAGAATTTCCCGATGCCTCCTTGCGCAATTTATCCACGAACATAGGGACAAAAAAAGAGAATTCAAATTATAAATGTGCTGCTCATTGTCTAAATGTTTGACTAATTAAATTGTCTCTCTCATTTACTCTAAAGTAGTACTCATGCGGTTATAACTACTGTCATTCTCCAATGTAAACATTTATATAGCTCTAAGCTTTTACATACAGTAGTAAAAGTAGTAAAATAAAGTCAAATAATTACGTAACTAATTATTAACAAATCAACTGTATTTTACTAGTTAGAAGACGACAATCAGATGATGAGTAATTATGCCGTCAACTAAAGAATCATATTATCGCAAAGAAGGGGGTTATGTAAAATGATCGTGAAAGATGAGTTTTTGAGCAAGCTACGACGATTCTTCGGTTTAAATCTATATGAGGTAAAGATTTGGACTGCTTTATTATCAAGAGGAGTAAGTTCAGCAGGTGAACTCAGTGACATCGCGAACGTCCCCCGAAGTCGAAGTTATGATGTTCTTGAAAGCCTTGAGAAAAAAGGATTCATTGTTAACAAGATGGGTAAGCCCATTAAGTATATTGCAATTCCTCCACGGGAAGTTGTTGACCGCTTAAAGAAAAATCTTCGTGCAGATGCAGAAGAAAAAGTTAAACGATTGGATGAACTCAAAGAGTCCAATGTTTTGAACGAGCTTAATGTTCTTCACACACAAGGTATCGAACTTGTAGAGCCAACTGATTTATCAGGAAGCCTCAAAGGTCGCCACAACTTGTACGACCACCTTGAATTGATGATTAAGTCAGCTGAAAAAGAAGTTATCATCATGACCACAGCAGATGGTTTGATGAGAAAGGCAGACGCATTAATTCCAGTGTTTGAAAAATTAAACAAACGCGGAGTAAGAATAAGAATTGCAGCTCCTATCGCAAAAGAAAATCGCGAGCTTGTTGATGAATTATCAAAGTATTCTGAAGTCCGTGATTCAGGCCCTTTAAATGCCCGATTCGTTTTAGTTGACGGAAAAGAAATCACCTTTATGATGCTTGATGACACAACTGTCCATCCAAGTTATGATATAGGTATCTGGGTAAACACCCCGTTCTTCTCAAGTGCATTATCTGGTCTATTCGACCAGGCATGGAAAGAAATGGTTCCAGCCGATAAAATATTGAAAAAGAAATAAATTTCTATTTTCTTTTTAGTCCATAATGGAAATATAGAAGATGTTTTAACCAGTTTAAAGAATCTTTAAGTCAGGTTGCTAGATTTGACTCATTGATAGGTTAGTCTATTTTTTTCATGCTGATTATTCATTAAGTTTACTTAATTCGTGCGTATGGTATATTCTAATTCGGTTTTGTTCTTTTAATTTTTTATCATTGCTCCATATTGCACAATTAAGTTTTAATGCAGCTGCAAAATAAGCCATGTCATCAGGATCTGGAGTAATTTTCTCAGCTTCTTCTACAAAGTTAACCAAATCAAAATGAGGAATATGGATAATTCTCCGTTGCAGTATTTCAAGCAATCGGGAAAACTCGTGAGCGGGCCTATTTGTATATTCAAGAATTTTTTCTTTATGCTTTTCAAGTTCAAAAATTACAAATTCAGGTGTAAAGAGAGTAAAATTGCTATTAAACAATATATTGGAACTAACTCCATCTTTAATCAATGCTGCAAAAATGATATTGGCATCTACAACTAGATCCATATTAGTCTTGCCGTTTTCGCAGTTTGTTACTTACTGCCTTGTTTACTTCTTTTCCAAGTTTTAGAGCGTCAGATTCTGTAAGCTTGCTCTTTTCCTTGAATCTTCTGAGAAAATCCATGTCTTCAACTTTTTGAATGAACGCTTGTCTCGCTACTTCAGACCAATTCATTTCAGGAAATGCTTCCATTTTGCTTTTTAGTTCTTCTGGCACAGCCAAAGTCATAGTAGTCATATTTGGTTACTCCTTGTTATGTGTATTTATTTATATGCTGTGCAAATATATAAATTTATTGAATTCGTACACTCCCAATAACTTTTATAAATCAGCCACCTTTACAGCCTTTTATGGATCTTAAATCTCTAGTTAGAAGCCTCAGCCCATTAGAGCGGCAGATCTTACCGCATATAGTAGATGATTGCACTTCTCATGAACTTATAAAGAAAAGCGGTAAAAAAGATATTGAAATCTCCCGGGCCTTGCAATGGCTTGAAAATAAACAATTAATCACCACAAAGAAAGAGGAAGAACAATACATTGTTTTGGGCGAAACTGGTAAGAAAGCGTTGAAATCAGGAATGCCTGAAAAAATATTTCTAAAATCCATTACAAAATCGCATGCGTCTTTACCAGACATAGAAAAAGCAGCTAAATTTGACAAACAGGAATTAAACGCTGTTTTCGGCAGACTGAGAAAACAGAATTTCGTTTCTATGGACAAAGGCATTGTTTCAATCACACCTGCAGGTAAAAACTATCTTGAAACCGTTTCACCTGAAGAAAAGCTGCTGGAAACATTAGAAGAAGGCGACCTTCCCGCTCACCATTTGACAAAAGAACAGAAAACTGCCTACGATGAACTGAAACAAAGGAAACAGTTCCTTGAACAGAAAACAGAAAAAATAATTTTCATTCAACTCACTGCTATAGGCAAAAAACTTCAGAAAGAAAAGTTAGACATTGAAGTTGTTGAAAAGTTAACTCCTGAAATGATCAAAAAGGGAACCTGGAAAGGAAAAGACTTTAGAACATTTGATGTTGAAACCGATGTCCCGAAAATTTCAGGTGGAAAACGCCATTTCAAAAAACAAGCTATTGACTATTCAAGAAGAATCTGGCTTGACATGGGTTTCAAAGAAATGACTGGTTCATTCATCCAGACAAGTTTCTGGAACTTCGACGCCTTATTCACTCCACAAGATCATCCTGCAAGAGAAATGCAGGACACCTTTTTCATAGGTAATCCAAATAAAGGCACATTACCAGCGAAGAAATTTGTTGATGCAGTTAGAAACGCACACGAAACAGGCGGCAATACTGGAAGCACGGGCTGGAAATATACTTGGGATCCTAAACAAGCAATGCTCAACGTTCTCCGTACACATACAACTTGTCTCAGCAGTCAAACCCTTGCGCAATTGAAAAAATCAGATCTTCCTGCAAAATATTTCGCTCTCGGTCGCGTATTCAGAAATGAAGCTGTTGACTGGTCTCACTTATTTGAGTTCAATCAAATGGAAGGAATCGTTATCGATCCAAATGGAAACTTTCGTAATCTGTTAGGTTACTTGAAACAGTTCTTCAAAAAAATGGGTTTCCCTGATGCGCGATTCAGACCAGCAAACTTCCCGTACACAGAACCATCTGTAGAAGTTGACGTCTACCATCCAGAAAAAAAGAAATGGATTGAACTAGGCGGTGCAGGAATCTTCAGACCTGAAGTAGTCGTCCCACTACTTGGTGAAGACATCCCTGTTCTTGCATGGGGTCTCGGTATTGGAAGAATTTTAATGGACTACTATGGTTTACAGGATGTAAGAGATTTATACAATAATGATCTTGAACAATTAAAAACATTAGGAGTATTTTTGAAATAAAAGGAAACAAACATGCCAAAAGTAACTCTCAATACAAAACGGATAAAGAAACTGATCGGTAAAGACTTGAGTCTTGAACAGTTGCACGACCGCATTAGCATGATCGGCACCGATCTTGAACACGTGAATGAAAAAGAAATTCTCGTTGAAGTATTCCCTAATAGGCCTGACTGGCTTTCAGAACAAGGTTTCGCAAGATCCCTTGCAACATTCATAGGCACAAAAAAGGGTATTTCACAATTCCCAGTTAAGGATTCAAAACAAAAAATAATCATTGACAAGAGTGTAGCTGACATCAGACCATACACTGTCTGTGCCATTATCAAAGGTCTCACTTTGAATGATGAAACAATCCGTGAAATCATGCAGATTCAGGAAAAGTTGCATGTCACCCACGGCCGTCATAGAAAACGTTGCGCAATCGGAATCTACCCGCTCGACAAAATTCATTTCCCTGTTACCTACACTGCACTATCTCCAAAGGATATTTCATTTGTTCCGCTCGAATCAAAAGAAAAAATGGCTGCAAATGAGATCATCTCAAAGCACCCAGCAGGAAAGCAATACGGTCACTTGTTAGAAGGTAAATCAAAGTACCCTGTGTTCATTGACAGCAAAAAAGAAATTCTTTCCATGCCTCCTATTATCAATTCACACACAGTAGGTAAAGTAACAGAAAAAACAAAAGATGTATTCATCGAATGCTCTGGTACTGACTACGATTCCCTTTCAACATGCCTCAACATTATTGTTACAACTCTCGCAGATATGGGTGGCCAAATCTTCAGCTTGAAACTGGAATACGGAAAAGAAACAAAAGAAACTCCGAATCTTGATCCACGCGAAACTCTCGTTTCCTTAGATTATGTCAACAAACGTCTTGGTCTTGAATTAACTGAAAAGCAAATGATCTCATACCTTGAAATGATGGGTTATGGTTACAAAAACAAAAAAGTATTGATTCCAGCATACCGTGCCGACGTCATACACCCAATCGACGTAGTCGAAGACATCGCAGTTGCATATGGCTTTGAAAAATTCGAACCTCAAATTCCAAATGTAAGTACAATTGGCGCCGAAGATCCATTAGAATCATTCAAAAGAACTCTTGCCCATCTTTTAACAGGCTTATCATATCTGGAACTCAATACTTACAATATTGCAAACCGTCAGCATCAACAGGACTGGATGAACACCAAGATTCCTCTTGTTGAATTAGCAAACGCATTAAACGAAGAATACAATGTCATGCGTGCCTGGCTTGTTCCATCTTTAATAGACGCATTACGAAACAACCGTCAGCGCGAGTACCCTCAATGCGTATTCGAAGCAGGCGCTGTATTTGAAAAAGGAGATTCAGAAACTGGAGTTGTAGAACCACAAAAGCTTGCGATAGCAAAAGCAGGTGAAGGCTCGAATTACACTGAAATGCGCCAAGTCGTAGAATACCTTCTTGATCAACTTGGTGTTGAATATGAATTCACTGCTGCTGAACATCCATCATTCATTTCAGGAAGATGTGCTCAATTAATTATTGATAATAAAGACCTGGGCATTATCGGCGAACTCCATCCACAAGTTATCTCTAATTGGGGTTTAGAAGTTCCTGTTTGCGTGTGCGAATTACATTTATCTCTATTATTCGACCAGATTAAATAATGATTCACTGCTATGTCCCAGATATTTTTTTTAAAACAAAGCTAACAACAATATTAGATATAAAAAAAAAGCCATACAAATTATATCCATATCTTGATGAGCTCTTAAACAGTGCCTTTCCAACAAGTTTTATTATTGTTGACATTGAACAGGTCCCTGATTTACATAAACTCGCAAAGTTCTCAAATGTCTATGGGTTCTGCAGCCACACAAAAACAGACCTAATTCTAAAAGCAAAAGGGTTTGGAATCCATGTTTATCCTAAGTCTGTGTTCTTCAAAGAAATAAGTAAGCTCATAGAAGTTGCTTAGTTACTTGCTCCCATTGTTTCTCTTGATGTTTCTGGTGCAGGTGTCCTCATTCTTTGTTCAAGCCGCTTTACATCTTCTTGCTTACGATACCTTCCAAAGTCAGCGAGATTTTTCCATTTTTGTGGATTCACAGTGTAGAATTCGCCATTCTCATGTTGATTTTTGCTTGAACCGAAAAATCCATATGATGCGAGAAGTTCAATAATGTCAACGAGAAGCGGAGCGATCTTTGGCCTAGAATCAATTCCCAACACTTGTCTAATATTTTGGGCTGGTAATGCTCTTACTCCTCTATCTTCTGCTCTCTGATAAAGATTAAATATTCTGAACATCGAATCATAAACTATGCATTGGGCTCCATAATCAACTTTGAGTACTTTACTGAATTGTTCTACACCATAGAATAAAGCATCCTTATCTAATTCTCTCAATAATATTTCATGTTTCTGCATAATCTCACTCTGTAATCGCTGTGGTTGAACTACCATTGCTGTATTAATTAAGTTTTCTTTTGGGTAGCAACCTTTATAAAGGCACCATTTCCTAGCTATCTTTAGCGGAGTGGTGGCAGTTTGGAGTGCCCGTCGGGCTCATAACCCGAAGGTCGGAGGTTCAAATCCTCCCTCCGCTAGGACAAGTGAATTGCTATATTAAGGGGCTATTGCCCTTTTTGTAGCAATTCATTATTTTTCTATATTCTGGCACTGGTCACAAGCCAAATTACCTCATTGAATTTAAGAGGAATGTATGCTTATGTAACCTTGTGATATCTATCATAATTAGCTTTATACTAAAATCTAAAAAGTGGAGGTGATCGAGAATTGGAGGCAACAAGTGAATACCTTTCGATTAATGTTCTGGATCTTCCTAAATTTCTTGTATTAAATGGAAATAAGTTAAGCTTGGAAAATTCAAGGGCATATCCAATTTATGTAAAGTTCCCTTTCATTCTGGATGAAGAAATTGCCAAAGTTGCAGCAATGATCATGGATGGTAGTCTTTCAAAAGACATCAAAAAGTGTATGTTTTGCCAAAAAAAAGATACGGGAAAGATTATTGAGTGTCGTGAAATTATATTGAGAAAATTAGGCATTATAGGCTGTTTGAATGTAAGAGAAGATACTACGCACGTAGTTACTTACCCAACAGTCTTTACTTCATTTTTATTTTATTGTTTAGACATTCACTGCAGTAGTCAATCTGCCCGCATTCCATCATGGATTTGGAAATCTCCAATAAGTGTAATTCGAGAATATGTGCGTTATGCTTTTGCCATGGAGGGTTCTGTGGACGACCCTACAACAGGTAAAACTACTATTCGTTTTCACACAACTGATCTTCCCTATGTTGAGCAACTCAGAGAACTACTTCAAGATAAATTTTCTATAAAATCGTACATCTACAAATATTATGTCAAAGATTATGGATGGAAATACTATTTGTGGTTCTCCAGCAAAGACAGCATTAAAAAATTTCACCGAGACCTCGGATTTGCTCTATTATCTCACCAAAATCGTCTTGATAAGTTGGCCTCCAGATTCAAAGCTTCAAGTGCAGATATGACACTCGTATCTTTAGAATCAATAGAAAAAGAAATATTCAGACTTTCTGATGTTCAAATTCTTTTTCCCGATCTTTGCAAAAGAGCAGTGCATCATCGACTTACAGATTTAGTGAGGAATAATTATCTTACTAATGACAAAAAAAGTGGATATTCCCTGACCAAATTTGGCAAAGCTAAACAAGATACTTTGCGCGATCACACAATAGTTGAAAATTGCAGAACTCAACCAAAAGCTAATGAAACAATAATTAAGCAAGCTATAGACTTGAGAGGTGAATTAAATCCCGCAGAAATCGCTAGACTGTGTAAGTTAAACATTGTAACTGTTAGGGACGTTTTGAAAAGATTATTTATAAAAGGAGAAATTACGAAGAAAAGGTATGATAAATTTGGAAGGAAATTCTACAAAGTTTTAAATCAATTGTATGACAACAACGATGTTCTTATTTTACCTATTGAATTATGCCTATAATCGTTCTCACTACTTTTTTCTAAACACATAATACAAGAAATTCGGCTTACCTTCCCGCCTCAATACATCTTCAAATTCCAAAGAACATTTATCACCAATATATTCTTTTATTTCTTGATGTGTAAAATATGTAAACCATCTCTTTCTACCTGTAGTACCTGGATAGTCCTTGTATCCTTCACTGTCACCCTCCATTACAGCCAGTCCTAAAACACCTTGAGGTTTAAGCAATCCAATTAGACCTTGTATAACTGCAGAAACAGATGGACGTCGAATATGAAGGATTACCGCCTGCGCATATATACCATCAAATGATTGAGATCTAAAAGCCAATCTTTCAATGTCCATTACTACTGCTTCTAACTTTTTACCTTTGCAAATTTTTGCCATTTGAAAAGAAAAGTCGGCGCAGACTACATTTAACCCAAAGCGAGACATATATTGTGCCTGATGCCCCGGTCCAGCACCAATATCAAGCACCTGATTTCCCGGAAGAAGCCTCATGAATTGTGAGATTAACGGTAAATTCTCCATTTCACCCGGCTTAGGTTTAAAATCACCATCAAAAAAAGTGGCTTTTTCATCATATATTCTTTTAGTAATAAGGTCCATGTTCTATGCCCAATTTGTTCTTTTATAAACATTGCTCACTGCAAACAACACAAACCAAAAACTTTAAATGTGATTATGTTTATCCTCAAAATATAGTAACTATGAGGGATGAAAATGAAAAGTGCTGAAATAACTAGATATGATGAAATAGAGACATTTGACACATTAGTGCGAGACAATTTCTACAAAGACGCGCATAATGCTTTACCAAAGGAAATAAACTCACGTTATGCTTGTTTGGCTATATTGGTTGTAGCTATGGAAAAATACGTTGGTCGCCAAAGGTTTGTTGGCTTAGGGGATCGAGCCTTATATGAAACTTGCCTAAGAGAATTTGACGAGCTCAAACAAGAATTAGCTCCTAAACCACTAAAGGTATCAGAAGCAGCACAGCAGCTTGAAGAAATGGTTGCATAATTCTTTAATTATTTTTTTTTATTTTCATCTTTTTTATAAAAAAAGAGAAAAAATAAAAGAAAATTCTATCTGCGTCCCTTTCTTCTAGAAGTTTTCTTTCTTACAACACGTTTTACTCGTGCAGTCTTTCGTTTAGGTGCCTTTTTCCGGACTGTTTTTCTTTTACGAGCAGGCTTTGCTTTTCTTGCAGTTTTCCGTACTGTACTTTTCCGTTTCGCAGCACTCTTCTTTTTCTTTGCATCATATCGTTTCCATGCATTGACTGTTGCTTTAGATTTCTTTTGAAGTGTTGAAAGAACCCTTTGCCTGATTTCAGAAGCTTTTACTGTGCTTCTTCTCCCTATACTTGCAACAACTCCTGCAATAACCTCGCGTTGAAGAATTCGTCTTTTAGCCGCAGGCACTTTTGCTTCCTTGCTTGCTTTCTCAATAGCTTTTGCAAGCTTGGAACGGCTGAATGCCTGTTTCCGCCCATCTCTTTTAATTACATTTACCATAAAACCACCTCTTTATATTGGAAGAAATGGTTATTGAATCTTTAAACTTTTTCCCTTATAACGCGCAAACTTTATTAATGATCACAAACTCGTACAGAGCATGATCGAACGAACCCTAGTTTTAATGAAACCAGACGCAGTTGATCGTCAGTTGGTTGGACGCATTCTCCAGAGATTTGAAGACGTAGGCTTGAAAATCGTAGGCATGAAAATGATTCAAGTCACAAAAGAGCTTGCTAACAAACACTATTTGGTTGAAAACTTCTTAAAAGGTTCAACAGTTAAAAACACCCGTGCATCATACGAAAAACGCGGAATAAAATTAGAAAAAACTGATGAACAGATTGCTTCTGATATCCAAGGCCTCCTTGTAGACTTCTTGCAGGAACTTCCTATCATTTCATTCGTATTAGAAGGACCACATGCAATTGAAATAGTCCGAAAACTTTTAGGCGGCACAGAACCACGAACAGCATTGCCAGGCACAATCAGGGGAGACTTTTTCATGGATTCTTACATGGTCGCTGACAAAAAAGGAAGGCCTATTAGAAACTTGATCCATGCATCAGGAAATGCTGAAGAAGCTGCCTATGAAGTGGCTTTATGGTTCCCAGAGAAAGAGCTCTTCAATTACCAAGGCATGCATGACAAGCATATTAAGTAATTTACATGTATCCTGATTATTAAATAAGTTTTTATATTATCTATTTCTATTTTCATAAGTATGGTACTTTTAGTAGGCATAGATGAAGCAGGCAAGGGCCCTGTAATAGGCCCCATGGTGGTAGCAGCCGTTGCCATCGATGAACAAAACCTTGATTCATTTGCAGCCCTGGGCTTCAAAGATTCAAAGCAATTATCTCACGATGCAAGGGATGATTTATTTCCGCAAGTTGCTAAACATTCTCACTCACATTCCATTTCAATCATTTCACCAGAAGAAATTGACTCTGCCATAAAGAAACCTGGCGACAACATTCTGAAGCTCGAAATAAGAAAAATTGCAGAACTAATCACTGAACTGAAACCAGACAAAGTAATTTGCGATTGCCCTTCTCCAAATAGAAAATCATTTATTGCTTCTTTGAAACAAATGCTTCCCGAAACTCTGCAACACATCGAAATCATCGCAGACTTTAAGGCAGACATTAATTATCCAGTTGTAAGCGCTGCATCAATTCTTGCAAAAGTAACAAGAGATCGCGAAATTGCAAAACTTCACAAAAAATTCCGTGTTAAATTTGGATCAGGCTATGCTTCTGATCCAAAGACAGTCAAATTTGTTGACAAACACTGGAACACTCAAAAGTACAGTGCAATATTCAGGAAAAGCTGGGAAACCTGGAAAAAGAGGCACCGCGACGCCGAGCAACAAACCATACCTTCGTACTCATAATGAAATCATTCACAATAACCGACATTTCAAAACTTGGAGGCTTGCTTAAACATGGTTATGAGCTCGACAAGCCAAGATCTGATTACGAGCAAAAAAGATTTTTAGGTCCTGCAACAGTTGTTGTTTACAAATCAGGCAAACTTGTCATCCAGGGTACAAAAGCTGCAGAAGATTCCTGTATCTCCTTGCTTCAAAAACTTGAAGTCTTCCCAAAAAGCAGAACTGGCATCTACATTGGCAGCGACGAATCATTGAAAGGCGATACATTCGGAGGAATTGTCGTAGCAGCAGTATTCGCTGACGACAATACCAGAAAGTTCCTTGAAGATTTAGGAGTCCATGATTCAAAAAGATATTCTCACAAACAGATTCACGAATTGGCAGCTGAAATCAAAGCCCATACGAAGCACGTCATCCTCAACATATATCCGGAAGAATACAACAAATCATCCTCTGTAACTACTCTTCTTAATAATCTTCACAAAAGAGCAGCCGCTCAACTAGGCCGGGGCACCCACGTAGTAGACAAATTTCCGGGTTGCGCAGTCGGTGACGTCAGAGAAGAAAAAGCAGAAGACAAATTTGTGGAAGTCGCCGCAGCCTCAGTTCTCGCCCGCGACGCAGCCATCCATCAAATGGAAGAACTCAGTAAATTAGCTGGTTTCCCGCTCCCGCTAGGCAGCACTCATGTTGCCGCAGAATTAGCTCAATTGAAACTGAGTGGTCTTGATCCTGAAAAATTCGTTAAATTGTCTTTTCACAATGTTAAGACTGCATTAGATTTATAAATTCTGCAAAACTTGTTTCTCCATGAAATGCTCTCTATGCAAACAAAACATTGAAACAATGTATTTATCAAAAATCCGTGGCACTGTCATAACAATTAAAGGAAAGCAATATCAAATTTGTTCAGTGTGCCAAAAAGCAAAAGGCGAAGCAGAAATAAAGAAAGAACTTTCATAATGATTACAGAGCCCAGCGAGGTCAATCATGTTACATTAAGTCCTGTTTGCCCTCTAATGGCTTTTTCTACACAAACCTCAGCGCTGCATACTTTATTTTATTTTTTGCGCCAATCGCATCAAATGTAATTTTCTTATCTTTAAGAGCCTTCAATATTTCGCCATCTGAACCTTGCATTCCGGCCAGTACACCAACAGTTGTATCTGCAATTGCATCAGGCTCAAATTCCGCTTCGCACACTTCAAGCGATGAAATAACTCCTGAAACAATGGAAACGCATAAATCCACTGTTTCCCCTGATTCAAGTGCAACATTAATCTGTATATCATCATTTCCAAATATTTTACCAAGCGGAACACGCATTCCAATTAGATTCATTTTCATAAGCACAATTGATTTCACAAGTTCTTTGTCAAACATCCCTCTATCAATCAGCAATAAACTAGTCTTTCTTACTTCCTTAGTCATATTGAATCCAGAAGCAACAGGAACCAACATTAGAAGCATAATACTCAGCACAGATAACACCAGCAAATTCCGTTTCATAACCATCTAACCTCTCACTTTTCCGAAGCCAACCTTCATTATAAAGTTTGTGGAATTGAGGAATGATGATTCCTGATCCCCTTGTTACAATAGACACATTAGGTTTCACAAAATATGAACCAGAAATACAGCAATACTCACAAGAGCACTTGCAAGACAATACTCACACCATTCTCTAATCACAGCCACTTGAATGTAAACAAGCACGAGCGAAGTAGCAGCTGCGAATCCGCTTCCAATCATAAATACCGTACTAAACATTACAGGACCTATTGATTCAATCCCATTCATCCCGAGCAGACTATAAAGAACAACAAGTCCATAGAATATTATACCTATGACTTCGTTTTGCACCCCAAACAATCTACTATATTTGCTGTTAATTACTTTGTTACAATCATTTCCAATAACACACACAAGCTTTTCATTTGTTACCCGTTTCTTACGGATAAAAGAAGCAATACAAAATCCGACGATTCCTAACCAGAAATGATATCCATACAACATTTATTCATTAAACCTCTTTTTCCCAGTTAACTTTCTGGTGTATAAATAGTTTTCCCTGACAAGAACTCTTATCCCCAATCAACTTTCCATGTATAAATTGTTTCATCCGAAGAAATAATGATCCACCAGTCAAGCCGTTTAGAAGTGATAAAATAATCATTAACAAATAATATGCACTCCTTACGCACAAATGATTCTAATTTCGCAAGCGATACCACTGCAGGTTCCATTATGTGCTCTGTTTCATACCATCCGCTCCACAGAGCCGGAAACATAAGAACTTCAGTTGCCTCCTCATCAAAATCTTTAATCAATCCAGCAACCGTTTCACACACTGCTCGCTCATTAACATGAGCATATTCTTCTTCACGTTCACTGAAAAAACTGTCTTTTTTAATTTTCTCGCAATGCCTTGATTGGCAAAAGTCCTGGGCTGATGTCCTGTCAAACTTCTTCTTTTCAAGATACCCCCAGATATGCTCCGCCTCATCTGGATTCAGGAATATATGGGTTGATTTCACCCTGCCATTTACATGAACAAACTTTATAAACATTTGCCTCTCCCTTTTCTCTATGACTAATATTGAAGTGTGTTCTGTGGGTGGTTATGATGAAGTTGGCCGGAATTGCACCGCCTTGAAAGTTGATGACACCGTCATAATTCTGGATCTTGGTTTGCATATGGAAGAATACATTAAAATTCAGGATTCAGAAGCGATTTGCACCCATGATTCGCTCATGAAACGCAATGCTATTCCTGACATGAGACATCTCGGAAACTGGAAAGATAAAGTGAAAGCAATTGCCATCGGTCACGGTCACCTTGACCATGTGGGTGGAGCACCTTTTATCATTAGTCAATTTCCAGGTGTACCTATTTTTGGCACTGCATATACAATGGAAATCTTAAAAGTTCTTTGCAAGGAAATTAAACTTGATCCAGCTAAAAGGGTCAATGTCCTTGAGCAAAACCGCAAAATCCAGATAGCACCAAACATTCAGCTTGAATTCATAAACGTCACCCACTCAATCCCTCAAACAGTTATTGTTGCAATCCACACTAAAGCAGGAACTGTATTATACGCTCTTGATTTCAAATTTGATTTATTCCCCGTACTTGGTGCAAAAACCAATCCAGCAAGGCTGAAAAGTCTGAAAAATGTTCATGCTCTAATTGTTGAGTCTTTATACGCGCACGAACACAGGAAAATGCCGTCTGAATCAGTAGCTCAAGTGCTCCTGAGAGACATTATGCTTGGCGCAGATGTAGAAGATAAGGCAATGTTTGTCACAACTTTCGCTTCCCACATTGCCCGTCTCTCAGAAATCATTGACTACGCAAAAAAGCTAGGCAGAGAAGTCATCTTCCTCGGAAGAAGCATGATAAAATATATCACCGCAGCTGAAAAATGTGGAATCTATAATTTTACTAAGGAAGCAGAAATGTTTCAGTTCACAAAGCAGATTCAGAAGGTATTGAAAAAAGTAGAACAAGATAGAGGAAAATACGTGGTTGTCATGACTGGACACCAAGGTGAAAAGTCCTCAATTCTTTCTCGCCTTGCCCGCGATGAACTAAAATTCAATTTTGAACCCGGCGATCTCATCATTTTCTCTTCTCCAACAATTCCTACTCCAACAACAATTGAAAACAGAAGAGTCCTCGAAACACTGCTGAAACACAAAAATGTGCGCATGTACAAAGACATCCACGTTTCCGGTCACGGCGCTTCAGAAGATTTGCGCGACCTAATTTCCATGACAAACCCAAGACACATCATTCCAGCCCACGCAGATCTGCGTCTAAGAATTGGCCTGGCAGAACTTGCAAAAGAAATGGGCTATGAAATGGAGCGCCAAGTGCATATGGTTAGTAATGGACAAAAGATTAAATTGCAATAAGGTTTCTAGTTTCTACGCAACTTTCGTTTCTTGAAACAATCTATATTTTCAGTTTCAAAAAATCATGTGCTGCCTGTGTATTAGAAAAAACAGCCTTCGCTTCCTTCACAATAGGCTCAACTCTCTTGTACCGTTGAGAGAAATGAGTAAGTACTAACGATTCAGCTTTCGCTTTCTTCGCAAGACTCCCTGCGTCAGCACCAGTCATATGTTTGAACTCTTTAGCTTTTGCAGCCAACTCAGACCCAAACGTCGCCTCACAAATGAACATTGGAACATTCTTTGCAAGCCGAAGAGCAGCAGCACAAGGCAATGTATCAGTAACATAAGCCAGCTCAGCGCCGGGATGAATAGTAGTTGCATCCTTTGCACTTATCTTTTTGCCTTTGTATGTTACACTTTTTCCATCCTGTAATTTTCCCCAGATTGGGCCTTCCGGAATATTCTGTTTTTTCATGAAAGCCATATTCATTCTTCTTTTGTCTGGCTCCTTTACTCTGTAACCAATACAAGGCACTCTGTGATCAAGATATTCTATTGAAATCGTCAACCCATTAAACTCTACAACTTGCGCCTTCTTTATTTCATGAATCTCAAGTACAAAAGAAGGTTTCAAATGAAAACCATACTGCAGTGCTTTAAGATGCAGCTCTGTTCCTTCTGGTCCGAAAATATGAAAAGTTCCCTTGAAATCTGCCATGTCTAAGGTTTGCAGTAATCCAGGAAGTCCAAGTGTATGATCAGCATGCCAATGAGTGATAAACACAGCCTTCAATCTGTGTGGAGAAATTCCGGCTACCTTAAATTGCCGTTGTGTTCCTTCTCCGCAATCCATCAAAAAGTCAAATGTCTCTGATTTTACAAGAACAGTTGATTGGTTTCTATCTGCAGTTGGAATACTTCCTGATGTTCCTAAAAAAATGATTTCCATATTTATCTCCTTTAATATTGGTTAAATAACTTTTTTAATAAACATTACTAAATCCGTTTCAGTGCTTCCTCAATAAGCCTCAAATTCTGCCCGTTCTGGCTAAGCGCCATCTTTATGCTTTCATCATTGTATCCTTGGCTTCTCACACTTCGTGCATAAGCTGACAATCTCTGAATCAGCATTTCTTCGGCAGCTGTAAACTGTACTGTTTGCGGAATTGGTTTACTCTGTTGCATCTGTTGAATCTGAACCTGCACTGGCTGTGATTGAGCTTGACTTTGCCCTGTAAAAAATTCAGTTCCCTGCTGAATACTCAAGACAAGAATGTAGTTCATAATGATAATTTGATATGCTGCAAACGCAGCTAGAATTGAAATTAAATAACCAACAACCCAGTAACTTGCAGGAAGCCACATTGAAATATACTCTCCAAATACAATTGCCACTATCACCATCAATCCAAGACCCGCTAGCCCGATAGTCTCATAACTTCGTACAGAGGAAGCATACTTTTCACCTTCTCTGCACACTTTATCTACACAAGTCTTTACTTTGCTTCGGGTTTCTTCATTTGAAAACGATCCAGCATATCCCAGAATTGAAAGAAGCAGTGATCTTTGTCCAACTCCAAGAGCAGTAAGCGCACGGCCCAATAAGTTTGAAGTCCCTGCAACTTTTTTCAGTTGATCTGTCACCATCTGAGACAAGTCAAGCAGCCCGGAAAGCGATCCAAACCTTTGCTTAATCGCTGCAAGTGCAGTCGTAACCTGGCCAGCAGGCATTACTTTGTTTTGCTGATACCCTGCAGCCATTTGTGCATACGCAGTCAGCACCATAAACATAAGATTCCGCTGGAATTGCATCCAGATCATGATTATTCCCACAACAATTATTCCCCAGATAAAGATCGAAGCAATTGTAAACGCAATCCCTGTAAACAAACCCTTGAGCAGTCCACCAAACCATAAAAGCATGATCGCCCAGATTGTACTGGCACTGATCCATGCAATAAACAGCAAAACCTGCACAAATAGGAATGGTTTTGCTTTTACAAAGAATTGAACCGAATCACCACCAGTCATGATTTCCATAAACGTACTTATGTTTAAAAGATTTTGCTCTAAAAAAAAACAAAATAAAAAAATAAAAGAAAGAGTGTTATTCCTTATACGTCTCTTACCCCATCCTCAGTAATCTGGAATGAAGCTTCAGCATCAGGTAAATTTGGCGAATCAATCAATTTTGCCACACGGGTTCCTTTTTTTCCTCTCCTGAGATAGATTCTAAATGTTGAATTATGTCCAACAATATGTCCTCCAATAGCCTCTGTCGGATCTCCAAAGAACTGATCAGGCTTTGCCATAACTTGGTTTGTCACAAGTACACAAATATTGTGCAAATCAGCAAGCTTTGAAAGTGTTCTCATGTGCCTGTTAATCTTCTGTTGTCTGGTTGCAAGTGTTCCACGACCTATGTACTCCGCTCTAAAATGCGCAGTCAGGCTGTCCACCACAATAACCTTAATATTGATTTTCTCAGTACTGATAAGATCCTGAATTTTATCAGCAAGCAGCATCTGGTGATCTGAATTATAAGCCCGTGCCACCTTGATATGAGATAAAATCTGCACAGGATCAAGATTAAGCGCCTTAGCCATCTGTGTAATCCTTTCAGGTCTGAATGTATTCTCTGTATCAATGTAGATTGCATATGCACTTTCATCTTGAGCTTGGCATGAAACAGCCAACTGATGTCCTATTTGTGTTTTCGAACTTCCATACTGTCCAAAGAATTCAACAATGCTTCCAGTTTCAAGACCACCACCAAGTAGCTGGTTGATAGCTTCAGCAGGTAACTTAAGTTTAGTAACCTTTTCCCTTCTCCTAAGCAGACTTTCTCCGCTCTCGAATCCCATATCCATGGAATCCCGGGCAGCAGTAATCACTTTCCGTGCTGCCCCCTCAGTCAGCCCAGTCTCACCCATTAATTCCCCGATTGTAGCAGTCGCAATCGTCAAATAATTATTAAACGGACTGTTAATCAATTTTTCTGCAGTAGCAGGCCCGATTCCCGGCAAATTTTCTAAAGATCTTTCTTCAGCTTCCATTTTCACATCATCCTCTTTTTCGTTATAGTCTTCCATAGCACCCCACCTTTAAAAGTCCTGGTCACCTTCATGTCCAGTGACCAGTGTTCATGTACTTTACTTCTTTAAAAGTGTTCTTAGAACTTTTTTGGACTCAGTTCAATAAATGACGGTTTAGAATTATGGGCTCAGCACCCCATTGCTCTCCTAGCAGTTGCCTCATAACATAATTCCATCCATTTGGATTAAAACTATCTTTTTGGCGCATATGATTTGTCCATGTTTGTACCATATACACACCTTGGATTGAGGCAATAGGAATTTTGTATGTGACTAAATCACAATCTTCGCCTGCCGATGCATGAGTAAACACATAAACCTGCGGATGTTCTCGCTCTTGCAATATCTGTTCGAGTAGTGCAGATGCTCTAGGCACTTCGGGCATTTCATCAAGGTTGTCAGGTGAATTCTGGATTGTGTACTGGAGTATTACTCGAGATAGAAAATGAGGCATTGCTGGATGTATTCTGTGGCAAAGTTCAGCGAAGTTAAGGCCTTGATATTGCGCTTTAACTGAAGCCCAAAACGGTTCCTCGACAACATCAATATATCCAGATCTTTTAGGAATTGGATTATCGCAGATCATGCAATTCAACGGTTCATTTTTTGGGTCCATATCAAAATCCGACTATTTGCCATTTAATAATGTTTCGCTCAATTAAGCAGAAAACTCACATCTGGAACAGTTTCCACACTGCTGCAACAACAAATAAAACGCACAAAATATGTTCAGTAATTGAATCAGTGTACATGAAACCGCGTAATGTAAAAGAAGAAAGTGGAGCAAATATTCGGACTCCTTGCACAGTTACAATATCTCCAATAATATGTGAAACATACCCTATCAAAAGACCAAATGCAACTGTTGCATTTCCAAACAAATAGAATGGAACAGCATACACAAGCGCCGCCGCAAACACAGAATGAAAAAACCCCCTGTGGCTAAACAACAGTCCAATTGGTTTCACATATTTTCCAAGAGTTGAATCAGGATGATCCACATCAGGAAGATGCGCTCCAACAAGAACTGCTGCAACATATAGAATCGGATTCAAAACATTCAGATATGGAAGTGCAAATAATCCTATAAGAAATCCAAACACCGCGTGCGTCCGTCCCATCATCTTACACCACCAGTCTGAGAAAAAGATATCACTTTTATAAGCATTCTGATACTGCATTGCAACAGATGAAACGATTGAAACAATTTGAAACAATGACTTTGGACTCATTCCAATTTTCATGCCACAAACCTTAATAATGATCTTGTGTCCTAGATCTCATGGTTATCGCAACAGTCGCATGCATTGTTGAAAGAGAAGGCAAGATTGCTTTGATCCTGAGAAAGTGGCCACCATTCCCAGATACCTGGGTTCTTCCGGGCGGTCGGATTGACGAAGGCGAGACCGCACACAGCACAGCCATCAGAGAAATAAAAGAAGAAACTGGTTTAGACATTGATCCTCATTTTTTTGCTTACAATGACGAATCATTTCCCAATCACAAATGGTTTGCAACTGTCATTGTATTTTACGCAGGCGCAAAAGGCACCGTAAAGAAAGATAAATCCGAAACAAAAGACATTCGTTGGTTTTCGCCAGCAGACATTAACGAGCTTCCGATGGGCTTCAACCACAAATCAATTATTCATGACTTTTACAATGAATGAACACATACTGAAAACAATAGCATTGTACGGAACTATCATTGGACTCTTAGCTCTCTATCTTTCACAACAATTTCTTCCCATTCCTCCACAGAATATCTTGAGCAACAATGCAAACATAGTAGTTACAGCCTCAGTATCTGCAGTATATTCTTCAAACAATAAAACCACTTACACTTTATCTGTCCCAATCACCGCAACCTCAAAGGAAAAAATTGATTTGCATTCTGGCGATTTAGTCCAAGTATCAGGTCACACCTATCAATCAAGAAACCAATACAATATAGAAATAGATTCTGCAAAAAAAATTTCTGTTCCCTCAATTGGACTCAGTCCAAAATAGACGGAGTCACACATATAAATTCTAAAATTACCAGAGTTTCATGATTGGAATTCTTATTGCAGGATTCGCAGGCATCTTGTGTGGAATCATCACAGGCATCACACCTGGTATTCACATAAATCTTGTCGCCGCCATCCTCTTATCCATCTCAAACATACTTCCATTTGCTCCTGAACACTACATATTTTTCCTCCTTGCTCTCGGAATTACACACACCTTCCTCGATTCAATCCCATCAATCCTTTTGGGAGTCCCCGACGATTCAACAATTATTTCTGCATTGCCAGGCCATCAAATGGCGCTCGGAGGCTACGCTTACGAAGCCATAAAATTCACATTGTATGGATCTTACTCCTCTATTCTAATTTCCATCTTGCTCATGCCTGCAATGATCTTTTTCATTCCATTTCTATCTTTGTTTTCAGACAAAATAATAATTCCTATCCTCATCTTTTTCCTTTTAATCAATTCCTGGCATGAACCAACATTGTCAAAGAAACTTTGGAGTCTGGCAACTGTCGCAAGCTCAGGAATCCTTGGTATCTTAATTCTGCACTCACATCATTTGACAAATCCATTCTTTCATCTTCTTTCGGGCATGTTTGGAATCGCAAGCCTCATTCAAAGTATGACAGAACATCATTCTCTCCCACAACAATATGTAACAGATTGCGAAGTCCCCACGAAACAAATCATTCTTCCAGGATTCATAAGCACACTTGCGGGAACAATTGTTTCAGTTATTCCGGGAATCGGAAGCACCCATGCTGCAATGTTTGCAATGCCTTTCACAGGCTGGTCAAACCAGATTTACCTAATTGTTCAGGGCGGAATCAACACAGCCGGAATGATTGTCTCCTTTGCAACCCTTGCAACAATTGGCAAAGCCCGCAATGGATTAGTCTCAGCTTTGCAGGAATTTTTCAAACCAGGATACTATGATCTCTTCACTATTGTTTCATTCGTTCTCATTATCTCATCAATCTCAGTCTGGCTCACAATTTATTCTGCAAGATTGTCAATCAACATTGTTCAACGTGTTCCGTATCAGAAAATTCTCATTACTCTCACAATTTTTCTGTTAATAGTCTCAATGCTGCTCGATGGACTGCCTGGATTTATCGCAATAATCTCCTCAACATTTGTCGGCCTCATTCCGATTGCATCCCAGACAAGAAGAAGCACATTAATGGGTTCTTTGTTAGTTCCATTAATTATATTCTATAGTGGAGGATGATCTTATTAATATAAAATTCCTCCACTATGTTCGGAGGACGTAAGTTTTTAATCTGAGTTTGTTACGTCCTCCGTTATACTACACTGCTGCACTCTAATATAACTGTCACCAGTGCTTTTTCAAGAAATTCAATACTCTGTGAGCCCTTCCTGAAGTAGATGTTGCTTCTGCACGAGCCTCTTTTCTTTTCTTCCGCTCATCAATGACTCTTTCCACAAGAGCAACAGCAGCTTCATATTTGCTTGATGAATGTACTCTTGAATTGATTCCTTCAGCACTTCCTTTTATCATTATTTCAATTTTTTTGTCTTCTCCGTCTCTGTATGTTCCATATACTGTTTTAAGCTCATCAAGCCGAGCATCACTTTCTGCACTAACAAGCTCATAAAATCTTTCATAATTACCAGTAATCAACGCTTCACCATAATTATTAGTTGCTTCTTCATCAATTTCAGAGAATATTTCATCATCATCTCCAAGAATTGTTTCCAGCGGTTCGGCAAGATGTTCTCTTAGCCGCTTTACTTTATTCAGATTCTCAGAACATATTTTAGCCAGGTCTCCTTCAGGACGGTTTGGATGGAATTCATGATTTGGATCAAGATAATATGATGCTGCCCTTATGTTTTCATATGCATTATCAAGCATACCTTGGGTTGCCGCAGAAATATCAGCTGCAATCTGAAGTACAAGAGCTGAATATTCATTCAGTTTACTCCACTCTGCATATTTAGACTGATCTTGTGAATTAATTTTTACAATTTTTTCAACTTTTGAACTCTCTTGATTAAGTAATCTTTGAACTATTCCCAATCCAGTAACAAACTCTTCTATTTCCTCATTACTGGGTCTTTCTGGACTGATAAACATTCTTGAACTCTTAGCTCCCAAAATTGTAAGGGCTTCTTTGTAAAGCTTTACAAATTCTTCTGCTTCAATTACTGTTGTAGATCCTTTTGCAATTTTTAGAAGGTGTGCTCTGGCCTGCTGTGTATAATAACTAGTAGCAGCAGTTTGTCTCATAAAGTGTTTTCCTTTATCAAATATTTCTTGAGGCAGACACTCTTGAGCTTTATCAACAAACCCATCAATATTTTTGTCAGCATCAGAATCTGCATTATCAATGTATTTGTCAAATCCACTTGTTCTTGCAATGCTCCCAAATATAATTTGTGCAGTTGAAAGTGCAACAGTTTCTTTACTTATCCCCGCTGCTTCATTCAGATAAACATACTGTTCAAATCTCTTCTTTAGTTTTTCCGGCTCTTTAATTTCGTATTCAGTACTTTCATCTTTGACTTTCTTTTTTTCAGTAACCATGCCTGAAATCATCTGAACAAATTGTTCATCTAAGTTCATCTTGGTGAGTTTCATGAAATTCGCATAAAATGCATCAGTGCTCTCTGCCTTTAATTTCAGAAGGAAACTAACTTCATTCAGAACACTACCACTTCCATCTGCTGCACTTTTCACTTGATTTATGAGTTTCATGGCAATTGTAATTGCTCCTGTGTCACAATTAGAATTGACGAAATGATCTTGCCTACTTTTAGTTTCTTCTTGATTTCTTCCTTTGATTTGTTCCAAACTTTTCTTGAAATAGAACCTGAATGATTTTGGATGGTACAATTGTTCACAAGACTGTTCAAAAGCCAGATTTGCAATGTCATAGCTCACAAATTCAGCTGAAACAATTCTTGAAATACTTGGTATTTTTTTGACACTTTCATTTGCATCAGCTAAGGATTGTGTGTAAACTGATTCCATATCTTCGCTTCCATTCAAAGCTTCATTAATTTTCTCAGCCAGTGATTTAGCTTTTCCATCTAATATTGCCCCGATTGCCGCATTTCTTAGATCTGTTACTGGCAGAATTGCTTGCAAAATTCCCTGCAAATCCGCTTTATCTTGATCACTTAATTGTTCTTTGTTTTCTTTTTTGGACAACAAAATCCCTGCAGCATTCGCATTTGTTCCAAACAATCTTGTAAGTTCTTGATTTAGAATCTGTGTAAGACCATCTTCAATTTGAGCAGCATTTGTATCTGGGTCACTAAAGTTACTTTGCAACACAGCAAGTTGTGATTCATAATCCTTTCCAAGTGCGCTTTTTACTGCTTCAAATTCTTTCCATTTTGAACCGTACGTGATCATTGTTCATTCTCCTCTATTTTCAATTCCGCTTTCTTCCTTTGATTAAGATACAAATGTTTCAATGAATCTGATGTTTCAAGCTGCTTACCGATTCCAAGCTCTTTGCATTTCTGTCCAAGTGTTTCAGGTCGCAATCCAATTTTCTGTGCAACATCTTTGATTCTCGGTCCCCACTGTGAAAACGCTGTCTCAATATACCTTTTCTCAAACAACCTAACTGCAACATCAAGTGGCGGAAGATACGCAGGCAAACAATGCGCTAATGATTTAACAGTATCTTCATGAATTTTATCCTGAAATCCTACAAGTTCATACTTATCCAAAGTCCTGCCAACAATATCAAGAATCTGTTTTTGTTTTCTATCAAACGCAAACTCTAATTCCTTTCCCCTAATACTTTCAAGCAATGAACTTTGATCTTCAACATAACGATGCAATGTTCTTCGATCAATTTTCGCCTGCCTGCTTGCCTCACTTATATTTCCTGCAGTCTGCCCAAGCAATTTACGTGAATATGAGAGTTTAAAGTCTTTCTTCGCACCTTTGAGTGGCTTGTTAAGATCAACATCAATCGCTAAATCACCTTCTGCAAGGATTCCTGAAATATCATCAACTACTTCTTTAATCGTCACACCCAAACCTTCAGATAGAATTTCTTCTACTACTGGTTTGATCTGTTCCTTTTTCTGTGTAATTGCTTCAAGCGATTTATCCATCTTATTGCTGCTCCAGCCATTTCAAAGCAGTTTGATAATAGTTATTCATTTCAATTTGTCTTACCACTGAGTCGGGATCAACTTGACTTCTAGATTCCTCAGCACTCAATATTTGTTCAACCTTCATTTTCAGATCATCAACCAGATCGCCTTTGTCTTTAGCAGCATTAATCATTCCTATGAACCCTTCAAGATCATATTTTTTCAAAGCATCCATCGGTCCATTATACCCCGCAGATACAACAACTGATCCAAGAGCACCCTCGAGACTTGTTTTACTATTTGTAACACTTTTCATGAATGGAATAAGATTTGCAGGTGCACTATTTACAAATTGCTCCGCAAACAAAATCATTCCATATCCAGCTCTCTTTAACTGATTCAATGGTGTGAAATATTGCTCTGCCTCCTCTGGTGCACAAGCTCCCAAGCCTTGATGAATTTGTGAAGCATACAACCCAATACTCTCCATAGCTCCCAATAATCCTTTGATTCTAGTATCTTTTTCATTTGGAGTCAAAGCCTCTGATGCAAATAGCCCGGTAATGCTTCCTCCATATGATTGAAATCTTTGCATTAATTGATACAACACTGAAGCTCTTTCCGAAGCCACTTCAACATTGTCACTTTTCACAGCTAAATTTTCAAGTCTTTTTGAAATGTGGTGATTGTAAAATCCACCCATCACTATGTTTTCGATGTCAGCTTCATAGAGTTCAACACAATCTGAAGGAAGATATTTTTTAATCTTGACAATAGCCGATTCAATTTTTGTATCATCATCAAGAGGATCAGCACAATCAAAGTCCTGCATTCCAAGAAGTTTGCCAATCAGCATGATTGCGTGATCTGGTGCCATTCCGAATCCAGAACCCATGTAACGGTTACAATCTATGAATCTCTTAACTTCTTCATCATTAGTTCTTTCAGTTATATTAGAAACATATTGAGTAATCACAATATTCATCCTTGCAATAGTTTCATTCATAACCTCACCAAAAAACACCTTGTAATTATCCTGTCCACATAACTGAAACATTTCATCTACAAACTTCTTCTCTTTTTCAGGCAACCTTCTCCAGCTTTGTGTACTATATTCCTTTGTACATCTCCCAATCAGATCTACAATTTTAGCAGCAGCATAAGGAACACTTGAAGCCGGATCTCTGCTCATAAAAGCATAGCCCTGAATCAATTTTGCCTGTTCTGCTCGTGCAACAGCCACATCAATCAGTGATAAGCTCAAAGTATAAGTAATATTCTCTATAGACATCTGTTCAGATTGTGGACACCCTTTCAATGTCTCTTTGATATCCGCAACAAGTTGACTTAAACCTGTTTCAAATTGCTGACCTTGTTGAGATGAAGCCTGTAAAATCTTGCTATGCAACCCATTATCACCTTGTGCGCTTTTGTCAATAACAACACCTGTTACCCACATTCCATATCCGAAAATTGGTTGCAAATGTTGAGCTTGCTCAACTAGGAATTGACCTGCCCTTTGTGGATCCTGGCATTGGTTCCAGGCCTGATACAACTCATTATTGTGATTTTCAAACAATTTATGCAAATAAACGAATGCCTGCTTGTAATTTGGCTTCAAGCTTGGATTTCCAATAAATAATTGGCTCTCAAGACTTGCCGCAGAAAGCTGGGCCTGTGGATTAATGGCTTGCTTAAGCTTTTCTTTATCCACCTTCCTCAAATCTATTGGTCTGGTTTGTGCCATGGCTATAAGCTTATTCTGCCCTTTTACTCTATTTAAACTTTGTTGTTTTATTTACTGCTGAGTAATGATGGAAATACCAAAGCTATATAAACAGCCATCCCCTGACAATTCCTGAGGTGGTGGACGTGTCTGACGATCTTCGAACCAGAATGGTCAAGCTTCAAAGAGAGATTCTGCCTTTAGAATGGGACAGAAAACAGAAGCAAATCCATCCTGCGAAACTAACCTTATTGAATGACTTGAAAAAGCAGCTCGAAGAGGTTAATAGTATCCTAACAAAAGTTAACAATGGCAACTAAATTCTTCAGGACGATCACTCCTGTGAGTAAAAGTGAGAAATCGTACAAAGAGCAGAACAAAATCAAGAACTGCGCAGAATGCGGCGGCCCTGTAGATGAAGCTAAGGATCACTTTGAAATTACTTGTTATTGGAAAATAAAAAACCAGCCCGATAGAAAAGGCTTTTGCTCTATTGAATGCTTGCACAAGTGGAGTGCCGAAGAAGAGGAAACTAAATTTTAATTCTTATTTTATTTTTAGTTTTTTGTTTTTTAATTCTTATTTTTAGTTATTTTTTAGTTCTTAGTTTTTATTTAGTTTTTTTAAGTCACACTTTCATGATTTCTTTTCTCAATTCTGATTATGTGATCAACAAAGTGTTCAATTTTCGGTTCATGTGAAACAATAATAACTTGTCTCAACCCAAGTTCCTGCAATATTTCACGTACTGTATTAAGTTGATCAGAACTGAACCCATCAGTCGGCTCATCAAGAATCAGCAGATCTTTTGTTTTTATTTCTGAAACAACTTGATTAACAACCTTGTTCAAACTCAATCTATACGCAAGTGCAAGTGCAGTCTTCTCTCCGCCTGATAGATCTTCAAGCGGAATCTCATAACCATTCTGAATCACAACCGGCGCAAATTCATCATTAAGCTGGAAATCAAAAATCTGATCTGTGATAAGCATTGACAACCACTTCCTAAACAAACTGTTAAATTCATGATAAACTTGCATGAACACATGCTTCTCCATTGTCTGGAACACAGGCGATGCCTTATCAGTCAACCACTCCCGCCGCGACTCAATCTTCTCAAATTCTGTTTTCTTTTTTCCAAGATTCTCGACTTCGACTTTGATCTCCGACAATCCTGCTTCCTCCATTTTGATCTCTCGTTCAAGCCCGAATAATTCCTTTTCAAGAATTTGAAACTCTGCATGCGTCTGCTCAAACACCTTCATTATCTCATTCAGAGAATCAGGTTTCAATCCTTTTTCTTCCTCGTGAAGCTTCTGCTCCGCTTGATTATTATTCCCAATACTCAATTTTACTGCCGCAATCTGCTTTTCAGCATCTTCTTTCTGAGTTACTAGCCTTTTCATTTGGTCTTCTGTATTCTTCTTTCTCTGTGCCATCAATTCATACTTCTTCCACTCATCGTTCAACACCTTCATCTTTTGTGAACTCTTTACATATTCTTCCTGCGTCAAGCTAAACTGTTTTTCTAGTTCAATTTTCTCAGTTTCCAGTTCACTTATGTGTTTATTATTTGCTTCAGCAATCTGCGCTTTGTGCTCGCCAGATACAATCTGTTTGCACAAAGAACAGCTCCCAAGAGCCTCGACCTGGCCAATTTCACTTTTATGTTTCCGCACAAGCACATCCTTCTCACTAATTTTCGCTTTCAACCCAAGCAATCTCTGAGAACATTCCTGAGCAACTTTCTCAGCCACCTCTGGCTTCTCAGAAGGCATACTAAGTTCAAATTTTTCCTTTGCAAATTGTTCTAAATTTTTTGTCATATTCTCAATTCGATTTTTGAGATCAGAAAAATGTGCAACAAGCGCGGACTTCTGCGATGCAATTGATTTAATATCAGCCTCAATCTGTCTCCTTCGTTCATTGAGTTTGCGTTGCTCCTCAACTTCGAGCTTCTTTTGATCCACTCGCAACTTGGATTCTTGAACCACTTGTTTCTTTATTTCTACAGTTGCCTTAAGATTATTCAATCTTTCAATTTTCTCAATTACTTTTTTCTCTTTTTCAGGAAGCAAAGCAATCGCTCCAGCCAATGTCAACCCGGCTTCACGAATATGCTTGCAATACAAAGAAACATTTTCACGAATCATTTTATATTTGTCAATATTAAATATACGTCTCAGCGTATCCAGCCTTCCTTCTTGATCTTCCAGAATAATCTGCTTCATCTGCTCTTGCGGAGTATAAACAGTGTATCTGAAAATAAGCGATTTCTTATTCATGATATCTTCAGGATATGCCAGTATGCTGAGCATCTTTGATTTCAATTCAGTCGCCGTCCCGATAAACTTCATTTCATCAGCTACAATATATCCGCTTTCCTGGCTCACCCGATCTTGTGACCTTTTCAGATTCCGTTCTACCACATACTCTTTCCCATCAATATCGAAGGTCAGTACAACTTTTCCTGAGTTTGCTCCCCTTCGTAATAGACTCTCACCACCCAACAGACCTCTCATTGTTCCGAAAAGTGCAAATTCAATAGCCAGAAGCACAGTAGATTTACCAGCTCCCACATCGCCTGAAAGAAGAATTGTTCCCATTGGAAACTGGATTTTCGCAGAACTATAACTTCTAATATTCCTCAGCACCAGCTCTTTTAAGATCATCAGTTTCCCCAATACCTTTTGGTTTAAGTAGATTACGAATTTAGGATTTGGCTCTATACAGTCAAAGGAGCAGAAGATTCTATGGAGATTTATAGCCAAAAGCCTTATAAGTTACTTCTTAACCTTTGCAAAGGAATGGGCCCGTAGCTCAGTCTGGTTTAGAGCGCTGGTCTTATATGACCGTGATCTAAGAAAGCCAGTGGCCAGGGGTTCAAAATAAGACATTCGTGTCATA
Organism: uncultured Methanosarcinales archaeon; assembly: GCA_964576505.1. GTDB lineage: Archaea > Nanobdellota > Nanobdellia > Woesearchaeales > WJKV01 > CAZNVD01. The sequence continues at coordinate 32,376 of CAZNVD010000011.1, forward strand.
TGGAATTCCCCTCGGGCCCATTTAGCATATTGCCCATGTAGTGTAGCCCGGCCAATCACACTGCCCTTTCGAGGCAGTAACCCGGGTTCGAATCCCGGCGTGGGCATTTTTTCTTTTGTTTTATTTTTTCTTAGACTCATTCCAAAATTCTATTATTTTTCCTTAGAATTTCTCAAATTATTCTAGCTTTTTTGGACTCAGTCTAATTTTCTCTACATCACGCATATAAATTCTAAAATCCTATAAAAAATAAGAAACTGGACTGATAACCAGTTACGCCCCAAGCAAAGCAACAGATTCACTTTTCATATATAAAACTTACTCAATAATGGCGGGGTGGCAGAGTCCGGCCTATTGTGCTGGACTGATACTCCAGTTACGCCCCAAGCGTAGCACGGGTTCGAAACCCGTCTGAGCAAGGGTTGTATCACGGGCGCAACTCCCGTCCCCGCCGCACAATCATAAAATGTGGCCCTTTGGTCACATTTTTTATTTATTTGTTTCATTTGATCCCAGATACTTAGCAACCCAGAAACAACCTTGACAACTTTTTTATATTCCATTATCTTTCTCCAAAACATGAACTACTACTCTCGGCCTGATGATATTACTAATGTGCCGAGACAATTAACTAAACCAGAAGTAGAATATTATGTTACACTCCATGATCGAAATAGCAATTATGGAAATGCTTTTCTTTTAGGTACTGGTGGTCTCATGGCATTAATAGCTTCTTCTGCGTCTATAAATCCAGACTCTTATCTGTCGCTTGGCTTCCTTTCCATTGTTGCCAGCGCAGCCTTAACAGTAGGTGGTTGGAAATTGGACAGGCATTGCAAGAGCCTTGAAGATAAATTGCCTAAATAGAATTTACTCTGCAGTTATTTCCTAAAATTTATATAGTGCAATCAACTCACAAAAACAATGAAACAAGTTACTTTGCTATTCTTGATTCTCATTGTTTCCGGATGCACTACTATTCTCCCTGAAACAATTCCTACTGAAACTGTAGATTTACAAGATGGTCAAACCTATGATCTTACTGCTGACAATGTATTGCATGAAATCGCAGGCACCAAATTTCCAATGTACGCCTACAACAATCAAATTCCGGGTCCTACTCTTGAAGCAACCCAAGACACCAGTGTCAGAATTTTGTTCAACAACAAACTTGATGAACCAACCACTGTCCACTGGCACGGTCTCAGACAAGACAACAAAGATGATGGTGTCCCAGACATAACCCAGCCTCCAGTTGACCCCGGAGAATCTTACAATTATGATCTCTTCTTCCCTGATGCAGGTATCTTTTGGTACCATCCTCATGTAAGAGAAGATAGACAGCAAGACCTTGGACTCGCTGGTTTGATTTATGTAAAACCAAATGATGCTTCCGCCATTTCTGTAAACCGTCATGAATTATTAGTTTTCGACGATATTTTGATGGATGGTAGCAAACTTGTAACGCATGGTGAAGACAAAGCAACTCACGCAGTCATGGGCCGTTTCGGTAACCTCATGTTAACGAATGGCAAATCTGATTTCACCATGGATGCAAGAAAAGGTGAAATTATAAGATTTTATTTGGCAAACACTGCAAACGTCCGTCCATTCAACATTTCATTTGGTGGCGCAAAAATGAAGCTGATCGGATCAGACTTAAGTAATTATGAAACAGAACAATTTGTTTCCAGCATTATCATTCATCCAGCAGAGCGTTACATTGTAGATGTCTACTTTGAAGAATCGCGCACCTACAATATAATCCACAGCAATCCACAAAGTAGTTACACCATGGGCTTAATTACTGTCTCAGGCACCACTGACGTTGATCACTCAAAAGAATTTGCAATCCTTCAAAAAGATGAAAAAGTTATTTCAGACATTGCGAAATTTAAATCATCTTTCGATAAACCGCTTGACTACACCATTGACCTTGACGTTTTGATGGGAGGAATGATGGGAAATATGATGGGAGGCATGATGGGAATGTCAGGCATGCCTTGCCATCAAATGCCAGATGGCTCAATGATGGGAAATTGTGATGGCAATAAAGAAACAATCGAATGGGAAGATACTATGTCTATGATGAGCTCAATGTCAACAGATGATGTTTCCTGGATCATCAGAGATCGCGAATCAGGCAAAGAAAATATGGATTTCATGATGCATGCAAAAGTTGGCGATGTTATTAAAATTAGAATGATCAACAAACCAGATTCAATGCATCCCATGCAACACCCTATTCATTTACATGGCCAAAGATTCCTTGTAACTTCAATTGATGGAAAATCAAACCAGAATCTGGCTTGGAAAGACACAGTCATCGTCCCGATTGGAAGTACAGTAGACATTCTTGTCGACGTAACAAACCCCGGAGACTGGATGTTCCATTGTCATATCGCAGAACATCTCGAATCAGGCATGATGGCAATGTTGAGTGTAAGTTAGAAAGAAAATTTATGTGTCTTAACCTGATTCCCAAATTCTTTAATTAATTTTTTGTGATCTTCATTAGTATCAACAGAATTAACTTCAAGTAATCTTAATCCTTCAACAGCTAAATAGGCCGCCCCACTCCACGCCGCAGATTGCAATGAACCTAGGTACAAAAAGCTCAATCCACAGATTCCGCATGCTAGCTTGAAATAATCTTCATTTCGCAGTACTGTTGCATGCAGCTTCTTTAAATGGGCTCTTACCATAAAAAAGCTTGAGGAATTTGAGTTTTATATTCCTTGCCTCCTTGGTAATATTCAATCGTTCCTTGGTAGATACAAAAATGGAGTTTGATGAGAATGTATTATCTAATCAATCAACACCTACTCACTATTCCAACTATCTCCACCTAGATAATTTCCTTGTGGATCATATGCATAGAAAACAGTTGCAATCGACGAATCAGTTGCCAACCGAACTGCAGCCCACGTCTTTTTCCTCGCTTCACTCAAAGCTTCATACGCACTACCATATTCTCCCTCTAGCCAATCGCTATCATCAAATTTATCAATCCCAATAACTCTATATTTGCCAGTATTAGATTTCCTCAATTCCGAAACCCTTCGACCCTCCCTTTCCAAATCTTTAAAGAACTGATCTGCCACCTTTGGAATATTTCTCGCAAGTCGTGCAACGAATTGATCCAACGTTTCTCTCGATTCATTTGCAGCTAAGTTTCTTTTCGTTTCATCAAATTCTCTATTATCTGTCATAGTTTTTTCTGTCCCTTGCAAACTTATTAATGTTTCTTACATTTCGCCTAAAATTCTCCACAAACACAGAATTTATAACTTTGTTAACAATAGTAAATTACAATGGATAAAAAATTACTTCATGAATTAAATCACTTTTTAGGAAAAGCCTCCCTCAATACTTATGCTGGTGACGGTCAAGAGGTTGATCCTAAAGAAGCTGGATTCAAAGAATTAGAGTTTAGAGAGGGCGCATGGTATTACAAAGATAGTTACACTGGATTTTTTCA
>CAZNVD010000012.1:0-14757 GCA_964576505.1 uncultured Methanosarcinales archaeon
AGATGAGCGGGGTAGAATCAAGGAAAGCTTGTGTGAGCATTGCTAATCAGGATGCGGAAGCCTGCGCTCTTGTAAAAGATGTGAATGATAGATTCCTGTGCACGGTGAGAATGTTTGAGAAGAAACCAGATGTTGCACTTTGTGATAGTTTAACAACTAAAAAGCAAGAGTGTATTGATTATTTCAATAAATTTGTCAGTAAATGAATTTTTAGTTCTACATTAGTTCCTGAATGTTTCAAATTATTGTATCCATTTAATGATTGCTGGTAACTTCCTGGAACCTGGGTGAATGAATCATGTTCTGCTTCATTACCGAATACATAAATAATAATTGAATCTAATTGATTAGCTAGAGCCGTACAAACATTTTGATAACTGAAAAGACGGCCGTTTGTTTCAAGAGCAATATGATGGAAACCTTGCTTCCGAGCATATGAGATAATGTCTGGTAAATCGTCTCTCATTGTTGCTTCACCACCCTTAATAATTAAAGATGGGTTGTGTACTTTTGATGCTTTCTGGATGCATTGTTTCAAGTAATAGAAAGACGGGGATGGGCGGGATTTTATATTGTAGATACAGCTTTTACAGTTGTTATTGCACGAAGAGTTCACAAAGAGTGTTGCAGGAGTATTTGAGGGAGTGCTGAATTGTGAAAGTATTTTCCAGTTATGGGGGTGGAGGAACGCAGGGACTGAATTGTGATGAGCCTGGATTGTTTCATGAATCCAAGTTGCCAGAAGCTCAGGATCTTTTGTGTCAATCGAAACAGAGAGTTCTCCCAGGGGAAGGGATATTATGGTGCGAGCTAGTTCAGTTCTGTTTTTAAGAATAGAATCTGTAATAGACAATTCGTATTTGAGCGGACACTGAAGTTTAACTAGTTGATTTATTGTTTCAGATAGCTGGAGGTCATCAGGAATTTTTATGATGGTTGCGATTCTATCTGTTTTTATCTTCTCAATGAGGGAAGGATTCTGAGCAACAATTGAAACTGGAATCTCGATTCGAGATGTGGGTGAAGCTGACAGATGATCAATTGAATGAACTTTCTTTGAAATTGAGTCAAGCCTTCTCTCTGTGTCCCGGAAATCGAAGAATTTTTCGCAGGAATCGCAAAGCGAATTAAATGGGTGTTTTTCAAGGTTTACAGTGAGGGTGGAACAACGGAAAGAGTTGTAGGTATCTGAATACCAGATTTCTTTGAATGGTTGAGTGAGGATGTTGCCTAATGGTTTTACGTCTGGATTATTGAAGCCATAGCAGCACGCGAATACATCACCATAGGCGGAGATGTATGATTGGGTAGCGCAGGCGAAACAGGTTACATTTGTTGATGAAAAAAGAGATTTAGAAGGTGCTCCTTGCTCAACTTCTACGGGGTTGAAGGAGTTGTTCATGACTGCATCCACAAAAAGATCGTTTGTGTTTGCTACTTTTCCAAAAAGTTTTCCGGAGGTGCATAGTTGTTTCAGTTTGGTGAAATCTTCTTTTGTAATTCGCTTTTTCTCAGTTCCTGCTGCTACTAATTCAATTGAAACATTTGTTGCTGCCAGAGATTCGGCAAAGGTACAAAATTCCTGCAACAATGGGATGTTTTCTCTTTGAAGAACGCAGAGGACACTAAATTGACCTGAGCTCTGTTTCCAGAGTTGTTCAATTGTTTTTACATTTTTCATGGTGAGATTAAAGCAACCAGGGACTCCTCTGATTACGTCGTGGATTTCAGGTTTGCTTCCGTCAATTGATACTGCGATGTCCCAGCCTGAAGCAGCCATTTCTTTGAGAAGCGGTTCCTTGATGAGGGTGCCATTTGTGATGACTCTTCCTTTGAGTCCTGCTTCGTTTACTTTTGCGACAATCTTGGAAAAGTCTGATCTAAGTGTGGGTTCGCCACCTGAGAAGGTTACTTGCTGAATATTCATTTGCTTCAGTTCGCCAATCAGGGAAAGAACTCGCTCAGTTGTTAATTTTGTGCCTGGTTCTTTTTTTAGAGGAACCACTTCCCATTTCTGACACATGGGGCACTTCAGATTGCAGGTAAATAGAAGTTCAATTTCTACTTCCTCCGGAATTAAGGTAGAGGGGATTTTACCGGTGGTGCATAAGGATTCGCGATATTGGTTGAGGATTGCGAGAGACATATCAAACTGCAACTGATGCGTGTGTTTCAAGAGCATCAATTGTTTCTTTTTGTTTCAGAGATTCACTTTTTGAAGTGATAAGACGAAGGATGGATAGATATGAAATCGCAACTGGTACTGCAAGATATTTTGATGTGTTATTGTATTGGTCCATAATGGTACGGACTGTTGTGTTGGAGTCGCAGAGATTGTATATTTGTTTCATAAACAAAAGGAAATCATCTATTCCTGCGAATGTTGTTTCCAGAGTGTTTGGAGGGGAGTACAAATTGTGTTCTATGTAGAATTCAATGCATTGTTTGTATGATTCGAGGACTGGAGTAATGTCTTCGTGGTTATAAGGAATTGGAACATCGTCTAACAAGGTGTTTGGCAGGAAATTGATTCTTTCTTCAAACTGGTCTTCCCAGGTTTCAGTAAAGACCAGGCCTTCTGTTTGTGCCTGGGTGTAGAATTGGGTGGCTGGGGAAGGGCGGGCTAAGTGGCCCATTACTTCCTCATCGCGCATGGTGTGAGGAGGGATTGTGTCATCTGGAAGCAGACCGTGTTTTCCTTCATACAGCAAACGTACTGTCTTGTATGGAGTGTCTATATTTTCTGAAACTGAGAATGCAATGAGAAGGTGCATCAGGATTAGACCAGAATCTGTCATTTGCTTTCTAACTTTTAATACGTCGTGATTCTTGTGCACTTTTCCGATTCTTTTGAGGACTAACTCGTCGCCCGACTCCACACCAAATTCAATTCCAACGCATCCTGCTTCTTTCATTAGTGGAAGAATGTCAAGATTGTTGACGATTGTTTTGATGTTTGATAAACAGTTCCAGCGGATTTCTAAACCAGATTCTTTGATGTGGTTGCAGAGCTGCGCAAGGTATGGTTTATGCAGAAGGAAGTCGTCATCATGGAAATGAATGCGAGTAATGTTGTGAGTGTGTTTCAAATGTTTTAGTTCTGCAACTATGCGTTCAGGAGACTGGAAACGGACTTTTCTTTTGTAAAGGAATGGCGAGGTGCAATAGGTGCAATTGTATGGGCACCCCCGGCTTGCCATGAAATGGACTGCTTTTTCTTTGTGAAACGGAAATACATGAATGCTTGTGTTGTATGCAGATAGATCTACTAAATCGTAGGCGAGGAATGGTAATTTGTCTAATTCAATTAATTCTGGATCGCCTGTGTGAATCCATTGTCCGTTGTCGCGATAATAGATTCCTTTAATTGAAGGTAATGAGCCGATTCCTTTGAAATAATAGTTGCATAGTTTCTCGAAACTTAGTTCAGCTTCACCTGCAAATGCGATATCAAAGTTAGTTAATTGCGCAAATTCGAGAGGATGAATGGTGGGATGGATGCCTCCGACGATTATTGGGATAGTTGGTAGCAATTGTTTAATTTTCTGACTAAGAGAAATGCCTCGGATTGCCTGGCGTGAAAGCATGCTGATTCCAATAAGTTTAGGTGGGTGTTTTTCAAGTATTGAAAATAATTCAAGCTCTGATTGAACATTGAGATCAACAATTTGAACTGAATATCCTTTTGATCTTATGTAACCTGCCAAGGTGAGGAGGCCAGTTGGTTCGCAGCGAGACCAATGCGGTTGATAAGATGGTTGGATAAACAAGATATCAGGAGAGATTGAATTAGAGGCAAATTCTGGAATGAAATTGGGGCGGGCTTTACACTGTTTCACGATCTGGCAGAATCGGCATACGTCATAGATCATGAAACTTTTTTTGTGTTCGTCAGGAGTGAGCTGTTGGCAGCCAAGAATGCCTGTTTTAAATTTCACACCTGATGATTTTTTTGTGGAAAGCTGAGAGAGGAATGCAAAGAATGAGTCAATGTCGGCAATACTGCGGGTGTCGTCATAGTAAACTGCTACGTGTTCTGCAGGAAGATTCAGAGATTGGGCAAAGGTGAACAAGTCTGCTGCAGATAAGTAATTGTCTGGTGTAATTACTGGCTGGAGGGCAACTGAGATTCCAGAATCTTTAAGATTCTGGATTCCTTGAATCATTTGTTTGAAGCTTCCAGGGGACAGGGTAATCTGATCATGGATAGTTTCATTATGACCGTAGCAGTAAATTAGGACATTCTTAACCCCTGATTGAAGCAGTTTTTGTGCGTTTGGAAGGTAGGAAAAAAAGCGAGCATTTGTTTCGATTTCAACATTGACACCGTGGGAACGAGCACAATTCAGGATTTCGAAGAGGTCGGGGCGGATGCTGATTTCGCCACCCCGCAAAATTATTTTTTTTCCAGAAGGCAAAGAAATGAAAAGGTTGTGGAGCTCTTCTTTAGACATGAATAAATCTGGAATTTTGATGTTTGAGACATTGTCGTTTGACTTATTATAAATGTCAAGAACTAAAATATCTTTTTTGTTCTTTTGCTGGAAATGAATGAGGTTTTCGTAACGGTTTACAATTTCATTGTCAAGAAATTTTTTGTAAAACACTGTTGTGTTGTAATGATGGCCTTGCTTTTTTATTGCGGTGTTAACAAATTCAGGAGGATGATGCTGGTGAAGAGCGATTGCATTGTTGTTGTAAACAAAAGTGAGTCCCTTTTTGTATAATTTGTAGCCTAATTCTTCGTCCTCAATGCCGTAGTGTACGTAGTCGGGATCGAAGCCTCCAACAGACCAGAATTGGGATGACTTGACAGAAAAGTTGCCGGAATGACAAAGTGTCCAGTATGATGGAAGTTTATTTAGGTCGTTGTTGCAGATTGCAAAAAATGGATCACGCTCGTCTTTTCCTGATCTTTCGCGGACGGTTCTTCCAATAACAACATCAGATGTTGATTGCTTCTTTGTATGTTCTTCAATGAAATCATTAGGCACAATTAAATCGCCATCAAGGAATATGAGAATGTTGCCTAGTGCGTGGGCAGCGCCAAGATTTCTCAGGGGGCCTGCGCGATTGTAAGGGGTGCCTGGCTGAAAGTTATGAATTCTTGGCCACTTCACATAGGTTGTTGGTGTGTTGGACAACAGTAAAGCTGATCTAATGTCTTCATCTGATCCGTCGTCTACGACAATTATTTCATACTGAACTTTTGTGAGTTGGTGTTGAAGACTTGCGAATGTCTTTTGAAACAAATTGAGACGATTGTATGTTAAAACAATAATGGAAACTTTTGGAACATTGCAACTTGGAAAAATGATTTCAGGTTTGCAGTTATCATAATTAAGTTCTAGATCCAATGGTTTTGCGTAGTCGTAATGCCAACCCAAAGATTGAAGGAGGATTCCAGCTTCTTTTGCTTTTGTGAATGCACCTGAAATAAAAGTTGAGGCGTCAGAAACTTCAGGAATGTAATGAGAGCAGAATTCTTCTTTGCCTTTCACAGGTTCAGGATAGTAAATGAATAATGGTACTGAAAGAAGTGCATGTAATTTTTCAATGGTGTCTGAGATGGTTTGATAATTCTGGCGGGTGATTACAAGGCATGCTTTGCCTCTGGCTCTGACGGATTCAACCTGACGACTCCAATCATCAGAAGCTGTGAAAAAGTTGTGGGTATCAGAGTCATGGCTGAAGAACAGAGGATAGCTGGCTACGAGATCTTGAGGGATTGTACTGAGGAATGATGGGGTCCATTGATTGAAATATTTTTGATCGCTTTCTGAAAGTGCAAAGAGATTTGCGGGACTATGTTCGGCTTGCAAAAGTAAAGCTTGCTCTTGCAGAGAAAACTTTTGAAGCGGGTGGTCATCAAACAGTTGACTGTTTCGAATGATACAAGGTTCGTGTGATTCGAGTGATGCCAGGTAACTGAGAAACTCAGATTTCTTGTTTTCTAAATCTGGTGAATTGTGGAGTTCACATGTTTTCAGGAGATTTTTCTGATATGAAACAAATGAGGCTGGAGTAATAGAGAATTTCCTTTTGGGATCATTATTATTTGATTCTGTGATGTGGGTGCAGATTGCATCCCTGGCAACAATGAAAGAATAGCCTGATTGATGAAGCCTGAAACCAAGTTCAATGTCTTCGTAGCCATAACCTTCGAAAGATGTGTCAAATGGATGTTGTTTGTATGAGGCGGATGAAATCGATACGCAAGTAGAATAGCAGCAGTCCCAAGGAGTAGGAGTGCGGTTTATGTTGAATAATGATGAGCGATATTTTTTTTCGCGGACAATTTCGGGAAGATAATTGTCTTGGGATCTTGCTGCTTCTGCTGTTGAATTGAAGGTAAGAAATTTGTTGAAGCCGGAGATTCTTGATAGACCTACTGCTTTTGGGAATGAATGAATCCAATTATGAACTCGCAGAATGGAGGAAGGAACAAGGATGTCGTCGTCAATGAATAAAATAATTTCGCGTGAGGCAAGGGTAGCTCCAGCGTGTCTTGCCCGGGCGGCCTGGAAGCCGTTTCTTGGAAGAGAAATATATTTTACTGGGAATTTTTTCTGGATTTCCTTTATCAATTGTGATGTGTTGTCGTCTGAGCCGTCATCGACAACTATTGTTTCAATGAGGTCTTTTGGGTAGTCTATCTTAGATATTTTTTCAATAACTTTTTCTAAAAGGTGGCTGCGGTTGTAGGTCGGAATAATTATTGAAAATGATTTGAGTGGAATAGATGATGAAGTTGAAAGTTGAGATAAGAGGTCAGAAGTTGAGGTATTGCGATAGATGACTGTGCGAGTGATGCCAGGTCGTTGAGAGGTTGCAAAGAAATCTGAGAATCCTACCTGTTTTGCAAGTTCAATAGTGTCAGGATTGTTGGAGCCAAAGGGCCAAGCAATTGCTTTTGTGTTTTGACTCAATAATTTGTCTAGAATTTCTTTTGATGTTCTGAAATCAAGAAGTATCCGTTGTTTCCAGGATTCAAAATTTTCTCCAGAATACTGTTGAGTGCAATCATCATGAGTATGAGTATGGGAGATGATTGCCCAGTCCGATCTTTTAAGATCCTGCAGGTCTGTGGCAGATAGGTGGTCAGGAAGTCCAATAAATGCTGTCGGCATTGCAATAACTCCTTTGATTCCTAACTTTTGCATGAGGGGAAATGCGTTTTCTATGACATTTTTGTAGCCATCGTCAAATGTAATGAGAAGTGATGGCTGATTAGGAGAGATAGAATCGAGAGAAGTAAATGAGTAGTGTTTTGAGAGCTCAGTTAATTGCAATTCAAATTCTTTCGGTGAAACACTAAATGGATCACGCTCGTTCTCATCTATCGAGTGATAGCATAGCACTTTATGCATGAGTTTTGCAGGCAGGCGGAGTTTATTAATGTTTGTTGCATGGTTGCCAGATACTGATGTAACAATTGATTCAGATTATAATAAATTAGAAGAGAAAAAATTCTGGATAAATTGCAGACCGTTTAGATCAGGGTTGATGTTGAGGGGTTGATTGGGAAGAGAGTCATTTAATGGGGGACTGCGAAAACACTTTGCTCTGATTTCTTGTTCAATGCTTTGGGGATGAGAAACAAGTATTGATGGAATTTGAGAAGATAATGCCTCTACAGCAGAATTGTAGCCAGCCATTGAAATTAGACCTTTTCTTTGTCTGAGAGTCTGGTAAATAAATGGGTCCCAAGGAAGGATGGTGCAATTTGGATGCTGAAACAATTGAGAATACTCTGCTTGCCCGGGTGAAATGTAGAAGTGTTGATCAGGATGATTTTTTATGAGCTGTGAAGCTTTCTCAAAAAACGTGAGAGAGCCTCGGCCTCCTCCTCCATGAATGAGGTAGCCATCAGGTTCTTTTGTTGCGGTGGGGATGTCTGGTGAAAGGTAGCCTGTGAATGTTGATTTTGTGTTTTTGAACAAAGAAGGATGCATTGTTGGAAGATTGTAGATTTGTGGATCTCCGTGAATCAAAATGTGGGAGATATGCTTTCTAATAATGGTGTTTATGTGAGTGGAATCAGCGACAGAATAAGATTTTCCAAGAATGTCACGGACTGAGCACACTACTGGAACGTCACGGTTCTGAGCATGGTTAGTTAAGAGAGAAATTTCAGAGTCAAAGTTAGTTCTGCCGAAAGGATAGTGCTCGAAGATGAAACAGTCGCAGGAGAGGTGCTGTTTTATCAGGATTTCGCGGTCTTTGAAAACCTCTGAAATGTTTCTTGAATCAGGGGAAACTAAAGTTTCACGGTTCTCAGAATCTAAAAGAGGGGGAAGGATGATTAAGGAAATATTTTTGCATATAGGGAAGTTGATGTTCTGACCACCGTACAAAATTGTTATGTTGTGATCCTTTGCTAACGCTTCGGCTGCACGAAACATCATTACTGCGTGGCCGACACCGTAAGTGGATTGGACATAGATTGTGATGTTCATTGTTTTATTGTGCTCTTTATTAATTCAGGAATTGAGTGAGCAGTTTGAATTAGTTCGGAAACTTCAGATGAGATTGATTCTGAACTACCTTTGCGGAGAACAAAGGCGAGATGGCGCATGATGCCGAAAATTATTCCATAAATGTATTCAGTGGTTGAGAGTGGATTGTTGTTGTGATATGATGATAACAAGGACACGGCAGCAGATTGTCCACATTGAATGTGTACTGATGCTACAAGATAGCCTATGTCTTTGCACACATAATTGCGCCCCCATTTTTCCCAGTCAATAATTTTGGGGGAAGGTTCAAAGAAAATATGCTCGGGGTGAAGATCGTTGTTGGTAAGTCCAGTCCATGCAGAACTGGGAGCATATTGGCTAATCAGGCTTGCCAGGTCGGGATTGTTCAGTAATGAGGAAAGCTTGATACATTCTTCATCTTTGAATGGAACTTGTTCGGAGTCCCAGCGATGAAATGATGCAATGGTCTTTGCAAGAATATTTATTTTGTCTGAATTGTGAAAATCTGATTCTTTTGCAGGATTGCTGAATTTCTCCAGCACTAAAGTAATTGATTGTGAAGATTCTGAAATCAATTTTGGGGTTACTCTTTGCAATGCATAATGGCGCAATGCAGCGCGTTCATGAAGGTAGCTTTCTTTTGTAGGATAAATTTTCTGGACTTCGTTTGGGTTTATTCTGACAAAAATTTTGTTGCGTGAAATAGATTGCGGGATGCCTGAGAGAACTGTTTCGTAGAGCGAAAGCCAGTGAGCCTGTTCATGATGCCAAGTATATGTTTCTGAAACAAACTTATGGGCGGCTTCTGCTTTTTGTTTTGCTTTTTCTGGATGCTGGTAGCAATCGAGCAGTGCGTTGAAAATAGAGTCAGAAGAGTGTGGAGAAATCTTAAAGAGAATGTCATCAGGAAGTTCTGAGACAACTCCTGCTGAAGTAGCAATTACTGGAGTGTGGGCGTAGAATGATTCGAGGAGAGCGTTTGGACAGCCGTCAGAAACTGCAGGAAAAATAGTGAGATCGCATTCTTTGATGTAGTTTAGAATGAGATTGTGGGGAACTGGCGGAATTATGATTATATCAGGAATATTGGCTTTTGAAATTAGTTCCTGGTAAGCTGATTCTTCATCTTTAATGAAACCTCCCACGAATAGAAGCTGGCAATTTATTTTCTGGCGGAATTTGTGGAAGGCTTCGAGCAAGTAAGAGCCTCCTTTTTTTCCGCGCATTTTTCCAATAAATCCAATGGTGAATTTTTTGTGCAAGGAAACTGCTTTTTGATGATGCTCAGGATGATAAATGAAAAAAGATGGATAGATGCTGTTCCAGATTACTTTGCTTGGGCACTGAATATCAAATACCTGGTGGGCGAGACTGAGGAGTTCCTGATTTACAGAGGTGACGGAGTCAGCTTTTGATAAAACAAATTGCATGCGTGCATGCAATGAAGCATCGAAAGTGTCCCGGCCAATGTCATTGCCACGGATGCTGACGATCGCTTTTTTGCTTAATTTTTGGGCGAGGAGAACGGCGAGGAATCCAGTATCAACAATCCGTAGTGAGTGGAAGATTTCAAAGTTGAATTGATTATGAAGTTCGGTGGCGAAATGAAGAAGATGTTGAAGTTCCTGAGGAGGACAGGATGTTAATGTGCCCGAGTAGGGAGTCATTGTATGGATGTTGACGGGGCCATCAGTTTCAGAGATGAGTTGTTTTGCTGAGGATGAAAAGGGAGTATCTTGAGTGTCTGAGACAGTGAGAATATGAACATTGTATTGGGTGGATAAAAGATGGGCTATGCGGCGGCAGGAATTTCCGACTCCACCTTTTCCTGGAGCTTCCAAAGATAAAAGCAAAACTGAGTTCATTAGAATGACCATGTTGAACAGATTAAAAAAAGTACCTGATGCAAGAGAAACAAATGGCACAAATGTTTCAAGAATCTAAGAGAAAACCCTGAGTGAATTTATGGTATATTTATGGTATTAGGATAGGATGTTGCTGATTATCAGGCACGTCAGCTGCGGCAGGTACTTTAACGGGTCTCATCATTGTTTCGTACATGGAGTCTGAAAGAACTGCAATTTGGGAAATGCATTGGGCATGAGATTGAACTTCGTCACCGTCGGCGCGGTTTGGATTAATAGCAAGACCACGAATAGTTGAACTATTGAACTTGCCAACAGGATGTCTGGGTACAGTCATTTTAACTCGTCCCCAAATTGAGCAATCCTGAGAAAGATTACCACGATAATCACTGAAATTCATTGAAGGGGTATGGATTCTGCTCATAGTAATTGTTCTGCCTATTCTGGTTAGAATTCCAAATATTGAAACTGTGCCATAATGGGTGAGAACGGCTATTCTGCCAGAGTAATCTTTTTGAGCATCATTTGTTGGTTCAAATTTTTGACGAACTAGAACGTCAAGAAAAGCATCTTTCTGGGCTTTGTATAATTTAGCAACACATTCAATGCCTGTTTCAAAGTCAAGATTTTCAAGCTCGTGTTGTTTATGCTTTACGTCATACACAGCAAGGGCTCCTTTCTGATCTGCCAGTTCAAGTGAATTGAAGTAAATGGCACCTGGAATGCATATTCTGCCTGCTTTCAGAGCATTTTCCAAGCTGTCTTTTGGTTCATATTTGTCTGTGGTTGAATCCATGATCAAGCGTCATTTGCAGCAATATTTAAATCTTTTGGATAATTGCCCCGTAATAGTGGTTACAAAATGAAGGGCTGGGAATACGCACAATGCTTTAAAGAAGCAAGTGCGTTTGTAACATATTTATGGATCCAATTACAATTGTTTCATTTGGGGCAATGATTGCATTAGGAGTGGGTGCGTCGTATTCAGACCTAAGATATGGAAAAATAAGGAATTCACATATTGTTGCAAGCATATTGATTGGAGTGGGATTGCTTTTGATCCAATTTTCGTGGCTGAAAGTGATTGATGCTCTTTCGGCGGCCTTTATTGGATTCCTTTTATGGTATGTGGGATTGTGGAGCGCGGGAGATGGGAAACTGTTTACTGCATTTAGTCTGTTAATGCCTATGCAGATTTATGCAAATGTTTCAGGATATTTTCCAAGTACATCAATTCTTGTCAATACATTTGTGCCTGCTGCAGTTGTGTTAGGTTTTCTGGTGTTCAGGCGAGCTCATAAATCTGATGTGATTCAGGTGGTGAGAAAGGTATTTACGGTGTCATCTGTGGGCCAATTGTTTGTATCGGTGTTTGCATTTATGTGGATGGCAGATGGAGTGCGAAAGATTTTGCCGTTTTCTGGTGGAGTGTTTTATACTGTGATTGTTTTGTTTCTTATTGTTTCTGCGGTTGAATTTGTGACCAGACTTAAACTTACTGGCATTGTTGTGATAGTTGGTGCAATCAGGGTGTTATATGATAACTCAATCTGGAGCTTTCAGTTTCTTGGAGAACTTGCAGGATTTGTATTGATTTTTGCGGTGGTTAGAATGTTTCTTCTTGACCTGAGTTTCAGACAGTTTTCACATGAGGTGTATATTGACAAACTTGTGCCTGGAATGATTCCAGCAGAAGTTATTTTTGAGCAAGGAGAAACTGTAGAACGGAAACCTCATCAACAATTTTCATTTTTCAGTTATTTGCATGAGACAAAGGGAATGGCCGGGCCTCCACAAGTGCAACTTACAGCTGCAATGATAGAACAGATTAAAGGACTTCGAGAGAAACATTCAGATGTTAAAACTTTCAAAATTCAGGAAAGTATTGCGTTTGCCCATTTTCTTTTTTTAGGTGTAATACTGACCATAATTCTTGGCGCCTGGTAAGCCGTAATCTGCTGTTAAGAAATTAACTATTAAATGATGGTCATAAATCATTATATAGCGAGAGAAGGTGGGTTGTGATGTGAAGCTTGACTATACTTTGGCTGGTGATCATGCGTTTCTGACGGTGAGTACTGCTTTCTTTCCTCTCGATATAATTTATGCCGCGGCGTATATTATGCTTAAGGATGCTTACATTGTTTTTGATGGGGATCCTTCTAAGGAAGTCCAGATATTTATCAGACCAAAGGGGACAACTAAGACTCCTGAAGAGCTTGCAGTTAGATTCCATGATGAGCTGATCAATTTTGCTGTTTACAGAAAACAGGCAGAACAGAATAAAGATATTCGTCAGACGTTTCTTCAGAGAGCATTGCTTACAGCACAACAACCTGTGGGCCCGCGGCAACCTATTCCAGATCCAGAGGGAATTGCAGTACCATGGGAGGAAAAATATGGAAAGACCAGTCACCAGCATCACTAATACACAATTTACAATGAAAGTAAATCCTGTGTTTTATCCGGACAAAATAGTTGAGAAAAGTTTGCAAGAATTTAGAGAATTTTGCACTGGGCAAAGACAGAGAGACAATGTGATTATTGAGGCGCCTGAAGAAGGAGAAAAGGTGTGTTTTGAGTTGTATAATTATATGCTTACACTTATGAAAAATGAACCTTTTACAATCAACTAACCATCATAGGGCCCGGAGAAGGGGAGATAATTTTTTTGTGTCAACAGACCATGGTACATGGAGCTATCTTTCTGAACAAGAATATAGCAATCTGTTGAAAGGGGAAATTGGGGGAAGAATAAAAGAGTTTGAAGAGAAAGGGATTATCCTCACCGAGAGAAACCGGAAAAGTATTGAGGATAAGTACCGGCAAAAATTTGGGCGACTGTTCAGAGGGACAGCGCTCCATATTGTTGCCATTACCGATCGTTGCAATTACAAATGCAGGTACTGTCATTCTGCTGTGAAATCGATTACTGCCGAAGGTCATGACATGACTGAAGAAATTGCACTGAAAACTATTGGGTTTATTTTTCAAAGTCCGTCACCATTCATCACCATTGAATTTCAAGGTGGTGAGCCGCTTGTTAATTATGAAATCATTAAATTTATTGTACATGAAGCCGAGAGAATTAATGAAACTGAGAAACGAGACCTTCGGTTTACGATGGTGAGTAACTTAAGTCTCCTTGATTCTGAGAAACTTGAGTTTCTTATGAAACACAAAGTTAGCATATGCACATCGTTTGATGGACCGAAAGAAGTTCATGATGCAAATAGAATTCTTGAATCTGGTGGAAAGGGAACGTATGATGAAACAGTTGAAAAGATCAAATTTATTCACAGCAAAGGGTATGGGGTTGATGCGCTGACTACTGTGACGCGGACGACTCTCGATTATCCTATTCAAGTTATTGATGAATTCAGAAAACTGGGGATTAACCGAGTGATGCTGAAGTTTATCAATAATTTAGGGTTTGCTCGTGGCTCCTGGAAAAAGTTGAGTTACAATGCAGACGAATATCTGGTGTTCTGGCGGAAGGCGATGGATTACTTGATCGAGCTTAACAAAAAAGGAGAAAAGATTTATGATGCGTTTACAACGTATTTTGCAGCTAATCTTCTTTGTGATGTTCCTCCTGATTATACCGAGCTCGAAAGTCCGTGTGGGGCTGCTACGTCACAGATTGCGTATGATCCGTATGGGCGAGTGTATAGTTGTGATGAGGGAAGGCAGTATGAATTATTCCAGATTGGGGAAGTTAAACAGAGTTATCGTGATGTGATGCATAGTGAGAAGACGTGCAATATTATTGCGGCGTCTGTTAATGATAATTTGTTATGTGATTCGTGCGCATACAAGCCTTTCTGTGGCATTTGTGTGGTGTGCAATTATGAAGAATCAGGAAACCTGATTCCAAAGTTACCTGCATCTACAAGATGCGGGATTCATATGGGAATTTATGATTATCTTGTGAAACGGATAAATGAAGAACCTGATGTTGCTGCAATTCTGAAACGGTGGGCGGAGAAGTATATCTAACGGAACCCTTTCTTATTAACTCGGCAGAATGATTTGTTTACTTTTTGAATGTAAGGGCAATCAATGTCCATGTGAATGATTGATTTGTCTTTCTGAATATATTGGAAGCCTTTGATGTCAACAGTGTATTTGCCAATGCTACCCCGGATGCAGCAACCTTTTATGACACGCCAGGATTCGTACTTTTTGGTTTCATTGATGCAGACGAGAACTGAAATGAAATCTTTTTTCAAGCGATATAAATCTTCTATGTCAGTCGCACTAAGATAATCAATGACGTCACCGGTGTGAGAATGGAAGTCGCCGAGAACGCTTAAGTCAGAGATACATTGTAGAACTTCATTTACTCTTTTCTCGCGGTTGCGGGCTATGCTGATAGAGCGGTAGCCGCGAGTAGCGGATTGATAGGGAAG
>CAZNVD010000012.1:14767-35137 GCA_964576505.1 uncultured Methanosarcinales archaeon
GCTTCTATTTTGAAATTGGTGCCACGCTTCTTTCCCAAAAGAATTCCAAAACATTCCTTGCGGTAAACTTCAATGCAGGAAGTAATGAGAGGAATGAATGCATCTTCTGTAAAAATCAGATTGGCCATCTAAAAGAAAGAATGTAAAGTGATTTATAAAATTAGCCTTGTGACATGGCAACCAGAATCAATAAGAGTCAAGAGAAACAAAAATCTGGTGAGTTATAAAAAGAGTGGACAGCTTTCCTGGTTTCCCGTTACATAACAGTACACCCAGGAACGGAGGCCTGCTTAACTTCCGAGATCGGAATGGGTTCGGGTGGAACCAGGCCCCTATGACCGTCCGAGTAGCTGTGTAAAGGACTTGTTTATAAACGTTTGGGTAAGGGTTTGGGTCTGCAGGAATCAAAAGAAACAAGTGAAACGATTGATGCAGGAGTTGCGAAAAAGGGCGAGCAAAGTCTTTATAAACAGTTTAGGCTTTTGGTGAGCGAAATGAAGTATAAAGAATTTGTTCTTGATAAATTCCAAGAAGATGCAATTGCGGCAGTAAATAACAATCATTCTGTTGTAGTTTCGGCTGCTACAGGCACAGGGAAGACGCTGATTGCAGATTACATTATTGAGAAGTTCATAAAAGAAGGAAAAAAAGTGGTGTATACTGCGCCAATTAAAGCGCTGAGTAACCAGAAGTATAGAGATTTCAAAGAAGCTTATGGTGATAAGGTCGGGATATTAACAGGGGATGTTGTAATTAATGAACATGCTCCTGTGCTTGTCATGACTACTGAAGTTTATCGTAATATGTTGCTTGATTATTCGATCATGAAAGATCTGACATATGTCATATTTGATGAAATCCATTTCATGAATGATCGTGAGAGGGGAACTGTGTGGGAGGAATCAATTATTTTTTCACCTAAGACTGTGCGATTTTTATGTCTATCAGCTACCATTCCAAATGCCGAGAAGTTTGCTGCTTGGATTGAGAGCATTAAAGAACACAGAGTAGAAGTGGTGTGGCATAAAAACAGGCCAGTTCCTTTGCAAAAAATGATTTTCTTTGCTGATGATAAAAAAATAATTCCTATTGAAGAATATAGGAGACCTCGAAAGAAACAAGAAAAGTTTAAAGGGAAGAAAAAGAAGAGTGATAGTTTTCTGTATCTTATTGATATTCTCCGAGAAAAGCAACAGATGCCTGCAATATTTTTCTCGTTTAGCAGGAAAGATTGCGAAGAAAAGGCCCAGCGAGTTGCGAGGGAGCATCAATTTACTTCTGAAACTCAGAGAGGAGAGATTGCAGCATTGTTTTCAGAAATTGTGAGTCCTCAACTAAGAAATCTGAAGTCTATTACTGAAGTGTACAAGCATGCGTTGAGGGGAGTTGGAATTCATCACGCAGGATTATTGCCTAAGGCTAAGGAGTTTATTGAGATTCTGTTTGGAAAACATTTGCTTTCTATTTTGTTTGCCACTGAAACGTTTGCGGTTGGAATTAATATGCCGGCCCGAGCAGTTGTTTTCCATAGTTTGAGAAAATATGATGGGCAAGGATTTAGATATCTGACATCCAAGGAATTCCACCAGGTTTCAGGAAGGGCTGGAAGAAGAGGGATAGATAAAATCGGTTATGTTTACATTATTATGGAAGACTTCTTTTATGAAACAGAGAAAGTTCAAGAGATTTGTCTCGCGGATTCAGAAGATGTTGTTTCACAGTTCAGGTTGAGTCCAAATACAGTATTGAATCTTATTAATCATTACAGCGAGGATGAAATTGAGACGGTATTGAAAAGCAACTTTGGATATTTTATGGCGAAAAAGTCATCTGAGAAACAAGTCAGAATCATGGCGTCGTATAATAATATCAAAAAGAGGTTGATTAAATATGGATATCTCATTAAAGATGTGCTTACTGCGAAAGGGCAGTTTGCGACGAGGATCTATGCTAATGAAATGCTGATTACTGAACTTCTGTTTACGGGAGCGTTTCATAAGTTGAATCCAGTTGATATCAATGTGCTAATTGGAGGAGTTGTTTATGAACCACGAAGAAATGACTGGTTCGATGTGATAAGGAAAAACAACATAGGAGTGGATATGGATGATCCAATTATCAATAAAGAACTTCCAATACAAAATATAAGAAAAGTGGATGATGTGGTGAGGAGCTGGTGTTCTGGTTGTAAATTTGATGCGCTTACTAAGAAATGCAATCTGCAGGAAGGAGATATTGTGCGTTTCTTTAGACAAATTATTGATAGATTGCAGCAGGTGAAAAAGGCCGAGCCTCTTTTACATGATAAGTTTGTTGAATGCGTGAGGCTTATTGACCGGGATGTTGTTCAGATTGAACTTTAAATTTACAAGGGAGTAACTATAGTATCAAGAGTTTCTAGACACAAAGCTTTTTAAATCATTTATTGGCGAAGTGGCATATGAAGAAGCTTGTATTTTATAGAAGCATATTTATCAGCTGGTACTGCGCTATTAATGATTGCACATTCTGTCATTTCAGCGCGAACAAGCATAATAAACGCGAAGTTGCAAGAAGGAGTCCTGCATCTATTTTTGCTGAAGCGTTTATTGAAAAAGAGCTAGGCTGGGGACATGGACCCATGTCGGGAGGAGTTGGTTCATACAGTATTGATGATCTAAAGATGATATGTGCAGGAGTGAGCAAAATTCTAGGGCACAAAATTTGGCTGAATATTGGAGCTTTGTCTAAAAGCATGCTCGAACAATTGCAACCATACCTTGAAGGAGTAACTGGAGCGATTGAAACGGTAAATGAAGAAATTCATAAAAAAACATGTCCGAGCAAACCAGTGGCACCTTATCTTGCGATGTTTCGAAATGCTGAAACATTAGGAATGAAAAAAGGCATGACTATCATAGTAGGACTTGGAGAAACAAAGGAAGATTATCCTAAGCTCAAAGCATTTATTGAAGAACATAAAATTGACAAATTTTCATGCGCTTCGTTTGTTCAGATGAAAGGAACTGAGATGGAGAATGTGCAACCGCCAAGCGCAGAGTATCATGCCTGGTGGATTGGAGCTGTTAAACGAGATTTCCCACAAGTAGAAGTTGTTGCAGGAATCTGGGATGAAAGAGTAGAGTATCTAAATCAACTAATTGAAGCTGGTTGTGATGGATTCTGTAAATATCCGGGGCTCAGAGAATTTGGATCGCCAACATCGAAGCGCATTGAAGAAATTGCACTGGCACATGGAAGACCATTGGCTGGGACTCTTACAAAGGTGCCTAATGTTAATTGGGAAGAAATTGTTGAGAAGCATGGATTTACTGGCGCGATGAAAGAGGAAATAATAAAAAAAATAAAACGCTACATTCAAGCAGCTACTTCAACTAAGGAGTCCAAACCAGGTTTGCCTGTTTTATAGTCATCCTTGCCTTCCCGATACGCCCGCAACAGTTCTGGACTCTTTGGAAGGTCCATCATGTACTCCATCATGAAGCCAGTAAGTTTGGCTAACATGTACTCAGCTTTCTTTTCTGATTGTTTCATATCGTATCACCCAGAAATACTTAAAAACAGAAGCTTATAAGTTTACTTCAATGAAAATTGGAATGAGTCTATGCAGAGTTTGCGACAAGGCGGTTTATGTAGAGGATCTTTGTAGAACCTGCTTTAAGAAACACTATGAGGAGGGTGTTTACAAGCAAACGAAGCGATTTGATAAAGTGAAACTTTTGAAGTCTGATGAACCTGCAGCAAGTATTGCAAAACAATTTCTCGCAAATAAAGTTGACAAAAATGGGACACCAGTAATGCCTGCAACTTTGGAAGAAATTAATTTTTACCTTGTGAGGAAAAAATTACTTGGAAAAAAGATGAAAGAAATTTCTTTTTTTTCTGTGGGACCAAGCCTTCATGCTGCAGGTTATGCGAAAATCAAAGGGTATAGTGTCAAAAAGAAAAATAAAGATGCCACGGAATTGTTTCTTGAAAGATTGTTTACACTGCAACCTCAAGTTGTCCATGGTTTGAATAAATCTTTACAAGAATTGGAATGAGTCTAATTTCTTCTGCAGCGAGTTTATAAATTTTGAAATCATAAGTAATTTATGAAATATTTTATGGCGCTTGGAATTCTGATTTTGTTGGTGGGATGTGAAATTGAGGAAAGGGGAGAACCAATAGAAGTATATGCAAGCGAAAGTGATAATCTTGATGAGGTGCTGGAACTGTTTTTGAACGGCACAAAGGATGAACTGCATTGTGCGTTGTATTCATTTGATGATCATTTTGAGGGGGTGCTTGATGGGCTGCAAAAAAATGTTTCAATTAAAGTTACAGGATACATGGAACTACAGTATCCCTGGTACAGGCAACGAGAGAAACGTGTGATGCATAGCAAATTTTGTGTGCGTGATGATGAGGCGGTGTTGTTTGGTTCGTTTAATCCAAGTATTGATAGATCAGTACTCAACAACATAGTAATTATTCATTCAAAACATGCAGCCGAGATTTTTGAAACTGAATTTAATGAATTGTGGAATGGTGAGAGGGATGCAGAGACTAAAGAAAATGTGTGGAAGTACAATGATGGTGAAATAATAGTTAATTTTTGTCCTGATGATCCCTGTAAAGAAATACTACTCAAAGAAATTGGAAATGCAAAATATTCTATTCAATTTGCCCTATTTAGTTTTACACTGCCCGAGGTTCTTGAAATGATGCGAGGTAAACTGTTGGAAGGGATAAATGTTAATGGGAGGGTTGAAGACAGAAGAATGAATATGCAGTACGAGCTTCTTGATGATCTTGTTGATGTTGGTGGGAAGCCTGATGAAAGGAGCACTCTGTTGCATCATAAGTTGTGGATCATTGATAATGAGACTCTGTTGACGGGATCAATGAATCCTACAAACAACGGAGTCAAAGGAAATGATGAAGTATTTGTGGTGATAATAGATAGGGATGTTGCGAGCAGAATGGGACAGCGACTGTTGGAATAATTCTGAGTTACAGAGATGCCAGGAACTTAAGATGCGAAGAATAACAAAAAAATAAAGAAAATTAAAAAATGCGCCGGCCGGGATTTGAACCCGGATAACCGGCTTGGAAGGCCGGAGTCATAGCCATTAGACCACCGACGCAGCGCGGAAGCTACTCATAATCAGTGGTTTAAAAATATTGCGCTTGAAAGAGGGCATAAATCAGAGATTCAATGGAAAGAATGGATGCAAAAGAATCAAGAGATTCTAAGAAACAAAAAATTAAACTGCTTTCCAGGAGTCTAAGAATAGTACAACTCCAGCTAAGACTGTCAAAATATTAAGGAATGTTGTGCCAGCCAGATCCAAGGTGAAAGGGATGATTCCGTAGTCATATAATAGCGGAATTAGACCCAAAACAAATATTGGAACTCCAAAACCCAGGCTCAGCCACATGAATTGAGGGGCTCTCCAGACTTCTTTGGTTGCGTCCCAGAGTAAAAGAAGACCTCCGACAATAAGAAGCACTCTCAAAAAGAAAGAAGGTAGATCAGGAATAGTAAACGCGAGGTAACCATAATCGAATGCTAATGGAATACTGGCAATAACAATCAATGCAACACCAGTCAAGAGACTTGCCCAGCTTCTCCACGTGAAGTAGTATACCATTTTTGCTCCTCTTTTGTGATGCTGGAAAAGGGTTGTGATTTTAAAAAACTTTGTATTGGGACGGCTAAAAAGATTTATATAGAATGAAATGCCTTTGTATTACATGATTGTGTGCTGGCTGTCCGAGCGGGAGCAGCGAAAAGAGGAGCCCCTACCTGAACTGTATTTTCAGATGGGAAAAATTTTGCCATTCAAGGTTGTCAATAGTCAATTCTTTATTCACCCGGAGGCATGGAGTGTATTCTTGCAGAGTGTACAAGAAAGAATTGTGAAGTGTATTGCCGGTTCTCAACTGAATGATGCACTAGGAAGAAGGAAATGTTGCGAGGAAATCCAGCGGATTATCATGACGATTTCCTTTCCCAAAGAGTGGTTGCCTGAACTTGATGAATCACTTGACAATCTAAATGTTCCAGATCACATTTATGCTTATGGAACTCAGATAACTTACAATATTCACGGACCATTTTTCCATGACAGAAAGCAACATGGTTACCAGTTTTATGATATTTCAAAAGATCAGGTCAGTCAAATTATCAAGGCTCTCTGGGCAGGCGTATTTACTGAAGAACTTGTGGTACAATATAAACAAAATCCTGAAGCTGTGTTCTCTCTGAGACCAAGTTTACAAGTCGAGCGGTTTGTGAAACCGAACAAAAGCGGGCAAGTTTCGGTCGGCGAGTTTATTCAGATCAGAGCGAATTTCGGACATTATCTTGATACTCATATGGCTGACTTATTTGTTGTGCCGCTTCCAACGAACACAGTTACAAAAAAACAAGTACCAAAAAAAATCACATGTGGAGGTGTAGTTGCTAACAGACAATTGGGAGCGATTACTGTGCCTTTGCATATGCAAGATACTGAATCACTTGAAGCTAAAGAAATTTTTGCTCTAGCGAATTTATGCAGGGATTTGAGAAGTGCTCTGAAAACATTGCAGACTTTTGACTGGATCATGAATGGAAGGAGTGTGTTTGTTACTAATCTTATTGAGCGAACTAAAACAGAGTTACCTTCTCAGCAGTCAGTTGTGCAAGAGCAACAGCCCGAGCAGCATGAAATGCCAACTGAAACTGAATTTGAGCAGAAGTACGGTGCTGAGGAGACGGAGGTTATAGAAAATGTTGGACTGGAAGCAAGTCAAGAGGAAGTTTTACCAATATTACAAGAGCAAGAAAGTCAGCCCGAAATAGCCGAGACTATTCAAAGTATAGAACCAAGTGTGGAAGTTTCAAGCCCAGAAAGCGTAGCCAATTCTGACAACAATAACTGGAATGACAATGCTAATACAAATATGCCAGTTACTGAAGATGCACCGCAACAAAGTATCGAAGAAGCGCCAGTTGCATCTGAAGCTCCAGCGTATAATGAGCAAAATGAAGAAGCTGTGTTTGTGACTGAACAGAATTCTGTTGAAAAGCCACTCGTTATACAAAGACTTCATGCTATTCTGGATGAACTTAAGGAAGAGCATCCTGACTATGATAGATTCTTGGATGACCTTAAAGACAAAATTCTTCAACAACATGCTCACCTTCGTGATCAAAACGAAAGATTCTAGAAAATAATTGATTAATTCTACTTTTAGAAAAGATTTTTATAGAGGAGCCTGAGAAATATGGCTTATGGGCTTGTGGTCTAGCCTGGTTATGACATCTCGTTGACGTCGAGAAGGTCCCCAGTTCGAATCTGGGCAGGCCCACTTATTATTTTAATTGCCTGCTCTCTGCGCCTATCGGTGGTTTTCTGATTGCTCCGGTTCATTCGCCCTGTGCTCATTTCCCTTCACAATCACCTCGAGTCGTGCGCCACTCGTGGTTGTTGATTGTGCAGACTAGTTATGGTGAACACTCAACGCACACATAAAAAATAGAGAAATGAGAAATAAAATTATTCAAACGCTAAGCGCTTTTTCTTTTTGGTTTTCTCAAGCTGCTTTTCCAATTTAAGAGCTTCAATTAATTCCTTGTATCGGTTTCTAATTGTAACCTCAGTTACGCGCGCTACGTCAGCGACATCACGTTGAGTACGTTTCTCGCCGTTGATTAAGGTTGAAACGTACAAAGCTGCTGCAGCGATTCCTGTTGGGCCACGGCCACTTGTAAGGCCTGCCTGGTGTGCTTGTTCCAAAATTTCTACGGCTTCTGACTGAGTTCGTGGACTCACTTCTAAAGCGGATGCGAAACGTGGAATGTAATCAGCAGGATTGCTTGGCAAAATCTTTAAGACCAGTTCACGTGTAACGAATCTATAGGTTCGTCCAATTTCTTTTCTTTCGATTCCTGAAGCTTCTGAAAGTTCATCCAGGGTACGAGGAACGTCATGACGTCTGCATGATGCATAAAGTGCACCTGCAACAACGGATTCCATTGATCTACCACGGACAAGGCCTTTTTGAACTGCCAAAGTGTAAATTCTTGCAGCTTCTTCTTCAACTGATTTTGGTAATTTTAAGTAACTTGATACACGCTTAAGTTCACCTAAAGCTAGCTTAAGGTTACGCTCAATAGCTGTGCTAATACGGTATTGCCATTTTCTTAATCTAAAGAATTTGTCCCGCTCTTTTTTATCTTTAATTTCATATAAATCACGAGTCTGGCCTACTTCAGTTCCCAAACCTTGATCGTGCTTAGTATAAGTCATTGGAGCGCCTGCTCGGCGTCGGCTTTGATCTGGAGATTCTTCGAAATCACGCCATTCCTGTGAGAAGTCAACCATCTTTTCTTCAAGAACCAAGCCACATTCTTTACAAGAAACCTGGCCAAGCTCACGGCTAAATAGAAGTTCTTTTCCGCCACATTCAGGGCATTTTTTAACCGTAGATTCCATTTTTAGTACACCTTCTCCTTTTAATACGCATTTGAAAATTACAGGTAATTTTATAAACTCGGAACGGATTTAATTTATAAACTTTTCGGTATTTTAGAATAACATTGAATACTAGAATTCTTGAAACTCGTCTAATTGGGTTAAATAGCCTTTCTTTCTTAAATGCAATACCTGGGTTTTATTGTATTTGTAAGTGACGTCGCCTTTTTCATCTGCTGTGTGTTCCCAAGGCTCCACTATTACAATATCGCCTTCACGAACCCATAAGAATTTCTTAAGACGACCAGGGATGCGGCAAATTCGGACTTTGCCATCCATGCACGCTATTTGCATTCTACTTGCACCAAGCCTTTTTTCTACAATGCCAAAAACTTCTGCTCCCCGTGGTAACTTCATACGGCGCAGTTGCGCTTCTTCGCTTTCTTCAGGAGTTTGTTGTTCGCGTCTACCCATTCAGGCATCAATACTAAGGGGCTATTTAAAAAAGTATGGTTAGAAGGGGCAGTAAGCCATTTTTTATATAGGAAGTAACACTCTTTAGCCATGAACATCATTGCAGATCTTCACCTACATTCCAGATTTGCGCAGGCTTGCAGCAAGCACACAACAATTCCATTGCTTGAAAAAAGTGCAAGGATTAAAGGTCTAAATCTTTTGGGAACCGGAGATTTTACGCATCCGATTTGGATTAAGGAGTTGAAAGAACAACTTTCGCCAGTGCCAGAGAGAGAAGGAATATTCCAGACCGCAACAGGTTTTCCATTTATGCTGACAACAGAGTTGTCATTTATCTACACCCATAATAAAAGAGGAAGAAAAGTTCATCTTTGTGTTTTTGCGCCATCGTTTGAAATTGTTGATCAAATAACTCACGAGCTATTAAAAGTTGGAAGGGTTGATTATGATGGAAGACCCATCTTCGGAATGTCATGTCATGACTTTGTTGAGCGAATGAAAGCAATTTCTTCAGATATCGAAATTATTCCTGCACATATCTGGACTCCTTACTTTGGAGTGTTTGGATCAAAATCTGGTTTTGATTCTCTCAAAGATTGTTTTGGTGACCAGATCAAACATATTCGTGCAGTTGAAACCGGATTGAGTTCAGATCCGGGGATGAACTGGAGAGTTAAAGAACTTGATAATTATCAGCTTGTGAGTTTTTCTGATGCACACAGCTCTCAACCATGGAGAATTGGGAGGGAGGCTACAGTGTTTGAAGGTAAGACTGGATCGTACAATGAAATAATTAATGCAGTTAGAACTGGTGAGGGATTGAAGAGCACACTTGAGTTCTGGCCAGAGGAAGGAATTTATCATTATGATGGACACAGTGCTTGTAATGTTTGCATGAGTCCGAAGGAAAGCAGGAAAATAGGGAAAATTTGCCCTGCATGTAAAAAGGAAATGACAATTGGAGTGGCACATCGAGTTGAGGAACTTGCAGAAAGAGAAGAAGGATTTAGAGGAAAGAATGCAAAACCTTATTCGCATTTGATTCCACTCACAGAAATTATTTCAAAAGCATATGGTAAAGGGATTACAACAAAAAAAGTTGCAGATATTTATCAAGAGTCGTTGAAAGCTGGCGCAAATGAATTGGATATATTGATGTCAGTATCTGCAGAAAAGCTGGCGAAGCATTGTCATCGCGCTCTTGTTGAATTAATTATTAAAAATAGAAATGAGAAAATTGCATTTAAGCCTGGCTTTGATGGGGTATATGGAGAACCAATTATTGAGCCGGTGTGTGGAGACAAACAAATTAAATTATAGATTCAAGTGTTTCTTGGTGACGGGATTCAAAAGTATTCCTCACTGGTCACAGGTCATCTGGTGACTTGGCATTTAAATGTGTATTAGTTTACTGAAATACTGTTTTCAGGTTGAGACTGAACTATGAATGTTCGCAAAATTGATCCAATAAAATTAACAAAGGAAACAGCTTACCTTGCTGGATTTGTTGTTGGCGATGGTCACATTTCTGACGCTAAAAAAAGTAAGGTGGATCAGTCCCAAGACTATAGAATTTCTATTGAAATTCTTGAAAAATACCTCATTCAGCACATATACAAAATCATTTGTTCTATTATCAATACCAAGAGTTTACCTGTGCTCAAGATTAATAAGGCAACCCAAAGTATTACATATGTATTGCAAATAAGAAACAAAAGTCTTTATCACTTTTTGACAAATGATCTAGAGATACCGAATGGTGCCAAGAGTTTTGTTGTTTTTATACCTCCAGTAATCATGCGAGGATCAAAATTAATTAAAAGATATTTTATGGCTGGATTATTTGACACAGATGGAGGGATTAGGGGGAAGGGTATTGGTTTTACGACTGCAAGTATGCGATTGCAAGCAGACGTACTGATTATTCTGAATGAATTTGAAATAACTCACTTCAAGGAGCAATGGATCAATAAGAAATATAACAGAACATATTATGGTATACAGATAAGAGGAACTGGAATCGGTAAGTTTTTAAATACCTTCCCAGTGGTCAATACCCATCGATTGGCCAAATTTAATCACTTGTTTTGCGGGGATGCCGGAGCGGCCAAACGGGACAGAGGATTGAAGAAATCCGTCCAAGCTTAGGACCTGTTAGCTTAGTGCTTACGAGGGTTCAAATCCTTCTCCCCGCATTTTTTGTTAAGATTTTTATAGTCTTGCCTGCAACCCTTCTTTATTGGTCATGTTAGGACTTGAAAAGGGGACTCGGAAAGAAGTAATGCAGGTAAGCATTCTGATTTTGCTGGTGCTGCTTGTTTTTGGGTTTGATCTCTTTGGAGTAAATAGTTTTGTTTATGGATATTCCTGGTTCCACAATGTCGGAGGAAGTTTTGCTCAACACCAAACATCAGTAAGAAATGGGGAATTTCCATTGTGGCTCCCAAATTTAATGGCTGGTGAACCTAACTGGAATGTGGGATCAACAACGTCAAACATTCCATTACTGCTTCTGAATTATATATTTGATCCAGTGGTTGCTTTTCAAATTAACAGCATTCTTCATTATGCATTTTTTCTGATTGGAATTTATTTTTTGAGCCGGCGAGTTACAGAATCAAAGAATGCAGCTCTAGTCAGCCTTGCTGTTGTTGGGTCGAGTAGAATGGTAGTTTACTCAGCACATTTTGCCTGGTTTATGTATGGAATCGCGTTCATACCATGGATTTTTTATTTCATAATTCTTGCAGTTGAAGAGAAGAGAACAGTATTCTGTGCCATTATTGCAGGTGTGTTTGCGGCATTGCAGTTCATAGGTGGAGGAGTGGTACATCTTTATTACTCAAGTTTCTTGTTTGGATTGTACTTTCTGTATAAGGGAGTTGCCTGCTTCGAGTATAAAGATAATAAAATTGCAATAAAGAGAACTCAGTTTTGGTCAGTTGTAGTTATTGTACTTGTCATTTCACTCATGTTTGTGGGCGTTGTTGCGTACAAACTTTTTCCGCTTGTACATGGAGTGCAGTACGCGTCTGACCGTGCCTCTGGTATGCCTATTGAGGAGATACTTTCGGAAAGGATAGGGGGATTAGGTGATTTTGTCCAGGAGGTACTGCTTTCTTATGATGACAGGTACGGGCATTTGAATATTGTCGGCAACATACTGGCGATTCTTGGAGTAGCTTATGGAATTTCACGACGAAAACCAAGGATTGGATTCATCTGGATTTCATACCTGTTTTATTTCTGTATTATTACTGGAATTCTTGTTCCTCTGATGATATATGTTCCAGGGTTTACTAAAATCAGGCTCATCGGAAGATTTGGAATCATGAATATCATTCTTGCAGGGTTGCTTGCAGGATTCGGGTATAAATACTGCCATGACAAATTTGAATGGACTCGTAAGACAGGTCTTGCATTCACTATATTGCTTATTTTGGGAATTGGGATTGTTGTTAATCTTGGATTTCTGACAAGCGTAGCTGATCTTAAAGAACCAAAAAGCACAATATATGGGGCTGAGTGGGCAAAACTTCTGAGCAATGATCCGGACCACTTTAGAATTCATATAAACGAAGTGATGGGAACTGATAATCATCACATAAATCTTGAACTTTTCTGGTTTGACCTTGAGTCAACTTATGGAATATTCGGGACACAGTGGGATTCCAGATATTTTCATGAGTATATGAGTGGAGCAAACTTTGCACCTAACAGAATTCTCGGACTTCTAAATGTTAAGTATATTATTTCGTCTGCGTTGGTGCCAAATGGAACTGGTCTTTCGCTGTTTAAATCGTTCAATGTCAGCAGCAAAATATCAGGCGAGAGTTATAAGAAAGGAAATCAAGGGTATGTGTATTACAATCCAGAATATGTTCATAGAGGATTTTATACAAATGAAAGTATGGCAGTAATTGGTGCGGCAGACAAGGTTGCTGAACTGATTTATGGGGGGGTTCTTGCGAGTGGTGAATTCAAAACACGAAAGCATGTGGCGACTGCCTTGATAGGTAATAGTCTGAAGAGTATTCCATTCAGCCAACTTATCCAATTCAATGCATTGTTTGTGCATCCTGAAGGGGTGCAAGATGAGCAAGATTATGCGGTGCTCAAAAGATATTCTGATCAAGGCGGCAAGGTATTTCCAAACATATTCCAACAGCAATTCGAAGTTTCGTTCCAAGATATTGACGCGTATCTTAAGTCAAGGTCAACCGAGTATATTCCTGTAAATATTACTACTTATTATGATACTGATCCAAATACACTAGTTATGCAGATTCCAAATAGAAAGGGATTTATTTTTTTAAGTGAAAAAATGTCGCTTTATGATGGATGGAGAGCTTCATCAAATGGAGAGGCGATGGAAATACTTCCAGCAAATGGAATATTTGCAGTAGTTCCTGTTGACGGAAAAATCTCAGAATTACGCTTTGACTTTGAACCGAGAAGTGCAAGGACTGGGCGGATTTTGAGTGTTATTACATTCGGTATACTTGTGATATTGGGTATTTTTTGCGTCTGCAAAAGAGACGACAGAATGTTTAAATTCTTACAGGGCAGTAGGAAGGAGTGAAATGGTTAACGATAAAGCATTGCTGGAAGGAAGTGATGTGAGTGTTATTGTTGCGGCATACAATGAACACGGACATATTGAAGATACAGTTAACAGAATTCATAAAACTTATCCTAAAGCAGAAATTATTGTAGTGGATGATGGAAGTAAAGATGATACAGCAAACATTGTCAAGAATCTGAAAGTACCTGGATTGCGACTTGTCACATATTCACAAAATAGAGGAAAGGGTTATGCGATAAGAATGGGAATTAAGTATGCTCAACGTCCGATACAAGCACAGGTTGATGCAGACTCTCAATTTCCACCTGAAGAGCTTCCCAATCTTGTGGAACCAATCAGAGCAGGTAAAGCTGATATTGTGTTCGCGTCAAGATTCATTCCAGGCGCAACAAGACAAAAGGGAAGCATTACCAAGATAAGGTATGTTGCAAATTATGTTGTGTCCGGGATTACGAGTATTTTATGTTTCAAAAGGTTTACAGATGTCAATGCCGGATTCAAAGCGTGGACTACTAAATCAATTAGAGATTGTGATATTTTATGTGATCATTTTGCATATGAACCTGAAATTGCAATCATGGCGGGGAAAAAGGGATATTCGATATTAGAAGTACCTGTAAATTATAAAGGCAGAGCTCATGGAAAAACTAGTGTTAATCTTGTGAGAGATGGAATAATTATTCCTCTGTTCTTATTAAAAACAAAATTCTTCAGATAGAAAAAAAAACTTAAGCAGGCTTTTTATGCCATGCGTATTTTCTTAATGTGGATGTTGCACCGTAGCCACATGAGGCGCAGACTTGCCTTGAAATGTGATAACTGTGTTTTCCACATCTTCGACAGGCTTTGTGATTTTTCTTTCCGCTTTCTCTTCCTTTGGAGTATGTTCCTTTTGTCATTTTTTTATGCTAAGCTGATCATTACAATTGTATCACCACGGATGAAAACGTTTCCTAACTTGCGTTTCAGTTCGCCTTTCTCGTGTTCTTCTGCTTCCTCTAGTACTGTGTTAATATGAATGTCAAAAGCTCTCAGAATTCCGACAAGCTGTTTACCGTTTTTCAAGTCAACAAGGACCCTTTTGTTTCTTCCTTTGTTCAATGCATCCAAAGGTCTTGATTGTTCCATGGCTATAATCCTCCAAATCACCAGTTTTGGCTTCAAACATCGGTTTCGTATTTAAAGGCTTCGCTTTTATGTTAAACTGCTTACAAATAAAAACAAAATATTTATAAAGCAGATTGCTGCGTGTCGCATGTATGGCACGCAGTGTTGATCGAGCAAAAAGGAAGCCTTCTGGCGGACGATATAAGGATTACAGAAAGAAGCGAGTATATCAACTTGCAAGTAATCCAACACATACTCTTCTTGGAGAACGTGTTCTGAGAACAGCCCGGGGACGTGGCGGAAACGAAAAACAAAAACTCCTCAAAGGCAATGTTGTTAATGTTATTGGAAAAGATGGTAAAGCAATGAAAGCTACAATTAAAACAGTAGTTGAAAATAAGGCTAACCTGCACTTTGTACGAAGAAATATTATCACAAAGGGATGTGTTGTTGATACTGACAAAGGAAAAGTAAGAGTAACTTCAAGACCTGGTCAAGAAGGTACTATTAATGGCGTGCTTGTTGCGAATTAATTTTCTAGATTGATTTTAGTAACTTAGATTCGTGTTTCTTAAAGATTCTAAAACAATGAGAAAAAAATTCAGTTGCCGAAAATTCTTTGCTTCAGAGTTTTTTTCTCTGATGCTTTTTCGAATTCTTCCAAAATCTTCTTTTGTTTTGAAGATAGTTTTTGTGGAACTTCTACAACGACACGCACGTGCTGGTCTCCCCTTGAAGAGGAATGTAGTGATGGGAGACCTTTGCCTCTCATTCTAACAATGGTGTGAGATTGAGTTCCCGATGCTATCTTAAGGGTGGCTTTGCCTTCCAGAGTAGGAACTTCTATTTCTCCTCCCATTGCAGCAGTTGTGAATGAGATTGGAACGGTTACTATTACAGTGGTGTCATCGCGCTCAAATGTTTCATGCTCATCTACTGAGATGAATAAGTACAAATCACCAGAGTGGGCACCACGTTCACCTGCGTGACCTTTTCCTGCGACCCTCAGGCGAGCTCCATCAGTAATACCTGCAGGAATATCGACAGTAATAGAATCCTGCTCATGCATTCGGCCTTCGCCTTCGCAGAGTTCGCAAGGTTCTTTGATAATTTCTCCCTGGCCTCCGCATGCGCGGCAAGTGACAGTCTGCTGGAATAGCCCAAATGGAGTTTTTGTTGTTCTTCGTTCCTGACCTGAGCCGTGACAGGTTGAACATGTTTGTTTATCTGAAGAGGATTGTGCGCCAGATCCATTACATGAAGAACAGGTTTTCATGCGCGGAACCACAATATGTTTTTTTGCGCCATTCAAAACATCATCCAGAGTGATGGAAATTTCCATTTGAAGATCTTCGCCACGCCTGGGGCCTTGCCTTCTTCTTGATTGACCAAAAATGTTTCCAAATAGATCTTCGAATCCGAAGTTAAAACCACCAAAGTCTGAGTCTCCTCCTGATTCAAAGCCTTGCTGTGTTGAGCCATACTGATCATACTGACTCTTCTTTTTGTCATCAGTTAGCACAGAGGCAGCTTCATTAATTTCTTTGAATTTCTGCTCAGCATTTGCTTCTTTAGAAATGTCTGGGTGATATTTTTTTGCCAGATTTTTGTAGGCTTTTTTAATCTCTTCTTTAGAAGCGGTCCGCGGTACTCCCAATGTTTCGTAGTAGTCGGTGGCCATAAGAAAAAAAATGAAGTAAAAGGCTACTTAAGCCTTTCCTTTTTCTTCCTCGAATTCAGCATCAACAACAGTTTCGTCTGATTTTTTATGAGGGCCAGACTTTGGCTGCTTTGCAGCAGCTTCCTGATACATTTGTGTACCTATATCCTGAAGCTTTTTGTTCAGCTTGTCCAAACTGTCTTTCAATTTTGAGTGATCTTTGGATTCTCTTGCTTTTTTGACGTCATCAATATGTTTTTTGATGTCATCTTTCAGCTTTTTATCAATTTTATCCTCGAATTGTTTCAGCTGCTCTTCTGAAGAGTGAATAATGTGGTCAGCCTGGTTTTCCAACTCAATCGCATCTCTGCGTTTCTGGTCTTCAACGGCGTTGACTTCAGCGTCTTTTCTCATTTTGTCGATTTCATCTTTGGATAGGTTTGAGCTGCCAGTAATTTTAATTACCTGCTGCTTTCCAGTACCCAAATCTTTTGCACTTACTGAGAAAATTCCGTTGGCGTCGATGTCAAACATGACTTCGATTTGAGGAATGCCTCGAGGTGCAGGTGGAATGCCTACAAGATCGAATTTACCTAGCTGTTTGTTGTCTGCTGCCATGGCTCTTTCTCCCTGATGAACCTGAATTGTTACAGCAGTTTGATTGTCGCCGGCAGTTGAGAACACTTGAGATCTCTTTACAGGAATTGTAGTGTTTCTATCAATCAGTTTTGTGAAGACACCACCCAGGGTTTCGATACCCAGGCTTAGTGGAGTAACGTCCAGTAAGAGAACGTCTTTTACTTCTCCACCCAGAACTCCGGCTTGAATTGCTGCACCAACTGCAACTGCTTCATCCGGATTTACTGATTTGTCTCCTTCCTTGCCTAACAGTTTCTTTACTAATTCCTGAACTGCGGGGATACGTGTTGAACCACCTACAAGGATTACTTTGTCTATGTCAGATGGTTTCAACTTTGCATCTTCAAGAGCCTGCTTGGTTGGAGCCTCCAATTTATGGAAGATTTCCTTGCAGAGCTCTTCGTATTTTGCTCTTGTTAACTCGACATTCAAGTGTTTTGGTCCTGAAGCGTCGGCAGTAACGTATGGGATATTAATCTGAACTTTCAATTTAGATGAAAGTTCGATCTTTGATTTTTCTGCTGCATCCTTAAGTCTCTGAAGAGCTGAAGGATCGTTTCTCAGATCTATTCCGAACTGTTTTTTGAAATCGTGAGCAAGCCAGTCCATAATTGCCTGGTCAATGTCGTCTCCGCCCAACAAGTTGTTTCCGTTGGTAGCTTTAACTTCAAATACTCCGTCTCCAAGTTCTAAAATTGAAACGTCGAATGTACCACCACCAAAGTCAAATACTAAAATTGTGTGAGAGCCGCTTTTGTCTAGTCCATAAGCTAGTGCAGCTGCTGTTGGTTCGTTGATAATTCTTAAAACATTTAGACCGGCAATTTCTCCTGCGTCTTTAGTAGCCTGACGCTGTGCGTCTTCGAAATATGCTGGAACTGTAATGACTGCGTTTGTAACTGGTTCTCCGAAGAATGCTTCAGCATCTTTCTTTAATTTTTGAAGAATCATAGCAGAAATTTCCTGAGGTGTGTAACTTTTACCTTCAATTTCTACAGTGTAACCTTTTTCGCCCATGTGACGTTTAATACTTCTGATAACGTGACCTGGATCGCTGATTGCCTGATTTTTTGCAATCTGACCAACAACCTGCTCTCCATCTTTAATGAAAACTACAGACGGCGTTGTTCTCGTTCCTTCTGCGTTTGAAATTATTGTTGGTTTTCCTGCTTCCATGAAAGCAACTGCGGAAAATGTTGTACCTAAATCAATACCTATTGTTTTACCTGGTTTAAAATCTGCTTTTTGTGCCATTTTAATTGTCCTCCTAGTGTCTGTTTACTTTTACTTTTGAATGTCGGAGTATTTCTCCGTTTAATGAGTAACCTTTCTGGTACTCTTCAATAATTTGATTGTTTGGTTTGTTTTTATCTTTTGCAACAAATAATGCTTCGTGTTTGTAAGGATCAAATGTTTGATTAACAGAGTCAAGATGGTGGACTCCATTGTCTTCCAGTATTTTGTGAAGCTGTTGTTTAATGAATTCAATTCCTTCCTTCAATGTGTCAGGAGATTGTAATGCTCTTTCGAAATTGTCGTTTAAGTCTAAAAGTTGTTTGAGTAACTTTTTGGTTGCATTTTGCTTAAATTGTTCAAAATCTTTTTCAACTCTTTTTTTGTAGTTTTCAAAGTCTGCCTGAACCTGTTTTGCTATAGCAGTAATATCATCAACTTGTTTTTTGTAAGATTCAGGTGAATCAGCCTTAAGAGCCGGTTCTGAAACTGGAGTTTGAGGCTCAACTTTTTGGTCTTCTATTGGTTGTTTTTTTGTCATCTTTTTTGGTTTTTAGGTTATTGCTATTGGCAAGTAGTTGATTGTTTGGTTGATCTTAGATCAACACAGAGGTAGATTGCTTGAACTTATTTATATAGTTTTTGATTATTTGTGAATATTGATTATAAATCACTACAAAATGTTTATATGTTTGATTTGTGTTTAATTTAATATGATTACATTTACACGGATAACTATAGTTAATATGAGGAAGCCAGAGTCTTCCAAATTAAATGAAGATATTCAATGGATAGGAAATTCATTAGGACTTTTTGGAAGCAGAGATAAGAATTCAAGCTGCTTTCGAATATTTGTTGAATTATTGAAAGCTGCGCGACGCAAAGAAGGACTGACAAGTGATCAACTTGCACTTCGATGTGAACTGACACGTGGAACAGTGGTTCATCATTTGCATCGGCTTATTGAATGTGGATTAGTACGTGAATCGTTTCACACTTATTATTTGCAGCAAGGAAATTTACAAGAGATTGTGAAATTGATGAAGAAGCAAGCAAATGATTTCTTTGATGACATGATTGCAGTATGTCAAGATGTTGACAAAGAGATTGGGCTTTAAGTATTTTAGATGGACCAATCTCTAGTTTCATCATGAAATGTTAAATGAAAAGAATAGAGTTCAAAATGAAATAAAGAAATTGGGCTTTAATAGAGAAAAGGGTTGCGCTGAAATAAAAGAACAAGAATTGAAAATTACATTTTAGCTACAGCAATTAGTTCTTGATCCAACTCACCCATCAATTCACCTAGCTTTTCTATATCCTTAATTCCTTTCTTCAATGCTGGTTCCAATTGTCGCTTACAATGATCCACAATGTCGAAACCAGAAACGCTATCTATAGCTTCAGCAATTGCCTTTGTGTTATCTAGGGATACCATCTCTGCGTTTAATGCGTTGTGTAACTCGGCAGCTTTTTTCCTAACATTACTTGTTGCATTGCTCAACTGTGCAATAGCGGCGGGATTTAAACCAGTTCCCAGTTTTTTGGCAAACCAACTTATTTTAGCATTGACTGCACTTGTGACAAATTTTTCTTGATTGCGCAGTTCGTTTTCTAATTTTGAAACTGATTTTTTTTGGTTGGAAATAATTTTAGAAAGTACATTCTTCAAATGATCTTTTTCGGTGAGCCCCGCCACTTTTCCAGTTTCAACAGCAGACACCAACTCAAGCATTTGTTCTTGATAACGCATGACTGCTGCAATGTCTTTTGCTTCCTCACGCATAATTGCTGCCAGGTTTCTAAATGGTTCCTGCAAATCAGGATCAAGCGTAGTTGCAAATTGTTCAAATTTATCAGCCAGTTTAGCTGATCTTGCTCCACCACTCCCACTACTATATCCTCCACCAGTGACTGCAAATTTCGCACTGTAGCCAAGGAGAGCAATTCCTGCTCCAAGTATAAGTATGAGTGCACCATATCCAATCCAACTAGTAGTAACTACATTAGGAAAAGAATTTGCTATCCAAATCATGGAAATGCCAATTACTAATAATCCGACTCCCCACGACCATGACCAATGAGCCCCAGATTCCCTTGTTCTGGAATATGCAAAATAACCAATTGCTAAAATGAAGATCAGTGCAGGATAGCCAATAAATATTCTTAGTCCACCAATATATTCCCGGGCGGTCGTATTGTAAAATACAGCAAGAGTAAAT